>NZ_JBXARJ010000009.1:0-312695 GCF_058808115.1 Shinella sp. GW821-FHT11G07
AGGAGGCACCGATCTTCCAGGTCGCCGACTACGGCCTCGTCGCCGATCTCTTCGAGGCACTGCCCGAGTTGCAGAAGATGATTTGACGACCCTGACATCGA
Organism: Shinella sp. GW821-FHT11G07; assembly: GCF_058808115.1. Classification (NCBI taxonomy): domain Bacteria; kingdom Pseudomonadati; phylum Pseudomonadota; class Alphaproteobacteria; order Hyphomicrobiales; family Rhizobiaceae; genus Shinella; species Shinella sp. GW821-FHT11G07. The sequence goes on from NZ_JBXARJ010000009.1 coordinate 102, forward strand.
TGGCGGTGGAACTACCCGAGCGCGAATTTCGAGTAGCCGTTGTTGACCGCTATCTTGACGATCGCCGCGCTCTGGATGCTTGCGGAAAGCGCCGACCGTTCGTCGGCATAGGCGCTGGACGCTGCCGGTAGCACTGAGTATGGATACGGTGACCGCAAGGCTTCTGACAGATTTCATTCTTTAAGATTGAAGCACGCTCCGGAGCCGGCAATGCGATCTCCCCGCAGCCATGCGGAAGGGAGGTCGGCTCAATAGGTCCCTTCTAGCGCATATCCAGTCGACTATCCGCTAGGCAGATGGTTTCGACCTAGCGGCCGACCGGGCCGCGCATTGGCATCACCATGGATGCCAATGCCATGAAGACGGCGCTGTTGCGTTCGGGCGTGCAGTTCCTCTGCACGATGCCGCGTCTCAGTCATGCCGATGCCAACCGCACCAATCTCGAACAGGCGCAAAAGGCGCAGGCGGTTATTTTATCTCGGCAGGTCCTTTGCCCTGGCCGTTGAGCAACCAGGCAATGCTGACCTGAAGGATGCCTGCAAGCATGTCGAGGCGATTGGCCCTTGGCTCGGCGCGATCGTTTTCCCAGTTTGTCCACGTCTCGACGGTTACGCCGACGATCGCGGAAATCTGATCGATGGAAAGGCCGGCTGCGTCGCGGGCGAGCGAGATGCGCCCGCCGATCGTGTCATAGGCGGTGTCGACGACGGTACGCGAGGGGAAGGTGGTGTCGGTATACATATTTATGTTCCTGACTTCAAAGAGGTTTGTTTTGCAAAGCTTACGGGGCGGCTGGGTTCAGCCGTCTTCCTTGGCGAGCCACGCCTTGATCTGGTCCGGATGGTCCGCGATATACGTGTCGACGGCCTTCTCGTAGGAGGTTTCCTGGGCATCGAACATCGCGGCTTCTAGGTCGCCGACCGGCAGTTTCATGCGCGACAGGAAGGCTGCGACCTCTGGATTGTCCTTGTCGAAATCCTTGCGCGCGAGGATGTCGACATGCTCGGCCTTGCCGAGTGCGCCCTTGGGATCCTCGATGTAGCGCAGCGCGTATTTGCCGAACATCCAGTGAGGGCTCCAGGACGTGGCGACGAACCACTCTTCCTTGCGTATCGCCCGGTCGACCGTTGTCAGCATGCCGGCTTCGCTGGAAATCTGCAGCTTGTAGCCGTCGAGAGCATAGTCTTTGACGGCCTGTTCGGAGAGGCGCGTGAGACCGGCGCCTGGATCGATGCCTTCGACGCGGCCCTTGAGCTTTTCCTTCACATCGTCCTTCTTGAGATCCTCGATGGAGGCGATGGCGTCCTCAGGGACATATTTGGGGACGATCCAGCCGAGCTTTGCCCCTTCATAGACTGTGCCGAGCGTCGTCACCTTGTCTTTCACTCTGGCGAAATAGTCGGCATGGGTTTCCGGCAACCAAGCCATCATCATGGCGTCGATGTCGCCGCGGGCGACGCCCTGGTAGAGCGGTGCGACGTCGGTCTGAACGAGCTCGACGTCGCGGCCGAGTTCATCCTTGATAAGCTTTGCGGCAAGCTTGGTCACGAACTCGGCGTCGGACCAAGCGGCCCAGCCGATCTTCACCGGCGCTTTATCTTGCGCGAGCGTCGTGCCGAAGGTGCTGGCAGCGATCCCGGCTGCGAGGCTCATTGTAACGAGTGTCTTGAACATGGTTGCTCCTTTTTTGAAGGTTGGCATGCGGCGGCCTGAGACGCCATTTTCAGGCGGTCGCAGTGGACGCCAGCGGCTGTTGCACCTGACGGCGGAAGAGGGCGTGCCAGGGGCCGGCACGCTCCTTTCCAAGACTCTGGGTGATCCGGTCCAGGATCACCGCGAGGATGACGACGGCGATGCCGCCTTCGAACCCGGTGCCGACATCGAGACGCTGGATGCCAGTCAGCACGGTATTGCCGATACCGCCCGCGCCGATCATCGAGGCGATCACCACCATGGAGAGCGACAGCATGATCGTCTGGTTGATGCCGGCCATGATGGAGGGCAGGGCGTTGGGCAGCTGCACTTTGAAAAGCAGCTGCGTTGGCGTGCAGCCGAAGGCGTTGCCGGCCTCGATGAACTCCGCATGCACCTGCCTGATGCCGAGATTGGTGAGGCGCACGACCGGCGGCATCGAGAAGATGACGGTCGCGATCGTGCCGGGCACTGCGCCGAGGCCGAAGAACATCGCGGCGGGGATCAGGTAGACGAAGGCGGGCATGGTCTGCATGAGATCGAGCACCGGCCGGACGATCGTCGCCACCCGGTCGCTGCGCGCCATGGCGATGCCGAGCGGCAGGCCGATCAGCATGGCGACCAGCGTGGAGGCGAGCACCAGAGACAGCGTCTCCATCATCGCCGACCATAGGCCCATATGGTCGACGAGCCAGAGCGAGGCGGCGGTAAACGCGGCAAAGCCGAACCCGACACGCCAGAGCGAAAGCAGCACGAGGATCGCAAGGCCGAGAGGCATCGGCATCGCCAGGAGCGCTGCCTGGATGTCGTTGGTCACCGTGCCGATTGCGGCTGCGATGAGGTCGAGCAGCGGGGCGAAATTGTCGAGGATGTAGTTGACGGCGCTGTCGACGCCGTCACCGATATCGAAAGTCATGAAATTGTCTCCGAACTGGCTGGGTCAGGCGGTGCGATCGAGCGTTTTGAGAAGCGCTGACTTGCTGATGGAGCCGAGGTAGCGATTGGCCTCGTCGATAACGGGCACCGGAAAGGCGCTGGCGGCGACGATCCCGAGCACGTTGGACAGGCTTTCCGACGCGGGGATCGGCTCTATATCCGGCAGGAAGGCCCGCCTGTAGGGATCGCTTGCGCCGTCACGCGCGGTTTCGATCAACGAATTGCGACTGACCATGCCGTGATAGGTCTTGTCACGGCCAAGAATGATGGCAACGTCCCGGTCGTAGTGTTCCAAGCGCTCCAATGCCACGGCGGCGGAAACGCCCTGGCGCTCAATGATCGTCACCTGCGTCTTGCGGGCGACGTCTCCGGCGCGGAACACCTGCGAGACGTCGACATTGCGGAAAAACGACCGCACATAGTCGTTGGCAGGCTCACGGACGATCTCGTCGGGCGTACCGACCTGTACGACCTCGCCGTTCTGCATGATGCAGATGCGGTCGCCGATGCGCATGGCCTCGTCGAGGTCGTGGCTGACGAAGACGATCGTGCGGCTGTGTTCGGCCTGGAGGCGCACCAGTTCGTCCTGCATCTCGGTGCGGATGAGAGGATCCAGCGCGGAAAACGCTTCGTCCATCAGGAGCACGGAGGGTGCGCCGGCGAGCGCCCGGGCGAGACCGACACGCTGTTTCATGCCACCGGAAAGCTGATCGATGCGGCTTTCGTCGTAGCCTTCCAGCCCCACCGCCCGTAATGCCGTGCTGGCGCGTTGTTTGCGTTCCGCTTCGCCGACGCCTGCGACCTCCAGGCCGAAGGCAGCGTTGTCGATGACGTTGCGGTTGGGCAGAAGCGCAAACGACTGGAAGACCATGCTGATGTGGTGCCGCCGGAGGTTGATGAGCTCATTGCGGGTTATCCGCGTGATGTCGCGCCCGTCGATCGCGATCGACCCGGACGTGGGTTCGATCAACCGATTGATGAGGCGCAGCATGGTGGACTTGCCGGAGCCCGACAGTCCCATGATGACGAAGATTTCGCCGGTGCGGATGTCGAAGCTGGCGTTGTTGACGCCGATGGTGCAGCCGGTTGCCGCGTGGATTTCGGCCTTGGTCTTGCCAGCCTTGAGAAGGTCGGTGGCCTTTTCCGGCCGTTCGCCGAAAACCTTGAAAACGTTCCTGATGCTGATCTTGATGGGCCGGTCGTCTGCCGGAAGATCGCCCTCAGTTGCAAATGCCATATTGTTCTGGGCCCTGCTCCGGAAGCAGGGCACTCTCCTTTGTTCGTTGTGAGCCGATGAAGAAATCAGCGGGTGCGAAGACGCGCGGAAAGGAAGTTCGCAAATGCGATAGCGCGTCGCAATTTGGCCATCTTATGGCATGTGGAGGCTGCAATGTCCATGCTATTGGAAGAAAATTCCACTGTTCACCATTTCTGCCTCTAAACTTAGAATGATTTCACGGCCGTATTCCAAGCGTTAGCTCTCGAATTTCCGAGCGACCAAGGCATCGACGGATAATGCACCCGGCCCGCGCGCCGCAATGAACAGCAGGCATGCGGCCCAGGTGCCGTGGGTCGGCCAAGCGCCGGGATAGACGAAGATCTGGATCACCAGCGTCATCGTCAGCAACGCCAGTGCAGACAAGCGGCTGGCAAGGCCGATGACCAGCAGGATCGGGAAGAGGTGCTCCGCAAAGGCGGCGAGATGCGCGGCAAGCCAGGGATCGATGAGCGGCAGCTTGTATTCGTTCTCGAACAGATAGAGCGCGTTGTCGGACAGCATCCAGCCCTCGACCTTCGTCTGTCCCGATTGCCAGAAGACGGCGGCAATGGAGAGCCGGGCAATGAGCGCAACGAAATCGTTCGGAATGGCGTTCAGGGCTTTCAGACCCTGTTCGAAGAGCTTGCGCGGCAAGGGTAGGGCGAGATCAGTCATGGTGTCGATCTTCATTAATGTTGTCCTGTCTGATGGCGGTAAAGGCTCCGGAGCGGAGCAACACGGCGAGGTTTTCGGAGAGATCGAAGCGCGCCTCCTCACGGGTGGCCGTTTGCGCCGCTGTAGAGAGCGTCGCGCCGGCGGCGAGCTGGCGGAAAAAAACGGCGCCGCCCGGCGCCAACAGCATAACCTCGACGATCAAATGCGGGCGGGCGACCAGGGCATCTTCGTCTTGTCCTTCATCGACGGGGCCAAGCACCCGCTCGCCGGCATTCATCGCCCAGATTGTTGCGATGGGATGGGGCGAGGAAAGGATCGACAGGGCAGGGTGGGGTGTGAAAACCAGCGCGCCGAGTCGGGTTGGATCGATGGCGGTCAGGGTTGCCGGATCGAGCGGGGGTGCGTCGGCTGCATGATAGGCCCGCCCCCGCGCGATCTCGAGCCGTATCACGTCGGGAAGATAGGCCAGTTCCCGCGCCGGCTCGAAGGTGGCGACAAAATCCGGCAGGTCATCGCCATAGGCGAGAAGCACGGGTGAACATGGCGGATGGGCCTGGATGAAGGCCCGCGCCATTGCCTGGAAGAATTCCGGTCCGACGATGTTTTCCGCGGCGGGAAAACGCGAGGCGAGGGCACCGGTCAAGCTTGCGATGACATTGTTGCGGTAGACGCCGTAGCGTCGCTCCGGCATTCCGCCGTTCCATGCCGTCAGGCCGGGTGGGGGGGGAGCAGCCCCGAACAGACCGGATGCGAAGGCGTTCTGTGTAGCGGTGGACATGACTAGGCCGCCCGTCGCTGTGCGGCGGTATCGAGGATGTCCTGAGCCGCGGCCGCCTCGGTCAGAAGGACGGGCCAGGCAGGCACGTCGTTGTCCCATTCGACGAGGCTGGCGATCGGCCCGATCCGCCCGATGACGGTTTCATAGAGCGCCCAGACGGGATCCTTGACCGGTGTGTCATGGCTATCGATCAGAAGCGGCGCGCCGAAATCGTCCACGGTTTCCGAATGGCCGCTGAGATGGATTTCGCGCACGGCCTCCAGCGGGAAGCGGGCGATGTAGGCGCGTGGGTCGAGATTATGGTTCGTCGCGGCAACGAAGACATTGTTGACGTCGAGCAGCAGGCCGCAGCCGGTGCGCCGCGCGACTTCGGCGAGGAAGGCCGTTTCTTCGATCGTGCTTTCCTCGAACAGCAAGTACGTAGCGGGGTTTTCGAGCAGCATCTGCCGCCCCAGAACGGTTTGAACCTGGTCGACATGCGCGACCACCCGGGTGAGTGTTTCCTCCGTATAGGGGAGGGGCAACAGGTCGTTCAGGAATACGCTGTCGTGGGTCGACCACGCGAGGTGCTCGGAAAAGCTTTCGGGCTGATAGCGGTCGCACAGGACCTTCAGGCGGGTGAGATGATCGCGGTCGAGCGGCTGCATCGAGCCGATCGACAAGCCGACGCCATGGATGGAGAGCGCATACTCCTCACGCAGCCTGCCGAGCTGCGCATGCGGCGGACCACCGGTGCCCATATAATTTTCCGCATGAACCTCGAAGAACCCGACGGGCTGGGACTGCGCGACGACGCTTGCGAAATGCTCGGGCTTGAAGCCGACACCAGCGCGGTGCGGAAGGGCGGAGGAGATCATGGCGAACCTTTCTGAAGGGGAAGGTGACGGCGCCGGGAATGGGCGCCGTCCGATGGTTGGCGTGGCCTCAAGCCGGCGCCTTGCCCTGTTCCAGCATGCCGTGTCCATCAGGGGTTTTCATCGAAACGCAGGTGCCCTTCGGAACCAGCTTGAAGGCATTCTGCTGGTAGTCGATCTTCGAGGTGCCTGCGCAGGTGGTGCCCGGGCCTGCGGCGCAGTCGTTCTGGCCCTTCATCGCGATCCCGTAGCACTTCTCCTTGGCATCCTCGGCGGCGACTGGTGTGGCGATGGCGGCAAGCGCGGAGGCGAGCGAACCGGCAAGAGCGAGGGTGGCGATCGTGGTCTTCATTTGGTATCTCCGTTTTGGCGCCAGCCTCGATTGGCTGTGCATGAACGGCTACGGAGAGGGATCGCGCTTCGTTACAGCGTGGGGTCGGATTTTTCCCGACGCCTCTTGCGGAGAGACCGCGGGCGTAAGAAAAAGGCCTTGCGCTTCAGGAGGTTGAGTGCGTTACAATTTTCTTGCCGTGGGCGCGGTAACAAAGTTGTGTTCCTCGGCGTAGGGTTAGGTAACGGTGAAACAGTCGACACGCGAAGAGGAATGGGCGGCATGGCTGCGTCTCGCCATCAAGGGTGACGCGCCGGCCTATAACCGTTTCCTCGTCGCGGTGACGCCGCATCTGCGCCGCATGGCGCGGCGGCGTTGCGACCAGTACGGCGCGCCAGCGAGTGAAGCGGAGGATGTCGTGCAGGAAGTCCTGCTCGCCATCCACCTCAAGCGCGGCACCTGGGATCCGGGTCGGCCGCTTGGCCCCTGGCTGACGACCATCGTGCGCAACAAACTGGTCGACAGCCTCCGCCGGCGCGGTCGGCATGTGAATGTGCCGATCGACGACGTCGCGGATTTCCTCGAAGCGAGCGACGAGACGCATGAGGCCACCGACCGGCTGGATACGGAAACCCTGCTGGCGCGGCTGAAAGACCCGCAGCGGGACATCGTCCGCTCGATCTCGATCGAGGGGCAGGGCATCCGCGAAACGGCGGCACGGCTTAAAATGACGGAGGTAGCGGTGCGCGTCGCCCTCCACCGGGCGCTGAAATCGCTGGCGGCCCTTTATCGGAGCGAATGACATGAAGACCGACGACCTGATTACCCTTATGACGCAAGACGCGCCCGTCGGCATGCGCTACGGCCGCGCGCTCGCGATTGCGCTCGGTGCGGGCGTCGGTATCTCGGCCGTTCTGCTCGTCGCCACCGTCGGCCTCCGGCACAATATGGCGAGCGTCTTCGAAACGGCGCGCGTCCTCTTCAAGATCGCCGTGACAATCGTTCTCGCCGTCCTCGCCGCACGGCTTGCCATGCGCATCGGCCGCCCGGGGGAAGAAACGCGCCGTCCCGCCCTCTTGCTCGCTGTGCCGGCCGTGATGGTCGTCGTCGCGATCATTGCCGAACTCCTCGTGCTGCCGGCCGACGACTGGCGGGCCAGCCTCGTCGGACGAAATGCGCTGTTCTGCCTGTTTTTCATACCGGTCCTGTCGCTTGCCCCCTTAGCCGGCCTCTTCTGGGCCTTGAAAAAGGGCGCGCCGCAAAGTCCCACTGCCGCCGGCGCGGCTGCCGGGCTTTGCGCCGGCGCAATCGCTGCCGCCGTCTATGCCTGGCACTGCCCTGACGACAGCCCGCTCTTCCTCGCCACCTGGTACACGATCGCCATCGCCTGCGTGACCGCCGCCGGTGCGGTTCTCGGGAGCCGCTTGCTGCGGTGGTAGTCGGCGCTCCAGATATTGTGGAGCGCGCCCTTTTGCCATGAGCACTCGGACACACAACCAGCTCCGGGCGCAGAGACCGCCTTCCAGAGTCCTGAAGTCAGCGGATTTGGTGCCACGGCCCGAAGGTGAAGCTCTTGTGTTCGGCGAGTGGTTGACGTTGGCTTCTATCGAAAAGCGCCCTCCCGGAATCTGGGATAAGATTGAAGACATTTATGTCGAGCTTGTTGGCCGTAACACCGCGCTCGCCGACGATGGTGACGCGCTAAAACCAATCTTGGATGAAATGGCCCTTTCGGAAGACTCGTTGATGTTCTGGAAACACGCCAAAACAACGAAAATACTAGCGCCAATGATGCTCAAAATGATCGGCACATACAGAACTCAAAATCCGTATCCCTCAGTGAACATGAAACAAGCTCATCAAAAAGAGCAGGGCGAAAAGTCGAGAGACAGAAGCTGATCGCGGGGTGAAACGATCCGGGTCTTCCCGTTGAGGTTGGTCCTCGAACCGCATCGTGCCATCCATGTAGGACTTGCCGGCTGCAAGTTCGGCATTGAAGACCAGCATCCTGTACAGTTTCCTGTCAGTGAGCCTCCTCGTCACCCGCTGACCGCGCGCGCCATTGAAAACGTGGCGCTTTCCTTCTGCATCGATGACGATCAGGCAACCCTTGCGTATGAAGGACTTCATCATGTGGGAAGGGCCAGCAAGCGTAACGAGGTAGTCTGCCATGGCGAAGCGCTCGGCCTCGCGAAGCTTGTCCCTGTCGAATGCGCCGCGCCGCTCCATCTCGGCGGCGGCAAGCGCTGGAAGCAGGAGTGCTGCGGCCAGCGGGTCATTTGCGGCGCCGAAAAGGAAGCGCCCCTCGATGAGCGGCGAGACCATCAGGATGCCGGAGACGAGAATGCCCTGCGTCTCCTTCAGTGCCGAGGCGACCTTTGCTGCGCGAAACCCGTCATAGCTTTCGCCGAGCAGGTAGGCGGGGGAAGCGAGGCGCCGGTTCTTGTGCGTATAGAGCGCGATGACTTTGGCGAGGCTTTCCGCATCCTGCCGCACGCCGTAGAATTGGCCGGCGTGTTTCGGCGTGGTGTTTGACCCCACCATCGGCGCCGACGGCTGACCCCAGTCTCATCGGAGAAACCACAAATTAGTCAGCATGTTAATCTACCCGGGCCGGGGTCATTCTTCCGCGCCGAAAGAGGTCAAACTTCGGCGCTTAATCACACTCAGTGCGCCGAGAGAAGAACGCCAATAAACCGAGATGCTGTTTTACTTTCGGAGAGCTAGCCCAAACGTCGTCGACGGCCCACAGGACAGCGAGGTGCTGTTCGCCCCTCTGGTTGGGATGACAGCCAGCATGGTGTGGTCGGCGAGCGCGACCAGTGCGGCCGCGACCTCCTCGGCTGTTACCACCCGACTTGATCCCGGCGAAGCGACCTTAGAACCGCCATCTGCTAGTGCTTCTAGGCACTTCAAGAAAGGACTAGGTGTTTCTCAATAGGCGGAGGAGATCGCTTCCATCGCCGCACGATCTGTCGAATGGATGTTCTCTTCTTCGACAGCTCTCGAACCGCATTCGTTTCCCGGCCGCGTAGATATACCTCATACTGCAGCTTTTCAGCGTATGTAAGAAGCTTGGGGTCAAAGACATTGCTGCTGACCGCCTGCCTGATCTGCCGCATCGACTTGCCGACAGCGTCGAGGAAGGCCCGGCTGGATTCTCCATCAGGTGCCACCGATCGGCGACCTGCTCAGCATCAGACAACGCCTTCGCTATGGCCTCACCATGGTCGGTGAACTTGCCAGCGTTTCCGATATGGTAGAAGAGGAGGGAGTGCATCAAGTGCTGCACCGCCAGCATGCGATCCATCTGCTTAAGCATTTCGGCATCGCAAAGGCCGGTCGCGTAGGACCGACTTTTGCACCTGACCTTTGCGACGGAAATTCCACTGAAAATCCAGCGCGGCTGGCCTGCTCGCAAAACGTGGGAATTGTGCAACAGCTTCGTTCCAGTTTTCAATGCGATTTGTCAGCGCACTCTCAGAAGGTACTCCAAGCCCTGCGTGAAGCCTCGCGGCGCGACGGTGAGGTGATCCTCGTCGTCCAAGACCGCTGACTTCAATTGCAGGTTCGGATACTTTCGGCTCTGCAATGCTACTTGTAAAGCGCGGTTGTCGGCGACCATATCTACCGTCTGGTTGTAACGCCGGTCGCCTTTGCGCTGCGCCTCATAGGCGCCGACATAAAGATAGACCTTCGCCGGTAGGTCCTTGTTCTGCATGGCGTAGTCCGTTTCGAGCTTCAAGGTGTGGCGCTTGTCGTACCAGAGAGAGGGGCTACCGAGGATATAGCCGCTAAACAAGCCAGGTTCGGTGAACAGGATCTGTGCGCCAAGCAAAGCACCGTAGGAGTGGCCAAGGAAGAGCGATCTGGCGGGGTCGGTACGATAGCGGGCGGCGATAGATGGTTTCACCTGATCACCCAAGTATCGCTGATAGGCCCGTCCCTGCCCATGGATCGCACCAGTAGGTGCGCTCCTCGGACCGTTCGATGTGGGGGTGTAGTCTCGCTGACGGCTGACCTTGCCATCCTCACCCTTTCCATAAGACAAACCGACAAGAATGAACTCCTCGATCCGGGGCCCTTCGACGTTCAGACGGCGGCCGATCTGCCGGATGATCGGGAAAGCGTAATCAGCATCGGTGACGTAAAGCACGGGATAGCGCCGCTGAGGTTCCTTCGCATAGGACGGTGGTAAAGCGACGAAGACTTGGTAAGTGCGACCGGAAACCGGATCGGGCACATCCCAGACTTCGCTATCGATGATCTCGTATGCGCGCCCCTCTCCCAACTGGGCTTTTGGAGTCGACTGAGCGTACGTGTGCGTCGGACCACTAGGGACGCTGAAGCCGGCGATGACAGCTATCAGTAAGGTATTCAGAAAACATCGTCGCATGTGAAGTCTCCGCGCGTGGGATTACTATGGTGTCGACCACTAATGGCGTACCCGCGCGGCATTAAGACTAAAATTTTATCGAATGAATTCGTACTTAACAAAACGTGACGGCTGAGATTGGTGGTTTCGGCTTTCAGCCAGCCAAGCTGTAAGGCTGTCCGTAATTTGTCGCAAAAATCCTGAAACCTGCAGCAGATATGATTCAATACGACAGGGACCTATATCGTCCGCTTTAGTCGTCTTCGTCTCATATCATCGAACGACCGCAATGGGGGCGGGAGCGATCATAGAGGTCGCCCGCGCTCTATAGCAGCTATGTCACCCAGCTTCCAAGACCGGACGGTCTGCAACCGGCCCCGTTTCGGCCATTCCGGAGATCAGTTGTTGCCTAACTAAAAGAAAAACAATGCCTCACAGCTAGCGAGCGGCAGGGTCGCCGGTTCAACTCCCTTCAAGAGCTTGAGCCAGACGCTAGATTTGCCACATAATTTCCCTCTTGAATGTCGTTCAGAAAAGCGAGTGCGGCGGTTTGACGTCGCCTTCCGCGTAGCGTAACAGGCGGAAATCGTGGAGATCCATCGGCGGTTGGCCGGTGACCAGCCAATCCGCCAAGGTCTTGCCGACGATCGGTCCGAGCGCAAAGCCGTGACCGCAGAAGCCGGTCGCAATCATCATGCCGCTCGGAGTGGTCGGCGCGTCCAGCACGGGAATGCCGTCCGGCAAGACATCGATGCCACCCGCCCACCGTTCGACGATCTGGATGTTTTGTTGCGAGGGAATGACCCTTTTCAGCCGTGCCAGGCAGGCGTTGATATCGGCGTCATTGGCGGCCAGCAGCGGATCGCGAACACCGACCAGACGGCCATTCACCTTCGTTTCCGATCGCGGCAACCGCTGCCTGACATCATCGAGGAACATGCTGTTCAGCTTGAAATTGAACGAGCGATAGTGCTGCAGCAAGGGCCCCATATACCATTCCAGAGCGCGCAGATGACCAAGCGTAACGTCGATGTCTACGCGGGCGTCATTGGCCAAATTGAAGCTGCCGTCGCTGCGTCGACGCCAGCCGATGCCGCCGTCGATAGCGGCGCCCGGGCCTACGGAGGGGCCAGATGAGGTGCGCGCAACGGTTCCGCGCACCTGATGCTGCGGCAGGGCTATTCCCAGTGACCGCAGTACGCGCCAGCTTGCGGCGCCGGCTGCACAAATGATGTGGTCGGTGCGGATCTCGCCGCACTCGGTCCCGGCCGCGACCACCTTGCCGCCGGCCACATCGATGCCGGTCAGGCCGCAGCCTCCGATGAACCGTGCGCCCAGTTCGGTGGCCCTGCGGGCAAAGGCCGGTGCCACGAGGCTCGGCTCGGCCTGGCCATCGCTCGGCGTGAAGAGCCCGCCGATCTGCAGTGCCTCGAAGTCGGGCACCTGTGCGCGCACCTGGTCGGCCGACAGAAGGCGCGTGTCGATGCCGTGCTGCCGGGAGGTTTCCAGACATGCTTCGTAGCGCGCCATCTGCGCGGCGTCATGCCCGATGTAGATACAGCCGCCCTGTCTCCAGCCGAGATCCGCCTGCAACTCTTCCTGCAAGTCGAGCCACAGGCGGTTGCTCGCGATGGCGAGCGGCATTTCCGAGGGGTCGCGTCCCTGCTGACGCACGAACCCCCAGGCGCGCGTCGATTGCTGTCCGGCGATCCTGGATTTGTCGAGGACGACGGCCTTGACGCCCTGCTTGGCCAGATAATAGGCCGCCGCGCAGCCCATGATGCCGGCCCCGACAATCACGACATCGGCGCGTTTCGGCAGGGTAAAAGCAATGCTTTCCGGCTGGGTGCCGGCTTTGGCGACGACGCTCATGGCAAACCTGTCTTCCGTGGTTGATGGTGGTCGGCCGGCTGCCCGGCGGGCTTCATAAGGGCACAATGACAAGGGGGCGCTGGACAATCCAATGCTCATTGTGCAACAGATTTATTTGGAAAACGGATAAATGCGATCGATCGATGCCCCGGCGATTTCCCCCTCTTGCCGGCCTTCAGGCCTTTCTGGCGGTGGCGCGAGCCTCGTCCTTCAGCCAGGCTTCGGAGATCCTTCACATCAGCCAGAGCTCGATCAGCCGGCAGATCCTGCAGCTGGAGAACCATTTCCGAAGCACGCTCTTCCTGCGCCACACGCGCCGGGTCGTCCTGACCGATGCCGGAGAGCGATTGCTGCCTTATGTGGAACAGTTGATCGCCCTTTTGCTTCAGGCCGATCAGGCCGTCACGGGGCCGTCGCAGACGGTGATCTTGCGCGTCCATCCCTCGATCGCCATCCGCTGGCTTATGCCGCGCCTTCCGGATTTCTACTGGGAGTTTCCTCATGTGCGCGTCGATCTCGACACCGCCTGGAGCCGCCGGCCCGACTTCGAGCTCGAGGGAATCGACGGCATAATCGAATATGGAGCGGGTCCGTGGCCGAGCCTTGTCGCGGACCGGCTGTGGGATGAGCATCTGGCGCCGGTATGCCGGCCGGGTCTGGTGGACGACCTTGCAAGCCGTGGTGATTTTGACGGCTTGGTGCTCCTGCATATGGACCGGACCCACGAGACCTGGGAGCGCTGGGCGGCGCATGCGAAGATGTCTCTCGCCGGCGCGCGGCATCTGGTGTTCGACACGCTGGATCTTGCGGTGACGGCGGCCCAGCAAGGGCAGGGGCTTGTGCTCGCGGACCCCGCTTTGGTCGGTGCTGCAATGCGCGGCGGCTTGCTGGCGCAGGCCCATCCGGTCCAGCTCGATGCGGGCATGGGCTACAGCCTGATCGCACCCAGAACGTCAGACAGCCATCGGGGGTTTTCCCAGTTGCGGGAGTGGCTGAAGCAGCAGGCGGACATGACCCGCCGCGAATTGGCCGCCATCTAGATCGTGCCTGCCTCGAGCACCTTTCCGGGGTTGAAAAGTGCCGGTGCGTCGAGTGCGTCCTTGATCCGGTGCATCAGGGCGAGCTTCGCCGGGTTGGACAGAGCCGATAGCGGCGCCACCCGCTTCGCGCCGATCCCGTGTTCGGCAGAAAATGACCCGCCCAGCTCTCCAATGCCCCGGTAGATCGCCTTCTCGACGGCGCTCGCCTTTTCGGCCGAAATGTCGTTGCCGGTGCTGTTGAGGACGATGTGGAGGTTTCCGTCGGCAAGATGGCCGAAAACATAGGGGGCGAACGCGGCATCGATCGCCTTCAGATCGGCAAGGCACCGTTCGAGATAGGACGCGACCTGCGAGAGGGGGATGGAGACGTCGTAGGATGGCGCGCCTTGATGCTGTCGATAGATAAGGTCCGTGTCCTCGCGAAGCCGCCAGAGATCGGCCTCCTGCGCGCCCGAAAATGCGATGACGGCCGAGGTGTCGGGATGAACGGCAATCACGTTCTCGTAGATGCGCGCGAGTTCCGATTGCAGGGCGGTCTCGTCCGCGCCGCCGAGTGTCATCAGGAGGTTGACGGGATGATCGGTGGCGTAGTCCGCAGCCGACCAGCGATGGTGGCTGGAGGTCAGGCGGAAATAGCTGTCCCAGATCGCTTCGGCAGCGCGAAGATGGCCGAATTCGGCATCGAGCCCCCGGCGAACCGTCTCAAGCGCGGCATCCACCGAGGCCAGGCCGAACAGGACGGTCGCGGTGGCCAAAGGCTGGGGTTCGAGTTTGACGGCAATCCGCGTTATGACGCCGAGCGTGCCTTCTGCACCGACAAACAGATGCTTCAGATCATAGCCGGCGGTGTTTTTCACGACACGGGTCAGGTCGGAATAGACCGAGCCATTCGCAAGCACGGCCTCCAGTCCCAGAATGCGGTGCCGCATGACCCCGGACCGGAAGGCCGAAATCCCCCCGGCATTCGTCGAAGCCATGCCGCCAAGGGTCGCCGAGCCGCGGGACGGCAAATCGATCCCCGGTTCAAGGCGATGCTCCGCAGCCGCCATCTGCAGTGCTTGCAGCGTTACGCCGGCTTCCACCACCGCAACGCGCTCGACGGGGCAGAGATGCAGGATGCGATTGAGGCGGGCGGTGGAAAGCACCAGTTCGCCCGATTTTGACAGGCCCCCGCCCACGAGCCCGGTTCGCCCGCCATGCGTGACCAGCGGAACGCCGTTGGCGCGACAGCATTTGACGATGGCGGCAACCTCCCCGGTCGTGCCCGGGAGGACGACGGCGCCGGCGTCAAGATTTTCCGGCGCCACGCCGTAATCGATCATGGCGACTGCCTCCCCCTCCCTGAAATTTCTCTCACCGACGATGTTTCGGATTTCGGCGATGCATTCTGGTTTCAGGCGGTGCATTGGACAGTTCCTGGCGGTGAAATCGGGAAGGAGAGAGAGGCTGGCTGCTTGACGTTCAGGCTGTTTCGGCGCGAAGGGTGCCGTTTTTCTTCGCCGTCCAGGTGGCGATGTAGTCCATCAGCCCGGGATTGAGGCAGTCATAGGGCTCAAGATCGAGTTCGCGCAGGCGCGCACGCACGCCGTCCATCTTCGCCGGGCCGTAGCCACTCTCGATGAGAGAGGAGACAAAGGCCGCGAAGCCCGGTTTTGCCCAGCCTTGCTCCTGGAAACGTTCCGGATGCACGAAGGACAGGCCCTTGAAAGCATGATCGCGTTCGACGGGGCCGTACATGTGCACGCCGCAACCCTTGCAGGCGTGGCGCTGGATCAGCGCCGCTGGGTCCACGACGACGAGCTTGTCGCCGTTTTCGAGCACCTCGACATTGTCCGTCGGCGCGACGGCGACGACCGAGAACACGGCGCCGTCAGGTTTCCAGCACTTCGAGCACCCATAGGCATGATTGTGGGCGATGTCGCCCTTGATGCGAACTTTTACGGGATTGCTCGCACAATTGCAGACGAGTGTGCCGCCGGAAAAAGCAGCATCGGTCGCTTTGAACCCGCTGTCGATGGATGGATGTATTGCAATGCTAGGCATGGGCTTCTCCTCCTTCATGGCCGGCGCAGTATGCGCGGCCGATCACAGGCACCGCCGAACGACGACCGGCGGCACGATGAATGGATTGCAGTGCTCAAGCGGTCCTAAACCCGGGTTCAGTATACCACGACCCCGCGGATCGATTCGCCGGAATGCATCAACTCGAAGCCCTTGTTGATGTCCTCGAGCGGCATGGTGTGGGTAATCATCGGATCGATCTGGATTTTTCCGTCCATGTACCAGTCGACGATCTTCGGCACGTCGGTGCGGCCGCGTGCGCCACCGAAGGCCGTGCCCATCCAGTTGCGGCCGGTGACGAGCTGGAACGGGCGGGTGGAGATTTCCTGGCCGGCACCGGCAACGCCGATGATGACCGACTTGCCCCAGCCGCGATGCGAGGCTTCCAGCGCCTGGCGCATGACCTTGGTGTTGCCCGTGCAGTCGAACGTATAGTCGGCGCCGCCGATCAGGTCGCCGTTGCGCTTCGTCATGTTGACGAGGTAGGGCACAATGTCGTCGCCGACCTCCTTCGCGTTGACGAAGTGCGTCATGCCGAATTTCCTGCCCCATTCCTCGCGGTCGGGGTTGATGTCGACGCCGATGATCATGTCCGCACCGGCGAGCCTCAGGCCCTGCAGCACGTTGAGGCCGATGCCGCCGATGCCGAAGACGATGGCCGTCGAGCCGATCTCGACCTTTGCCGTGTTGATGACCGCGCCGATGCCGGTGGTGACGCCGCAGCCGATGTAGCAGATCTTGTCGAAGGGGGCGTCCGGGTTGACCTTGGCGAGCGCGATTTCCGGCAGGACCGTAAAGTTCGAGAAGGTCGAGCAGCCCATATAGTGGTGGATCTTGTCCTTGCCGATGGAAAAGCGCGAGGTGCCGTCCGGCATCAGGCCCTGGCCCTGGGTGGCGCGGATCGAGGTGCAGAGGTTGGTCTTGCGCGACAGGCAGGAATAACATTCGCGGCATTCCGGCGTGTAGAGCGGAATGACATGGTCGCCCTTCTTCAGCGATGTGACTCCAGGGCCGACATCGACGACGACGCCGGCACCCTCATGGCCGAGAATGGCGGGGAACAGGCCTTCGGGGTCTGCACCCGACAGGGTGAAGTCATCGGTGTGGCAGATGCCGGTCGCCTTGACCTCGATCAGCACTTCGCCGGCCCGCGGGTCTTCGAGCTGTACGGTCATGACTTCCAGCGGCTTGCCGGCCTGAACGGCGACGGCGGCGCGTACGTCCATGGTCTTTCCTTCTTGTTTTTCTGTCGTTTCAGAGTTTGTCTACCGGGGCAGGTAGCGGGTAAGGCGGGCTTCAAGCAGCCGGATGAGGGTGATCAGCACTAGGTTGATCAGGAGGTAGAGCATGCCGGCGATGGCGAAGACCTCCAGGATCGCATAGGTCTGGCTCATCAGGCGTTTTGCGTGGCCGGTGATTTCCAGGACGGTGATGGTCGAGGCAAGGCTTGTTCCCTTGACGACGAGGACCAGTTCGTTGCCGTAGGCCGGCAGGGCCTGCCGGATGGCAAGCGGGAACGTGATCCGGCGGAAGCAGAGGAGCCGCGACATGCCGCAGGCCTGCGCCGCCTCGACAAGCCCGCCCGGAATCGACATGAGGCCGCCGCGCAGGATTTCGGAGGTATAGGCCGCCGTGTTGAGCGCCAGCGCCATGACGGCGCAATGGGCGCCATCGCCGACGATCCACCAGAGCACGGGGTTATCGCGTACAAAGGGGAGCTGACCGAGGCCGTAGTATAAGAGGAAGAGCTGGACGAGCAGCGGCGTGCCCCGGAAGAGGGTGCTGTAGCTCTTGGCAAAACCGCTGACGAGCCGATTTTTCGAAAGCCGCATGACCGCGAGCGCAAGCCCGAGATTGAAGCCGACGGCGACCGAGGTGAGTGTCAGGAGAGCGGTCAGCCACAGTCCCTTGGCAAGGGTTGGAACGGAAAGCTGGATGAGGTCGAGATCCATGGCCTATGTCCTCGTACGGGGGCGCAGAAGGCGCTCGATCCGGTCGAAACCACCCTGGCTGACCAGCGTGATGGCGAGATAGACGACAGCCGCGATCAAGTAGAAAATGAAGGGATGGCGGGTGGATCCGGCGCCGACGAAGGCGGCACGCATCAGTTCCTGCAGGCCGACGACGGAGACGAGGGCGGTATCCTTGATGGTCGTCTGCCAGACATTGTTCATGCCGGGCACGGCAATCCTCAGCATCTGCGGCGCGATGATCCGGCGGAAGATGCGTCGGCCCGGAATGCCGAGCGCCCGCGCCGCCTCGATATGGCCGCCGGGAATGGCGACAAGTGCGCCGCGCACGACCTCGGTGGAATAGGCGCCCGATATGGCCGCGATCGCGATGACGGCGATGATGAAGGCATAGCCGTTGCCGGCCAGTCCTTCATAGCCGAAGGCGGCGGCGACCTGCCCCACGAATTCGACGGAGGAGAAGAAGAGAAGATAGATGATCAGGAGTTCCGGCACGCCGCGCACGACCGATGTGTAGAAATCCACCAGCAATGTCAGCGGGAAGAGCCGCGCCCATTTGATCAGGCCAAAGGCAATGCCGATGACAATGCCGAAGGCCATGCTCGCCACACCAACGGCGATGGTGATCGCCGCGCCGCGCAGGATTGCGGCAATCCAGCCGCCCTCCCATACCTGCCATAATCCAAATTCCATCGGATCCGCCCAAACCTGTCTGTTGTCCTGTCGGAGGCGGTGTCTCCCGGACGATATCCGGGAGACACCATGTCGGCGTTACTTGCAGGGGCGGGAAATGTCCGTCTTGAACCAGGTCTGGCTTGCCTTGCCGATGGAACCGTCGGCGACCAGTTCGCAGAGCGCCTTGTCGATGCGGGCCTTCAGCTCGGTGTTTTCCTGGGCAATGCCGACGCCGATGCCTTCGCCAAGCGTCGGATCGGACGAGCTGGCGATCTTGACGTCGACCAGCTGGAAATCCTTGCCCTCGGGCTTGGCGAGGAAGTCATCCAGCGCCGACTTGTCGGAGAAGGCGGCATCGACGCGGCCGCTGGCCAGGTCGATCTGCATCTGGTCGAGCGTGTCGTAGGTCTTCAGGTCGGCGTTCGACACGTTCTTCTCGAGGTAGTGCGCGTGGGTCGTGCCGGCCTGCACGCCGACCTTCTTGCCGTCGAGCGCCTTGATCAGGCTGTCGAAATCCTTGATGCCGGCAAGGTCCGACGTCTTCGGCGCGACGAACATGTTGGCGAGTTCGGCATAACCGATGGAGAAGTTGATCTCCTTCTTGCGGTCCTCCGTGATCGACATGCCCGAAATGATGATGTCGAAACGCTTGGCCTTCAGCGCCGGGATGAGGCCGTCAAAGGCCTGCACGACGAATTGGCACTTCATTTCCAGCTTGGCGCAGAGCAGGTTGCCGACATCGGCATCGAAGCCGGTGACGTTGCCGACGGCATCGGCCATGCTCCACGGCGGATAGGCGCCTTCCGTTCCGATCGACAATTCGCCTTCCGCGGCTTGCGCCGTGGTGAGGCCGGCGGCAAAGAGCGTGGTGAGCAATAGACTTTTCAGTTTCATGTTCTGGTTCCCCATGTTGAGCTTCGTTGTGGGCGGGTGAGGCCGGCGGCTGTCAGAACGTCCGGGCCAGGAACTGGCGCATGCGTTCGGAGCGCGGATTGGTGAAAACCTCCGCCGGGGCACCCTCTTCCTCCACCTTTCCCTGATGGAGGAAGAGGATCTTGTGCGAGACCTCGCGCGCGAACTGCATTTCGTGCGTCACGAGGATCATCGTGTTTCCTTCTTCGGCCAGTTGCCGGATCACCCGCAGCACTTCGCCGACCAGCTCGGGATCGAGCGCGGAGGTCGGTTCGTCGAGCAGGATGAGTTTCGGGCGCATCGCAAGCGTGCGGGCGATAGCGGCGCGCTGCTGCTGGCCACCCGAGAGCTGGCCGGGATATTGGGCATGCTTGTCGGAGAGGCCGACCTTCTTCAGCAACGCATGGGCATGATCGACGGCCGCCTGCCGCTCTTCCTTCAGCACATGCAGCGGCGCCTCGACGATGTTTTCAAGCACGGTCATATGCGGCCAGAGATTGAAGTTCTGGAACACCATGCCGACCCGCGAACGGATGCGCTCGACCTGTCGCATGTCGGCCGGTACGGCATTGCCGTCCGCCGTCTTCTTCATGCGGATTTCCTCGCCATCGATGACGATGCGTCCGTCGTTCGGCTGTTCGAGCAGGTTGATACACCGCAGGAAGGTGCTTTTCCCCGAGCCGGAGGAGCCGATCATCGACACGACCTCGCCCGGCTGGGCGGAGACGCTGACGCCGTTCAGTACGGGCAGGATGCCGAAGCGCTTGTGGATGCCGTGCACCTCGATCGCCGGCCGTTCGGCAAGCCTCGGGCCGTTGACGTCCGGATGGGAGACGACGGTCACGGCTGCTGCCGCCGGAACCGTTTTTTCCTGGCCGGCACCGCCGACCGCCTTGAGATCGGCGAAGGCGCGGTCGAAATGGCGCAGCGACGCGGTCAAGCAGGTGCGCTGCCAGTCTGCATCCTCGGGAATGAAGGCGGCGCGCAGGGTTTCCTTGATCCTGCCGCCGAGCGGCGTATCGATCTTGCCGAACAAGTGAAGCCTGTTGTCCGCCTGCACCGCGTCTGAAACGGTGGCGCCGTCCAGCGTGCCGCACTCGACCACCAGCGGCAGGACACGGGCCTTCGGCAGCGCGGTTCGCACGGCCGCCGAAACATAGCCGGTCGCCGTCGCGGCAATGCCGGTATCGGTCGTCGCGCTCGCGCCGGTGACGACGACGGAAAGTGCGGGGCCGAAGATGCTCCGTCCCCAATCCAGCCCGGCATGCTCGCTTTCGGCGACGGACAGCAGCGCCGGATAACCATAGGGACCGGCGCCAGTGTGCAGGTCGAAAACGACCACCTCGGCCGCCTGCTGCGCAAAGGTCGTGAGGATGTCGATCAGGGTGCGGTTGGACCAGACGGGGCCGTCGCCGCCATAGAACAATCCATCCGGAAATTCGTACTGGCCCGCTTCGATGATCGGAGCAAGCCCCGCATAACCGCCGGATCGCCGCCTGGCCTCCTCATAGGCCTCCTTAGCCGCGTCGTGCGCCGGCCCTTCCAGGGCGGGA
Source organism: Shinella sp. GW821-FHT11G07 (assembly GCF_058808115.1). Lineage (NCBI taxonomy): Bacteria > Pseudomonadati > Pseudomonadota > Alphaproteobacteria > Hyphomicrobiales > Rhizobiaceae > Shinella > Shinella sp. GW821-FHT11G07. Next base: position 21,084 of record NZ_JBXARJ010000009.1, read on the forward strand.
CAGACGAGCGCGCTGTGCAGGGCGCCATACCGCTCGTTTTTCGGCGGTGCCTTCTGCCAGTCGATGAAGTTGCGGTTGAGGTCGACATTGTCTTCGTTCACACGGCGCGACCATGCGGTGCCCCAGGGGTTGATGAGATGGATCGCAAGGACTGCGGTGTCGTCGGGAAGTTGCCAGGGCGTGTTCTGGGAAAGCCACGCGGTCTGGCAGGCCGAGCCGAACGGACCTTCAACCCCATGGGTGCCGGAAATCAGCACCATAAGCTTGCGGGCATCGTTGCGTCCGAGATAGGCGACATCGGTCGCAAGCCGCTCGCCATCCGGACCATGCAGCGGGTGCAGATATTCTACGAGGCTCGCCCCGGCGGTGCGCGCGGCGGCGAGGAACCGGGCGCGCAGAGCGGAATAGTCGCCGGAAAAGAGACCGGATGGCGTCAATGGGGACATGCGATGTGGCTCCCGGTTTGCTTTGGGCAGACTTGCGTTTGCGCTCATGGTTCGTTCCCTTAGGCCGTAGACCGACCCCTGTTCTATCTTGTTCGATGGAGCGTCACTCCTTGGCGAGAGCGCGAAGCGCCTCGAGGAAGCGGTCGTTTTCGGAAGCGCTGCCGATCGTCACGCGGATGAAGGTTTCGTAGCCGGCTTCCTTCCATGGCTTGATGATGATCCCCTTCGACAGGAAGTGATCCAGGGCTGCCCGGCTGTCCCAGCCGACATCGATGAAGAGGAAGTTCGTCTGCGATCCGGCGACGCGAAAGCCGAGGGCCGCGACGATCCGGGAGACGCGCTGCCGTTCCTGCTTCAATGCGGCGACCGATGCGCGCATCCATGTTTCGTCCTCCAGCGCGGCAAGGGCGGCGGCCTGCGCAGCGGCATTGACGTTGAACGGTGTCTTGGCGGCGGTCATGGCGCGCGCCAGGCGCAGGTCCGACGTCACGGCATAGCCGGCACGCAGGCCGGCAAGCCCATAGGCCTTGGAAAAGGTCCGCAGCACCACCCAAGAGAGATCGGTCTCTGTGAGTGCGGCAAGTCCGTCGGGCACGTCGTCATCGGTGAACTCGAAATAGGCCTCGTCCAGCACGAGCAGCGTCTGTGGCGTAACCGCCGAGAGAATGCGATTGAGGCCGTCACGATCGAGCGCCGGCCCGACGGGATTGGACGGCGACGAGAGGAAGAAGATCGCCGGTTTGCGAGTAAGCATGGCCACGATCGCGGGGATGTCGAAATCGAGGTCCGCCCGCATGGCGACCTTCTCGACATGTGCGCCATTGGCAAGCGCCTCGATCTCGTGAAGGCCGAAGCCGGGACAGAGCGTTGCGACGGTGGCGCCGGGACGCAGGATGGCGCGGCACACCGCGGCGATCATTTCCTCCGAGCCGTTGCCGACGACGATGCGTTCCGCGGGAACGCCGAGCTTGTGACTGAGGGCCGTGCGCAGGCTCGTGCAGGCCGGATCGCAGTAACGCGCCGGATTGAGGCCGGCGAGGGCGGCGGCGACCTTCGGCGAGCAGCCGTCCGGGTTTTCGTTGCTGGCAAGGGCGGCGATGTCCTGCCGGCCGCTGTGCTTCTGCGCGGCGGCGATGTTCATGCCGGCATTGTAGGGCGGCAGTCCGGCGACATGCGGGTTGAGCGGAATTTCGTCTCGGAGCATTTTCGTCACGGGTTCTCCTTCGGGTGGCGAGGCACCCCCGGTTCAGGCCGCAGCCTCTTGTTCACAGTCGCTACAGGTCGAGCACGAGCGAGGATTTCGGCCGGGTACAGCACAGCAGCACCCGATCCTTTGGCACCACGTCGAGCGGCTCCTCGAAATAGTCGACCTCTCCGGAGACGAGGCCCTGTTCGCAGGTTCCGCAGACCCCCGCCCGACAGGAGAATTCCGGCTCGATGCCCTGCGCCTCCAGGAATGCGAGGATGGATTCACTTGTGCCGTCCCAGGCGAGCCTTCGCCCGGATTTCTGGAGAACGATATGAGGTCCGTCGCCTGCGGTGGAATGGTCGGTGGCGGGCGGCTTTACCGGTTGCGTTGTTGTCCGCGCGGCTTCCGTGAGAAGGCTTGCCGGGCCGAAGAATTCATAGGCGATGCGTTCCTTGCGGACGCCGAGGCCGGTAAGGATGCCATAGAGCGCCTGCATGAAGGGGGGCGGGCCGCACATGTAGATGTCGTAATCGTCGAGCGGCAGAAGCTGCTGGAGCGTGGCGCGCGTCAGGAACCCTTCCGAATGGCACCGCATCGCGTCGAGGTCGGCGCTTTCTGCGAAACGGTAGCAAAAATGCACAGTGACGCCGGGCCTGACGGTGGCGAGGTGTTCGACCTCGCCGCGCAGGGCATGGACGGCTCCGCTGTCGCAGGCGTGGATGAACCAGACGGGCCGGTTGCTTTCCCGCGCCAGCACATCGAGCATCGAGACCGTCGGCGTCAGTCCGACGCCACCCGAGAGCAGCACGACGGGCCGGCTGCTCGCCGCGTCGAGCTTGAAGGTGCCGCGCGGCAGGTCGATCTCTATAACGGCGCCGGGCTCGATCTCGTCATGCAGCCAGCACGAACTCACACCCGCTGGAACGTCCTGCGACGGTGCGACCTCACGCTTCACGGTGATCCGGTACGTGCCCTCCTCGCGCGGGGACGAGGAGACCGTATAGTTGCGCAGGATATGCCCACCCTTGCGGTCGGGAACCCGTATCGTGAGGAACTGTCCGGCCTCGAACGGCCGCCAGTGCTGCCGGTCGAGAGGGGCAAGTCGGAAAGACGTGATGGTGGTGCTTTCGCGCACCTTCGAAATCACTTCGAAGGGGCGGAAGCGCGAGGCCGCGGCGTCCAGCATTCGGGCGATCCTTACTCTGCTGCTGCGGTGGCAGGCCCGGCTTGCGCCTCGGCGGCGATCATCTGGGCGAGCTTGCGGCGGAAGCGCATCGGGCCAACGTCGATCTTCAGGTCGAGGTTCGGCGTCTGCATGTTCGCCATCCCGTGATGGACCGCTTCCAGCACGACGCGGTCCTCCTCGAAGGCGCCGCGCACGGATTTGGCGAAGCTCTCGGAAACCTTGGCGTCGTCTGGCGCGAAATTGCGCATCTGGAACCAGTAGTATTTGGTGCGGTTCTCATCGACCGGCGTCATGAAGTTGTAGCTGTCCATGAGGAAGGTGTTTTCCGGCAGCGCGCGGCCTTCGCCGCCCGTGTGGGCCGGTGCGAAGATCGCCTTGATGATGGCGTTGCTCGGATAGCGGACCTCATAGTGCTGCTTGCGGTCCGTATTGCCCTCGAACTGCAGGAAGGGGGAGTAAAAGGGCGCCGGTTCGGAGTCGATCATCCAACGCCAAACGGTGACACCGTCGTCCTTGACGGTCGTCTCCAGCGGCGTTTCCTCACAGGCGGAGCTTGCGAAGGACGACTGATGGACCCAGGCGACGTGGGACGGATCGAGCAGGTTGTCTGTCATGTAGAGGTAGTTGCAGTTGAGCGTCATCGACTCGCCGCGATTGATGCCCCAGGCCGGGTCGTCGAAATACTCGACCTCGAAAATGTCCTTCGGGTCCGCCTTGTCTGCTTCACCCATCCATATCCAGAGCAGGCCGTAGCGCTCGTGGACCGGGTAGGAACGCACCTTGGCGACATGGGGAATGCGCTCTGCACCCGGAACGCGCGTGCAGGTGCCCGAACAGTCGAAGGTCAGGCCGTGATAGCCGCATTCTACGTCGTCGCCCTTGATACGGCCCATGGAGAGCGGCAGCTTGCGATGGGGACAGGCATCCTCCAGCGCAGCCGCCCGGCCGTCCTGTCTGCGGTAAAGAACGATCTTTTCGCTGAGGATGGTGACGGGCTTCAGCTCGCGGCTTACCTCGTGATCCCAGGCCGCGACGTACCAGGCATTCTTGAGAAACATCTCGCTCTCCTTGCGTTTTGATAAGCGAATGTTCGTTGTTTTCCCCGCGCCAACAAGTTGCCAGCTTCTGCGTTCTATTTTAGAAAATCTAAATTGCGACGCCTTTGGGAGGATTGCGTAACGATGTCGAACCCGTCCTTGCGCGGCTTGCAGGCCTTTGAAGCCATTGGGCGATGCGGCTCGGTGAGCGCCGCGGCAGAAGACCTCGGCGTGTCGCCCGGGGCCGTCAGCCAGTTGGTACGCAATCTGGAGCGATGTCTTGGCTTGACGCTTCTGGAGCGGCGCGGCCGGCGGGTGGAATTATCGTCCTGGGGGCGTCTGTACTATCGCGAGGTTGCGAAGGGCTTTCGGCAGCTTTCCCATGCCGCCAACGTCCTGACACGCGCAAGAAACGAAAGCGGCATCGTGCTCAGCGCCCTGTCCTCGGTCGCCAGCCGGTGGGTCAGCCGCAAGATCTTCGATTGGCAGTCGCTCTGTCCGGGTTCCAACGTGCGCATCCTCGGCCAGGAGCAGGAGCCTCGGCTCGGCGAGGAGGAAGTGGATTTCCGGATCACTTACGGTCGGCGCTCCTACGCCCACGAACACGTGGCGGCCCTGTTCACCGATTGGGTCGTGCCGGTGTGTTCGCCCGCGCTCATTGCAAGCGGAGCCCCTGGCTGTCCGGAGGATATCCTCACGTTTCCCCTGCTCAATGTGGAGTGGGAAGCAGACTACAAGGCATCGCCACAATGGAAGGACTGGGCGAACCTCATCAACGCCGACGGCCGGCAGACGTTTTCCGGCCTATCCTTCACCCTCTCAAGCAGTGCCATCGACGCGGCTGCCAATGGTAGGGGGTTCGTTCTTGCACAGGTTTCCATGGTGCAGGATGAGATTGCCGCCGGCAGCCTGGTCGTGCCTTTCGATATCCGTATGAAGCTTTCCGAAAGCTACTATCTGGCCTGGGACAGGACTGCCCTCGAAAAGCCGTTCGGTCAGCGGTTCCACAAATGGCTGGTCGGAATTGCGCGGCAACAGGATCAGCAATCGGCGCCGGCGATTCCGATAACGGTCGCATCATTGCCTTAAAGCCCTCGCGTCGGCCGTTGAAGTGATCTGTGTTGTTGCCAGATAGAAGACGTTGCCGGCAACCGCCTTGGGCATCGTAGTTGTGCCAGGCCCCAATGGTTCTCAATCGGGCAAAGCAACCGCTACTCGTCCACCATCTGCCGTTTCATTGGGCGATACTCCTCGTCGTCCATTCGAGCGCACGCCAGCTACCGTGGTTGTCAGGATCATTGGCAGGGGCTGGCCACCGGGCGACCGGCGAAGTAGGATCTCCCATTGATAGGCGCGATCTCGCTCGGCAGCTTTCAATAAGCGTCCCGAGATCCGATGACTGAGGAGTTGTGCGCCGCAAAAGTGGAAAGCCGAGTCCAACCAGACCATGACAACTTACCCAGCACAGCCTTCACCCAGAATCCTGTTGACCAGTGCCGGAAGGGACTGGTCCGGGTTCAATGCCGATTTCGTGCATATTCCCCGCGGGTTGTCGCATGTACCGGGTAGTAAACTGCACAGTCTGGGCATGCACTTCGGTCCGCCCGTCAAGGCCGATTGCTCGATCGGCGGCCGGCGCATGCGCCGCGTACAGAAGCCGGGCGATATCGACATCGTTCCGGCTGGTATGTACGGTTCGTGGGAGGACGATGCCGACTGCCAGATCCTGCGATTGAGCCTCCACCCTTCGCTGCTCAATCAGGTTGCCGAGGATCTGGGCCGTGACGCCAGCAAGATCGAGCTGCTCCCGAGCTTTCAAGTTCGTGACGCTCGCATCGAGGGAATTGGCCGGGCCGTGAAGGCAGACCTAGAGGCGGACACCCCATCTGATCCACTCTTCATCGAGCTTCTCGCCAACGCCTTGGCCGTCCGGCTGATCGAGACCGCGAACGGCGGTTTCACAGCGCCGGAGAATCGTGGCGAACCGAAACTGTCGGAGCGCCAGCTACGGGTGCTGACGGATTTCATCGAGACCAATCTTGATCAAAAGCTCCACCTTGCGGACCTCGCAATGGTTGCAGGTGTCAGCGTCACTCGCCTGAAGACCCTGTTTCGCAACAGCACCGGCGGACCAGTGCACCAGTATGTAATCAACCGTCGCGTTGAATATGCGCGCGCGTTGATGGCAACGACGACGATGCCCGCGAGTGAGATCGCACTCGCTGCCGGGTTCGCTCATCAAAGTCATATGGCCTCCACGATGCGCCGCCTCCTCGGCCAGACTCCCGGCGAGATCGTTCGACAGGCGAGCGAATTCCGACCGAATCTGCAAAGAACGGCCTGAACCTGAGCGACCGGTTCTGCTCGGCTCCATACTCCTAGCGCGTCTTCAGCAAGGAAATGGCCCATGTCTGCAACCACACACGAGACGGCGCTCGTTCGAGAGTTCTTTGACGCCACTGTCGCGACCCCCGACGGTTTCTGGAGTTCCTTCGACGCTTATTTCGGTGAGACGACGATCTGGGAAAACGTCGGCGTCGCTAGGACCGTCGGGCCGAAGGAGGGCGCGGCTTTCGCTCGCGCTTTTCTAGTGCAGTTTCATCACATGCGGATCGAAGATCTCGTTCTGTCCGGCATCGGCCACCCAGTCTATGCCGAGCGGCTCGATCATTTCTGTGCACACGACGGTAAGATCATCCTGACGGTCCGCGCGCTCGGTGTCCTGGAGATCGAGTGCGCGAAGGTCCTGCGTTGGCGTGACTACTTCGACACGGCGGGCTTCGCGGCGGCCGTCAGGCAGCAGGCCACTTAGGGCCCAGACAACTTCGAACAAGCTCGAAACCAACGCGCTTGGTGGCGACGTTTCTCAGGCAGGCTCTCTGCCGGGGGCTTCACCGCTGCGCGTCACGAACAAGGAAATGAACATGTTTACAATTGTCGGAGCCACCGGGAAGGTCGGCTATTCAACATCTTTGGCGCTGCGTAAGGCGGGCGTGCCGGTCAGGGCGGTCCTGCGCGACGAGTCAAAGGCAGGCCCGCTGCGCGAAATCGGATGCGATATCGCAATTGCCGATCTTCAGGACTCCGCCGCGCTCGCCTGGGCGGTCGCGAACGCGGACGCCGTGCAAGTCATCCTCCCGCCGGGCGGCGTCGGAGAAATGCGCCGTTCGATCGAAAGTCTGGTTGAGGCGCTGAAGCGGGCGTGTCCGAAGCGCGTGCTGGCAATTTCCGACTATGGCGCCCACGTCCGCGAAGACATCGGAATGCCCACCATGTTCCGCATTTTCGAGGAGCGCCTTCGTCAACTTGAAATGCCCAAGGTGTTCTTGCGATCCGCGGAACACATGCAAGGCTGGGGCCTCGTCATTCCGGTGGCGGTAACGGCCGGCGTTCTGCCGAGCTTTCACGACCCGGTCGACATGGAGTTTCCAACGATCTCAGCGTCGGACCTTGGTCTGATTGCCGCCGATCTGCTGCTACATCCAAACGCGGGTGCAGAACTGCAAATCGTTCACGCCGAAGGGCCGCGTCGGTACAGTGCCAACGATGTGGCCGCGGCGCTTAGCCAGTTGCTGGGCCGCACCGTTACCGCGCAGGTGGTTCCTCGATCACAATGGCAGGAAAATTTCGAGCGCTTCCTGAGCGAGAGTGCCGCGAAGCTTCTGGTCGATCTTTATGACGCTCACAACAAGGGTGAGCTCGTTGACATCGAGCCCAGCGGTGACGTTCGGTACGGCACCACTTCTCTGATCGACGCGCTTCGGCCGTTCATCCCCGCTGCGGTCGACGCCGATTGATGCCTTCCCACTGTTGAAGCCAACAGCCTGGAGTGAGTGGATGGCTGTTTCGGGGTCACGTCACATCGATGCTGGCGCCGGCTTGAAGGTCGGCTTTCGGCAATCCTCGCCTTGAAGCTGCCTATCTGCTGTCAGCGCCCAACCAACCACTCCGGAGAGCCAAGTAACCGCCCGAACTGCGAAGTCTGATGCGGATACAAAGCTGAAGAACAGGGGCGTCAGTTCATATCCTTTCAAGGCGCTAATTTAAGGCATCCCAACGTCAAGCTAGTATTGTTTTGGCGATTGCAGCCGCGGCTCCGACATGTTTTCGGCAGGCGGATGCTGCCGCATCAGGGTTGTTCGCCTCGATCGCTGCGAAAATCTCCCTTATCTGCGATGGCCCCGATGCCATGCGGTTCGATGTCGATAATGTCATGACGCGCAAGCGCGAGATACGGCTGTTCAGTCGGCTGACGATTTCCCAGGCAATGTTGTTGCCGCCAGCTTCGAAAACGACCTTGTAGAATTCGGTCGTGGCATCAAGCACGCCGACAGGGGAGTTCTGCTTCGATGTCCGCTCCAATTCGTTCATTGCTTTGCGCAGTTTAGCCTTGACCTCAGGCCCGGCGACCCTTGCGCAATCGGCAACGGCCGTCGATTCCAGCGCCGCGCGGATCTCATAGATCTGCCGGGCGTCATCCCAGTTGAGCGTTGCAACGATCGGGCCCTGCTTTGCCAGCATTTCGACGAGGCCCTCGGCCTCGAGATGGCGGATAACTTCCCGGATGACGGATCGGGACACGCCGAGCTGGTCGCACAGCGTTCGTTCAACGAGGCGTTCGCCCGGCTCAAACAGGCCGCCGATGATGGCGCGACGCATACGGTCGAGCGCGATTTCCCGAAGTGTTGCGGGCGGGGTTTCGATGCGGAGGGCTGCAAGGTTTTCCAGGCTCTTTGTCATGTTCTCATTCATAGCTGCAAAAAAACTTTCAGACAATGGGTTGACACTTTGTCTGATGGTATACCAAAGTATGAGCAGATTAAAGACAGGAGGATGCCTCAGTGACGCTGGTCCGAAAAACGCTGCTTCATGTGGAAACGACATTCGTGGAGGGCGGCAAGGAAGCGTCCAAGCCGCTCAAGCTGATCGCCGCGATGGCCGTCGTGAAAAACCCCTGGGCGGGCCGTGGATTCGTTGAGGACCTGAAGCCGGAGATTCATGCCGTCGCTCCCATTCTCGGCGAGCTTCTGACCAAGATGATCATCGATGAAGCCGGCTCCGGCGACGTTGTTGAAGCCTATGGCAAGTCGGCGGTCGTTGGTCTCGATGGTGAAGTCGAGCACGCCTCCGCCCTGATCCACACGCTTCGTTTCGGCAATCACTATCGCAGCGCGGTTGGTGCGAAGTCCTACCTCGCGTTCTGCAACACGCGCGGTCCGGCGAACGCTCCCATCATGATCCCGCTGATGGACAAGAACGACGAAGGGCGTCGCTCGCATTACCTGACCATTCAATGCGCGATCCCGGATGCGCCTGCCGCGGACGAGATCGTCGTCGCACTTGGTGCTTCCATTGGCGGCCGCCCGCATCATCGCATTGGCGACCGGTACCAGGACCTCAAGGAGCTGGGCCACGATGTTGCAAACCCTGCCGCGGTGTAAGACGTCGTCAGGCGCAGCCTATCTGGAACGGGGTGAGGGCCGTGAGACCCTCGTTCTCATCCACGGCGTCGGCATGCGCATCGAGGCATGGCAGCCGCAGATCGATCAACTGGCGGACCGTTTTCGTGTGATCGCGGTCGATCTCCCCGGTCACGGCTTTTCGGAGGCACTGGAAGGTGCTCCTGATTTGCCTCTCTATGTCGGATGGTTTCGGCGCTTTCTGGAGGAAGTGGCAGGGGAGCCGGTGAATGTCGCGGGCCACTCGATGGGAGCGTTGATTGCAAGCGGCATTGTTGCGACGGCGCCAGCGATGGTCCGGCGTGTAGCGCTTTTGAACGGCGTGCATCGTCGCGGAACCGATGCGCGCACAGCCGTGGCGGCGCGGGCGCGCGAAATCAGCTCCGGCGCGTTCGACCGGGTGGCGCCACTTTCGCGCTGGTTCCATGCGGATGAAGAGAGCACCGAAGCCTATGCACTTGTGCGCGATCTGCTGCAGGCCGTCGATCCGGCCGGCTATGCTGCGGCTTACGCCGCCTTTGCCAGCGGAGACGCCGTTTATGCGGACTGTTGGCCCCAGGTTGAACGCCCGTCGCTTTTCCTGACCGGCGATGGAGACATGAATTCGACCGCCGCCATGGCGCGGGACATGGCCGCCGCAGCTCGCCGAGGACGCGCCGTGGTGATCGAGGGACACCGTCATATGGTGAACCTGACAGCGCCCAATGCGGTGAACCGCGCGCTTGCTGATTGGCTGGCAACGAGCTGAAACACTCGGTCCTCAGGGGCTATGGAGGAGATTATGATGTCAGATGCGAGAGCCCTGCGTGATGCCTTCGGCGCATTCCTGACCGGCGTCACAGTCGTCACGACGGTTGATGATGCGGGCGCGCCAATCGGTTTCACCGCCAACAGCTTCACGAGTGTTTCCCTCGACCCGCCGCTGCTTCTCGTCTGCCTGGCGAAAACCTCGCGTAACTATGCAACGCTCACCCAAGCCAAGGGTTTTGGCGTCAATATCCTGTCGGAAGGGCAGAAGGACGTTTCCAATACGTTTGCCCGGCCGGTCGAAGACCGGTTTGCTGCGGTCGATTGGCGACCAGGGCCGTATGGCTCGCCCGTCTTTGCTGATGTCGCCGCCTGGTTTGACTGTGCAACGCACGACGTCGTCGATGCGGGTGATCATGTGATCTTGATCGGGCGGGTCAAGGCTTTCGACAACAGCGGAAAGACCGGGCTCGGCTATGCCCGTGGCGGTTACTTCACACCGGCCCTTGCTGAAAGGAGCCTGCTTGCCTCGGCCGAAAGCCTGCTTCTCGGCGCGGTCGCCGTGCGGAACAGTGAAATCCTGTTGGTCGAGGACGGCAAGGGGGGCTGGACGCTGCCCTTCGTCGAAAAGGCCGAGGGCGACGGGATGGAAGCTCTCGAGGATCACATCGCGGAGACAGCGGGGCTAACGCTTACGACGGGCCTTCTCTATTCCGTCTATGAAGACACCACGACAGGACGGCAGCATGTCGTTTATCGCGGCGAATTGGGAGAAGGCACGCCGCAGAGCGGCAGGTTTTTCCCGGTACAGGCCCCGCCGCTGGCCGAGATCGCCGACAGCGCGGTGCGCGATATCGTCAAGCGGTACGGGGCGGAATGCACGCTCGGCAATTTCGGCGTCTACTTCGGAAATCAGGAAAAAGGCCGCGTGCACGCCGTGGCCGCAAAGGGGTAAGCCATGAAATTTTCCCTGTTCGTTCACATGGAGCGGCTGGATGCCAGCCAGAACCACCAGGAGCTCTACGAGGAATTCATCGCGCTGTGCGAGATCGCGGACAAGGGCGGCATGCATGCCATCTGGACCGGCGAGCACCACGGTATGGACTTCACCATCGCGCCGAACCCCTTCGTCAACATTGCCGACCTCGCGCGCCGTACGAAAAATGTGCGCCTCGGCACGGGCACGGTGATCGCGCCTTTCTGGCATCCGATCAAGCTTGCGGGCGAAGCGGCGATGACCGACATCATTACCGGCGGACGCCTCGATATCGGCGTGGCGCGTGGCGCTTACAGCTTCGAGTACGAACGTCTTCTACCCGGTCTTGACCCATGGGGTGCCGGCCAGCGAATGCGCGAGCTGATCCCGGCCGTGAAGGGTCTTTGGACCGGCGACTACGCCCATGACGGCGAGTTCTGGAATTTTCCGAGGACGACCTCGGCGCCGAAGCCGGTGCAACAGCCGCATCCGCCGATCTGGGTCGCGGCACGCGATCCGAACAGCCATGAATTCGCCGTCGCGAACGGCTGCAATGTGCAGTGCACGCCGCTTGCCAATGGCGAGGCAGAAATCGCGAGCCTCATGGAGCGTTTCAACGCAGCCTGCGAGAAAGCCTCGGACATGCCGCGGTCGAAGATCATGCTGCTCCAACACACCTATGTCGGTTCCGACGAGGTCGACATCGCAAGGGCCGCGAAGGAGATCAGCACCTACTACAATTACTTCTTCGCCTGGTTCAAAAACGAGCGGCCGATCGACCAGGGCCTCATCGAGCGCCTTTCCGAGGAAGAGCTTGCTGCCAATCCCAACCTGGCGCCGCAAAAGATGCGTGAAAACATGCCGATCGGCACAGCGGAAGAGGTGATCGGGCGCCTGAAGGTCTACGAAGACCTCGGCTACGACGAATATTCCTTCTGGATCGACACAGGCATGAGCTTCGAGCGCAAGAAGGCCTCGCTCGAACGCTTCATCGCCGATGTCATGCCGGCATTCCAGTGAGGGCGCCATGCAGAGCTTCCAGCAATACATAGACGGAACCTTCGAAGACGGTACTGCGCGGTTCGACTCTGTCGATCCGGCGACCGGCGTTGTCTGGGCAGCCATGGCCGAAGCGCGGGAAGATGACGTCGATCGCGCCGTGCAGGCCGCGCAGCGCGCGCTCTGGACCGGCGCATGGCAGGCCATGACAGCGACAGCGCGCGGCAAACTGCTCTATCGCCTTGCCGATCTCGTCCAGGCAAACGCGCAGAAGCTCGCCGAACTCGAAACCCGCGATACCGGCAAGATCATCCGTGAGACGTCGGCGCAAATAGCCTACGTCGCGGACTACTACCGCTACTATGCCGGACTTGCCGACAAGATCGAGGGTGCGACGCTCGCCATCGACAAGTCGGACATGGATGTCTGGACGCGGCGCGAGCCGATCGGTGTCGTGGCGGCGATCGTGCCGTGGAACAGCCAGCTTTTCCTTTCGGCGGTGAAGATCGGCCCTGCGCTTGCCGCCGGCTGCACGCTGGTCGTCAAGGCGTCGGAGGAAGGCCCCGCACCGCTGCTCGAATTCGCCCGGCTGGTCCACGAGGCGGGTTTTCCGCCCGGCGTCGTCAATTTCCTGACCGGCTTCGGACCGACCTGCGGCAGTGCGCTGACCCGTCATCCCGGTATCGACCACATCGCCTTCACCGGCGGTCCGGCGACGGCCGCGGCCGTGGTGCGCAACTCGGCGGAGAACCTTGCGACGACATCGCTGGAACTCGGGGGCAAGTCGCCCTTCATCGTGTTTGCCGACTGCGATCTTGATAGCGCGGCCAACGCGCAAGTCGCCGGGATTTTTGCCGCGACAGGGCAGAGCTGCGTGGCTGGTTCCCGCCTCATCGTCGAGGTGTCGGTGAAAGACCAGTTTCTGGCCATACTGAAAACCAAGGCGGAGGCCATCCGTATCGGCTCGCCGCTGGATATGGCGACGGAAGTCGGCCCACTCTGCACCAAGCGCCAACGGGATCATATCGAGACGGTTGTTGCTGCCTCGCTCGCAGCAGGCGCGACGCTTGTCACCGGCGGCCGGGCAGGCGAAGGGAATGGCTTTTACTACACACCCACCATCCTCGATTGCGACGGCGTTTCCGCGGCCTCCGTGGAAACAGAACTCTTTGGGCCGGTGCTGTCCGTTCTCTCCTTCACCACGGAAGAGGAAGCGGTACGGCTGGCGAACGCGACGCCCTACGGGCTTGCCTCGGGTGTCTTCACGCCCAACCTCGCCCGCGCTCACCGTATGATCAAGCGTATCCGCGCCGGCATCGTGTGGGTCAACACCTACCGCGCCGTTTCACCGATCGCACCGTTCGGCGGATACGGCCAGTCGGGACAGGGGCGCGAGGGGGGCCTTGCCGCGGCACTCGACTACACCAAGACGAAGACCGTGTGGCTCCGGACATCGGACGATCCGATCCCCGATCCCTTTGTGATGCGGTGACCGGGATGTTTGTCGAGATCCGCACTTACAGGCTGAAGAACGGCGGCATTCCTGAATACCTCAAGGTTGTCGGCGAAACTGGCATCGCGATCCAGAAAAAACACCTCGGTAACCTCGTCGGCTATTTCTCCTCGGAGATCGGGCCGATCAACGAGATCGTCCATATCTGGAGCTTCGCGAGCCTCGACGATCGGCAGGCCCGCCGCGCGCGCCTTGCGGCCGACCACGACTGGCAGGCCTTCCTGCCAAGGATCCGCGATCTGATTGTCACTGCGGACAACAAGATTATGGCGCCGGCGGCGTTTTCGCCGATTGGCGGAACGACGCAGGCCTGAACACTCACAAACAATAAGGAAAAGGGAACATGAAACACAAAATCGCTCTGGCGCTTCTCTCCGCCTCTTTCTGCGTTTCGAGCAGCGTGGCCGCCCAGGACATGGTTTTCACCAGCTGGGGTGGAACCACGCAGGATGCCCAGAAAACCTATTGGGCCGACCCCTTCACCGCGGAGAAAAACGTCGCCGTCACGCAGGACGGCCCGACGGACTACGGTAAGATCAAGGCCATGGTCGAAGCGGGCAATGTGACCTGGGACGTCGTTGACGTCGAGGGTGATTACGCCGTTCAGGCCGGCAATGCCGGTCTTCTCGAAAAGCTCGACTTCTCCATCATCGACAAGAGCAAGCTCGATCCGCGCTTCGTCACGGACTACTCGGTCGGCAGCTTTTATTATTCCTTCGTGATCGGGTGCAACAAGGACGCTGTCGAAGCCTGCCCGAAGACCTGGGCCGACCTGTTCGACACTCAGAAATTCCCCGGCAAACGTACGTTCTACAAGTGGTCCGCGCCGGGCGTGATCGAGGCGGCGCTGCTTGCCGACGGCGTTTCCGCCGACAAGCTTTACCCGCTCGATCTCGACCGCGCCTTCAAGAAGCTGGACACGATCAAGGCCGAGATCGTCTGGTGGGATAGCGGCGCCCAGTCGCAGCAGCTCTTAGCCTCTGCCGAGGCCCCGTTCGGCTCGTTCTGGAACGGCCGCTTGACGGCACTCGCCGAAACCGGCGTCACGGTGGAGACGTCATGGACGAACAACATTACCGCCGCCGACTCGCTCGTCGTGCCCAAGGGCGTGAAAAACAAGGAGGCGGCAATGAAATTCATCGCGCAGGCCACGAGTGACTCCGCACAAGCTCAGTTCGCTACTGCGACGGGTTATGCGCCTGTGAATCTCGACTCCAGCACGCTGATGGACGCCGAACTGCGGAACTCGCTCCCGGACATGCAGGCGGAGAGCCAGGTCAATGCCGACATGAGCTACTGGGCGGCGCACCGCGACGAGATCGGCACGCGCTGGTACGCCTGGCAGGCGAAGTAACGCTGCCTCCCAAGACGATGGCGGGTCGGCTTCGGCCGGTCCGCCTCCTGAGACACTGGATGATCGATCATGGCTGTTACGGTAGCGACGAGCGCCGGCAAATCAAAACGTGAGGGCACACTCGGCTATCTTCTGCCGGCATTACTGCTCATCGCCCTTTTCTTCGTCGTACCGGTGCTAATGCTGTTGATGCGCAGCGTGCTCGAACCGGAAGTGGGCCTGCAGAATTACGAGGCCCTGCTGGGTTCGACAACCTACCTGCGCGTCTTCCTGAACACCTTCATGGTGGCCGGCGTCGTCACGCTCGTCGCCATCGTCATCGGCTATCCCGTCGCCTGGCTGCTCGCTATCATGCCGGAGAAATGGTCGCGCATCGTGCTGGCGATCATCATCCTGTCGATGTGGACGAACCTGCTTGCCCGCACCTATGCCTGGATGGTGCTGCTCCAGCGCACCGGCGTCATCAACAAGACGCTGATGGGCCTCGGTCTGATCGACACGCCGCTGGCGCTTGTCAACAATCTCGTCGGCGTCACCATCGGCATGACCTATATCATGCTGCCTTTCGTCATCCTGCCGTTGATGGGCGTCATCCGTACCATCGATCCGGCAATCCTGCGCGCCGCCGCGCTGTGTGGCGCGGGCAAGATGCAGTGTTTCTGGCGCGTGCTGCTGCCGCTGTCGCTGCCCGGCATTGCCGCCGGCGCCTTGATGGTCTTCGTCATGTCGCTCGGCTATTTCGTGACGCCCGCGCTGCTGGGCGGTACATCCAATATGATGCTCGCCGAACTCGTCGCGCAGTTCGTCCAGTCGCTGGTCAATTGGGGTATGGGCGGTGCGGCAGCTCTCGTGCTGCTTGTTGTCACGCTTGCGCTCTATGCCGTCCAGCTTCGCTATTTCAATCCGGCACGGGGGAAGTAGTCATGCTGCTCGACTTCGATAAACTCGGTGGCCTCAGGACTTGTCTCATCGCGCTCGTGGTGGTGGTCTGTGTCTTTCTCATCCTGCCTATCGTCTTCATCGCCGCGCTGTCGTTCGGGTCATCGCAATGGCTGATCTTCCCCCCGCCATCCTGGACCTTCAAATGGTACCAGGACCTCTTCGCCGATCCGCGCTGGCTCTATTCGGCGTTGACCAGCCTGAAGATTGCGGCAATCGTCACCGTGCTCTCCGTCGTCATCGGCTTTCTTGCCGCTCTCGGCCTCGACCGGGGTCGCTTCGTCGGCCGGGATCTATTGCGCGCCCTGTTCCTGACGCCGATGATTCTGCCCGTCGTCGTTCTTGCTGTCGCGCTGTACGCCCTGTTTTTGAAATTCGGCCTTGCCGGCACGACCATCGCGTTCGTCATCGCGCACCTGCTAATCGCGTTGCCGTTTTCGATCATCTCGATCGGCAACGCGCTTGAGGGCTTCGATCGCTCGATCGAGGACGCGGCCATCCTGTGCGGCGCAAATCCCTGGGAGGCGCGGCTGCGTGTGACGGTTCCGGCCATCAGTCACGGCATCTTCGGCGCGGCCGTTTTCTCTTTCCTCGCCTCCTGGGACGAGGTGGTGCTGGCGATCTTCATGGCAAGCCCGACGCTGCAGACCCTGCCGGTCAAAATCTGGACGACGTTGCGGCAGGATCTGACACCGGTCATCGCCGCCGCCTCCACACTGCTCATTGCCTTCACGATCCTCCTGATGATCGTCGCGGCACTCTTCCGCAAGGGACGAAAAGCATGACCAAGCCCTTTCTCAGCATCCGCGGTATCCGCAAATCCTATGGCTCGGTGACCGCTGTCAAGAATGTCAGCATGGATATCGCTGAGGGAGAGTTCATGACCTTCCTCGGACCATCAGGGTCCGGCAAGTCGACGACGCTCTACATCCTCGCCGGCTTTCAAGATCCTACCGGCGGCGATATCCTGCTGAAGGGGCAGAGCCTGCTGTCGACCCCGTCGCACAAGCGCAATATTGGCATGGTATTCCAGCGTTACACGCTGTTTCCCCATCTGACGGTCGGTGAGAACGTCGCGTTTCCGCTGCGCATCCGCCGCCGCCCGCAGGCCGAGATCGCCGAGCGGGTAAAAGCTGCGCTGAAGCTCGTCCGCCTCGAAGGTTTCGAGGACCGCAAGCCAGCGCTGATGTCCGGTGGCCAGCAGCAACGCGTGGCGCTCGCCCGCGCACTCGTCTACAATCCGCCGGTGTTGTTGATGGACGAGCCGCTCTCGGCCCTCGACAAGAAGCTGCGCGAAGAAATCCAATTCGAGATCCGTCGCATTCACCAGGAGACGGGCGTCACCATCCTCTACGTCACGCACGACCAGGAGGAGGCATTGCGGTTGTCGGATCGCATCGCCGTGTTCAGCCAGGGCGAGATCGACCAGATCGGGACCGGCCCGGAACTCTATTCCAACCCGGCCACCCGCTTCGTTGCAGGGTTCATCGGCGACAGCAATTTCCTCGACGCAACCGTCGTTGCAAGGGAAGGCGGCAAGGCAAAACTTTCGCTCGGCGATGGAGCTATGGTCGAAGGCGTGCCGTTGCATGGTCCATCGGCCGCAAACGGCAAGGCATCGCTGATGTTGCGCCCGGAACGCCTGTCGCTGTCACGCGCCTCGGTCCCCTCGGGCATTGCCGTGACGGTGCGGGATATCACGTTCCTCGGCAACAATATCGAAGTTAGCACCGCAACCGCAGCCGGCGTCGATCTCGCTGTACGCCTGCCGTTTGGCCATGAGGCGATTTCGAGTCTCGCGCGCGGCGAAGAGGTGTGGCTGACCTTCGATACGGCATCCGCGCACGCCTTCGCCTGACCTCCAATCTGTGCTGGGGTCCCGATCGTAGTTGGGGAATGGCTTGGCTGCGATAATGCGGGCAAGACGGTTGACATTCCCAACCTATTCACGGGCGATTGGACCGCGGCGCTTCCGCATATGAATCGGGTATCGGCTAATTCAGAACTCCAATTCTAACAGGGCGAATGAATAAGCAGATAGTTTTGATGCTGCCTATTCACTTGGACACCTTGGCGCGATGGGGAGAATGATAGAAAGTTATACGATTGGCTAGAATGGAGTATCTGCACATGAGCCTCAATGTGACAGACCCTGAAGCGCATCGCCTCGCTCAGGCATCGTCCATGTGACTGGGCAGAGTATGAGCGGTGTCGTGCCTTCTTCCGCCGTGCAGCGATCGACATCGAGTAGTGACCGTCGAGTAGGGCCAGATGGCCCGACAGACATTCCTCGATTTCGGGAAGGCAGACACTAGACTGAATTTCGGTGACTGCTTTCCCTACACTCTCGCGAAGGATTTCGGCGAACTACTGCTGTTCAAGGGCAACGATTTCACCGAGACGGACATCCATTCGGCTGCATTTCTTACAAGATTTTCCTCTGTTGTCATCGCGCCATCGATATACGACTAGACAGTGATTTCAACGCGTTGAGTATTCGATACAACCTGCGAACCACATTCTACAACGGCTTCGCACCAGCAGCGGACGATCATCGTTTGCCAAGTGGCGAGCTAGTCACTTACAACGGGCAGTCGGGGCAGTCGGGGCAGTCGGAAAAGAAAACCAACTCTGAACGCAAGGTGTTCTTAGAGCCCAGACGCTCACATCCTGTCCGGGGGGCGCAGCCTTCGGCGTAGCCAGGGGGCTGCGGCCGCCGCTAGGGTTGCGATCATGGCGAGACCGCACAGCACGGTCTTTGATACCGGCTCCATCGTACCTTCGATTAACATGGCGTGGGCCGCGCCGCCAAGCACGGCGATGGTGACGAGGCTCTTGTGACCGACGCGCCAGATCACCGGCGAAAGGCGACGTCGGAGGGCGGAGAGCAACGCGGCTGCGAACAGCGCCCACATTGCGATAACGCCCCAGACTGAAAACGGCGTTGGCGAGCGCAAAAGCAGCGCGTCGACTATGTCGGGAGGGCTGGTAATCCACAGGCCCGCGACGTGTACGACGACTGCAGCGACCAGGATGACGCCGACCCAACGGTGGGCAAGACGGCCACGCAGCAGGTTCAGGCCGGGTAGCCAACCGCCCGCAAGCAATGGTTGCACGAGCGTAAGGCAAAGCGCAACGACGCCCGCGAAGCCGGCAGCAACATAGACAGGATCGCGCCACGCCAGATATTCACTCGTCGCGGCAAAAATGAGCGGCACGAGAAGCGCCAGCGCCGTGCAGATCCAGATGAGCAGCGCGCGGGCCTTCTCCATCGAGCTCCAATCAGGCCCGCTGGAGCACGAAATGTGCCTGGAGGCTGGTATCCTTCGCACTCGACAGCAAGGGACGAAGGAATACGGTTTCGTACTCACCGCTGTCATAGACGAGGTGTGCATGCGCTTGACCGAGTGCGGGCACGATTTGGGGCATTTCGAGCCGGAACTCACCGTTAGCGTCGGTCAGCGTAGCACCATGGCTGCGCTGGTCGCGCTCGCTGCCTTCGGTCGTATGGGCCCACATCTGGATGCGCTGGCCCGGCAGCGGGACACCATCGCCAGCGAGGCGCACTGTACCCGATATCAAAAAACCGCCGCCGCCGATTCGCTCGACGATTTCAGCGCCGGGGATGTAGTTATTGGAACCTCCCCGCATGGACGGCGTCGCAGGAAGTGCAGAAGCCCGGGCAGGCATAGCAAGGCCAACAATCCCCGTTACCGCAAAGGCGGCACCAGCGGCAATGAACCTTCGGCGCTCGAAACAGGTTTCAGACATCCCGATATCCTTTGAAAAATCCGGTACTGACTTCTCTTCAAATGTATCACTTTTACGCCCTCTGACCAACCGAGGCAGCCGACGAATGGACTGCACGGTTCCGTGATGAGAGCCGGACCAAGCGATATTGCCAAGCTATGATCGACTATCGACCGAGGTTGAATTTGTACTATTGCGATCTGCTTTGTCGGATCGAGCATCAGTCGGACGTCATTGGAAGCCAACAAGAAGGACCATCTATTATGACGCGTTATGATTTTGACCCCGATACTGTTCGTCCGGATGGTCGTTCCGGATCGCAGATGAGGCTCTTCGACCCTGTTGTCGAGGGGCCATGGAGAGGTTCGATTGCAGGCTCGGACCTGAACGGTCCGGTCACCGTGTTGGCTTATGGCAACGATGAAATCGGAGCTGGCCCGCGCCTACACGTTCATCCCTATGACGAGACTTTCATCGTCGTGGAAGGTCGAGCACGATTTTATATCGGTGATAGTGTTTTTGATGCATCGGCCGGAGACGTCCTTCTAGGTCCAGCAGGCGTTCCGCACTGGTTCGAGAATCTCGGGCCGGGCCGGCTCCAGACGATTGATATCCATCATTCGCGTCAGTGGATACAAACTGATCTCGACTAGAGGCTCCCGATTCCCGATCCGTGAACGCAGCCTCAAGCATTACATCCACCGCGCGCCGCACCGGAGTGGGCGCTACCGGCCGCGGATCGTCGATTCAACAGACCCATCATGAAGGCGTGTGGTAGGTCAGCGCTTGCGGCAATGCCACCTGGTTTGCATGAATGCGACGAAAACACATGCCACGATTGCCCTCTGAAGTTGCGAGCGGTATTCACTCGGGCTTGCATCACGTTCCCGCGGAGAGTGATGGCAAAGACGCAAGCGCTTCGGAATCCGACTGCAAAGCGATGTCTCTTTATCAGGATCGCGCTGGCAGCGGCTGTGTTTTGCGGCCTTGACGTGTCCGACCATCGTGATTGCTTCGGGACGGCAGCCGAAATGGTTTTCGCTATGCGCCCTCAATTTGGTGGCTAAAGCCGTTGTCGCGCCTGCCTGGAAGCAGACATCGTCTTGGCAGCAGGGACATGGCGCCATTGCGCCAAAAGGCTCGTCGAAAGAAAAGAATGTCCGTTATTGCAGATCGCTTCTGCCGACGGTAAAAAGCTCATGTCGAAAAAGGCATGATTTGGTGTGGTCTAGCCCAAGTCCTTTCGGAAACGAAAGCTCTGTCCTTGCGTAAAGCATGAGTCCCACGACGAGCAACGGGCGCTGTATGGCGTCCTATTGTTCGTCCGTGTGGTTCTCAAACGACGAACCGCTCCGGTCGAACGACCATTGAGGAGCCGTTTATGAATGATTTTCGTTCGACCTATGATGTTGTGATTGCCGGTGCCGGACCTGTCGGCTTGTTTCTCGCCTGCGAGCTTCGCCTTGCTGGCCTGTCTGTTCTAGTATTGGAACAGCTAGAAAACCCGCACTCTCCGTTGAAGCTGCTCCCGTTCGGCATGCGTGGCCTTTCCGCCCCGACGATCGAAGCTTTCTATCGTCGCGGAATGCTGGACGAGATCAGCACGATGCAACGTCCGGAAATGGAAGCCCGCGATGGAGGCGCTTCGACTGCCGCGCACTGGATGAACCAGGCACGTCGCCCCGGCGGTCATTTCGCTGGCATCCAGTTCTTCCACGACAAGATCGACGCTGACCGGTGGCCGTATCGCTTGGTTAGCCCGGCTGCGACCAACATGGCAACCACGATGGAGCAAGTCGAATCCGTCTTGGTTTCCCGCGCGACTGTGATGGGTGTCGAGATCATACGCGGTATCGGTATCCAAGATTTCCAACAATCGAGCACGGGAGTGACTATTCACGCTGGTGGTGAGATATTCAGGGGACTTTGGCTTGTCGGATGCGATGGTGGTCGCAGTACCGTGCGGAAAACTGGTAACTTCGAGTTTATCGGAACGGATCCAGAGTTCACCGGCTATTCCGTTCAGGTCGAGATGGCCGATCCGGATCAACTTCCGTCAGGCCGCCACTACACCGCCAGGGGTATGTTTACCCATCAAAAGCCTGGTATCGTCGCGATGGTCGACTTCGATGGTGGCGCTTTCCATCGCACACAGCCAATGACACTCGATCATGTACAGAAGGTGCTACGCCACATTTCCGGCACCAAGGTCACCGTGACGGCGCTCCACTTGGCAACGACCTGGACGGACCGTGCCTTTCAGGCGACGACCTACCGCGATGGACGCGTGCTGCTCGCTGGCGACGCGGCGCACATCCATTCCCCCTTGGGTGGTCAGGGCCTGAATCTTGGTCTCGGTGACGCAATGAATCTGGGCTGGAAACTGGCCGCAACAATTCGCGGCGACGCGCCTATTGGTTTGCTGGACAGCTATACGACAGAAAGGTACCCGGTCGGAGCGCAAATCCTTGACTGGTCGCGTGCCCAGGTGGCGATCATGCGACCAAGCCGTTCCCGCGCTCTCGAAGCTATCTTACGCGACCTCATCGATACGCTCGACGGTGCAACCTATTTCGCCGAACGCGTCTGGGGTCTCAATCTTCGCTACGATCTCGGCGATAGCCACCCGCTGGTTGGCCGCAGTGCTCCTGATTTCGAGTTTGCCGATGGGACGAAGCTTGGCGATCATCTCAAAATGGGCAAAGGACTGCTGGTGGACTTTGTTAAGGCATTACCCCTGCAGGAACTCTTGCAGCCGTTCGCTTCGCGGATCACCTACCTCACAAGCGAAGTTGCAGACGCCCTGGGCTTGGAGGCGGTGCTAATAAGACCCGACGGATTCGTCGCCTGGGTCGGCGGGGCTGTCACGGACTATCAGGGGCTTTCCGAAGCCGCTTCGCATTGGTTTGGGGAAGCTTATGCGTCAGACATACCTTCGGGCCGAAGGGCGTCGTCCTATCGGCATAGAGGCGATCTTGCCTTCGCTGGGAAGCAGACGTTGCGGCGACCTAAAGTTTATGGTCGCGCGACAACCGGCTGCTCCCCAGGTCTGTGTGGATCACGCCCGAGCCGCCCGAACGCTCAGCCACCGATCATGGGGCTTGCCGACGCACCGACGTACCTCGCTGACGGTCCAGCCGGCGTCTGTGAGTTCGGACCGCAGGGCATGCTCGCGCCAGTACGTCTCGACGTAGCGCCGCGGCGCTGAAGCA
This sequence comes from Shinella sp. GW821-FHT11G07, assembly GCF_058808115.1. Lineage (NCBI taxonomy): Bacteria > Pseudomonadati > Pseudomonadota > Alphaproteobacteria > Hyphomicrobiales > Rhizobiaceae > Shinella > Shinella sp. GW821-FHT11G07. The sequence goes on from NZ_JBXARJ010000009.1 coordinate 43,891, forward strand.
CTGCCGTGTGTGGATACATCTTCGCCGTCGCCTTCTCGAACCGAGGCGTGCAGTCGGCCACCGGTCCGGGTTGCCTCGGCAAGCCGTCCAAGCACCATGCCGAAATCATCGCGCGCGACGTGAATCAAGCAGGCACAGGCCCAAATCCCATCGTACGGCGTGCCGGGACGTTGCGGGTCGGCCAAGTCTTCGGTCAGCGGGTCCAGCAGGTCGGCCTCGAAGCCACTTTCGCGAAGCAGTTCGACGAAGCCCTTCGAAATGTCGGTGCGCCGGACGCTGATCCCCCGCTTCTCGAGCTCAAGTGCATCTCGCCCGCCCCCGCTTCCGATCTCCAGCACCCTGCCCGATCCTCCCAACTCGGTCACGAACACATCGATCTCAGTCGCGACCCATTCGGGCATCGCCGCAGCCTCGGCAGCGTACTGCGCCGCAACCGTATCATAAGACCGTACGGTCTCCCGATTGGAGCTCATCCTAGTGCTCTTCCTTCAAAACAACAGCCTCGATGAATGAGAGGCCATCAGCCCGTTTCGCCTTTCACGCTTCGGCAGTTGATGGTATCGCGTGTGATTTGCTTCCCGGCTTTAGCAGAAGTGTGATGAGAGAAACCACCGACCGATTGCCAATGCAACCGGGCGGCAATGCGGCCGCATTTCGGTCGTTTGGACTGCGGTGCTGCTTACCTCAGAGCCGCCAGCAGATTGTGATGAAGGGGTGGATTTCCGTCTATCCGCTTTCGTGGAGATGCATCACAAATCGGACAATGATCGTGGGTGCAGTGGAGACGCTATCAAGCATGTTGAGCGAACCATCCCATCGATTTCACATCCGTTGAACAATCTTGATACCAAGCAGGTCGAGGCATTTTTCCATCACCCTCGCGACCAGCTTGCATGTGGCAAGTCGCTCCGATGGATCGTTGGCCTTCAGAACCGGGCAATCCGCGTAGAAGCGACTAAAGGCATCTGCAACCTGATAGGCTCTGTCGGCAATCTCGAAAGATTCCAGATGCCGGGCCGCCTCCGAAAGGGCGTCTGGATACCACAGGCATTCCATCAACACCGCCCGTTCCGTAGGGTGACTGATTGAGATCCTCTCGGCGGGGGCAATGCCGGCCTTGGCAGCCTTGTCCAAAATCGAACAAATTCGGGCATACGCATATTGAAGATATGGCCCTGTCCGACCTTCGAAGGACGTCATCCTGTCGATATCGAAGACGTATCCCGTCCTTCTTGGCGTGGAGAGGTCGGCGAATTTTAAGGCGCCAAGCCCTACGATTACCGCTGCGTCACCATCGGTCAGTTTTTCGGACGCCTTGGTGAACGTAAGGTCGATCATCTCGCCCAGGGAGGCAGCCACTCCGTCACGGGTTTTGAACGGCTTGCCGTCATTGCCGCGCACGGTGCCGAAGGTCGCGTGCCGGAGTGTTACCCCATCGGCATAGCCGGCCCTCTGTGCAGCCGAAAACACGCTGGCGACATGAAGCGCCTGCCGGTCGTCGGTGCAATAGACGATCTGGCGGGCGCCGATGTCACGCACCCGCTGGCGGAGCGTCGCGAGATCGGTGGTGCCGTAAAGCGCGGCGCCGTCACTCTTCTGCAGGAGCAGGGGTGGCGTATTGGCGGGAAGAGCGTCACCGGAGACGTCAATGATAAAAGCGCCTTCGCTCTGCCGATGCAGGAGCAGGTCGGCCTTGCCTGAGCAAGATTCCGAACCGCATGCATGCCTGCGGCCATGATCTCCATACTGCAACGGTGCTGGCAGTCGGGGCCGTGCTGAAGCGCCTGGAAAACCGACTGGCCGGCAATGTCCGGCTGATCTTTCAGCCGGCGGAGGAGGCTATCGGCGGCGCGAAGGAAATGATCGCCGACGGGGTGATGGAGGGCGTCGACATGGCTCTCAGCCTGCACAACCGGCCCGAAATTGCGGCCGGCCAGTTCGGCATCGTGCACGGCTACGCCAACTCCGCGGTCGATTCCTTCGACATCACCGTACGCGGTAAAGGCGGGCATGCGGCGCGCCCCTACGACGCCATCGACCCCATCGTCATCGCCGCCCAGCTGATCGGTCAGTTGCAGACCATCGTGTCGCGCGACGTGCGGGCGCTCGATGCCTGTGTGGTGACAGTCGGCTCGATCCATGCGGGAGAGGCAAGAAACATCATACCCGAAAGTTGCAAGCTAAAAGGCACCGTGCGCAGTCGGCAGCCAGAGGCCCGCGATGCGGCGGAGGCCGGTTTGCGTCGCCTTTGCGAGGGCGCGGCATTGGGGTTCCGGGCGGGCTGCGACCTCACCTACAGGCGCGGCACGCCCCCGATTTTCAATGATCCGGGCATGCTCCAGCGGACGCTCGCCTCCATCAACGCCCAGTTCGGCGACGTGGCGTTCGATTATGAACCGAGTATGGGCGGTGAGGACTTTGCGCTAATCGCGCAGATCGTTCCCTCCTTCCGGCTGCTTGTCGGCTCCTCGCAGCCGGGGCGCTCGGACAAGGTGCACAATCCCGACTATCAGCCGGATGAACGATCGATCGCCTTCGGGACGCTGGCGCTCGCGAGGGCGGCGGTTAATCTTCTAAGCTGAGCACTAGTCATCTCAACGTAGATTCAAAACTTGACGATTTTTTCTCCGAGGGCATCTCTTTATACGCACCTATGGCGCACTGAAGCGCTTGCTTGATTTCAGCCACCGCCGCTCTCCCTCTCAGCCAAGCACGAGCAAGGTTAGAGCTGACGCGCGAAACCGAGCGAGGAGAGCTCCGCTCGGCCTGATGCTGATGGCGTTGATGAGGCCGAATGGTCAGCCGGAGCACGTCACGGGATGACACGACTGGCTGATCATTCGACTTCTGAGTTCGTGTCCTATCCGGCAGCTGCCGCCAGCCGCGTGCGGCTTGCAAACCCGATCAGGGTGGCGCCGAGCATGGCGGACAATCCGGCGAAGGCGAAGACCCCGGCCGGGCCATGGCTTCCGACGATCAGGCCCCCGAACACCGCACCGCTCGAAATGGCGATCTGGAAGGTCGTCAGCGTCAATGCGCCGGCACTCTCCGGTTCATCGGATGCCGCCTGGGTGACGAAGCTCTGGACGCTGACGGGGAGCGCGCCAAAGGCAAAGCCCCAGAGTGTCGTGGCGACCGTGGCGACGATCGGCGAGGCGCCTGCAAAGCTCAGCACGAAGGCCGTGACGGCGATGCCCGCCGCCGCAAGCGTCATGGACAAAGCGGTGTTGCGCTCGGAAATAAAACCGCCAGCAAAGTTACCAAAGAAACCACCGATACCGAAGGCCAGCAGAATTCCCGAAATGCCTTCGACGCCAAAATGCGGCACATTCTCCAGGAACGGGCGTATGAACGTAAACCCGGCGAAGTGGCCGGCGACAACGAGCAGTATGGTCAGGAGCCCGATGCGGATGGCGGGGCGACGCAGAACGGTGGCCATCGTGCCGAGGTTGGCCGGACCGGTGGATGGCATGGCAGGCAGTGTGATCGCCTGTGTCAGAAGTGCAAGCACGCCGAGTATGGCCGTGATGACGAAGGCGAAGCGCCATCCCATGATTTCGCCTATCCAGGCGCCAACGGGCGCTGCGCAGACTGTTGCGGCGGACACGCCGCCCATGATGATGGCCATCGCCCTCGGCATCAGCCGTTCCGGTACCAGCCGCATCGCCAGAGCCAGTGACATGGCCCAGAAACCGCCAAGGCCGATGCCAAGCAACGCGCGCGAGAAAAGCAACATGGGCAGCCCGCTGGAGAAAGCAGTGATGAGGCTGGACAGGATGAGCAGCGCGGTGAGCCCCAGAAGCGTATAGCGCCGATCGAAGCGGCTCGTGCCGACCACGATGGCAGGGCCGGCAATCGCGCCGACGACCGCTGTCATCGTTACCGATTGCCCGGCCGCGCCGATGCTGACGCCGAGGTCATGTGACATCGGCGTCAGCAGGCTGGCCGGCAGAAACTCCGCCGTGACCAGGCCGAACACGCCGAGCGAGAGAGAAATCACGCCCGCCCAGGCAGGCTTGGTATGGCCGTCGTCGGCACGAAAGCCGGTAGTCTCTTGGTTGCTATTCATCTGCTGTCTCCAAAACTGTTGTGAGAACGCTAGACGGGAAGTGGCGGTGTTTCTATGCTAAGAAATCCATAAGGCATGACTATTCGTCCAAATAGGAGCGCGCCGATGAACGATCCATTGACCGAGATGCTGCGGGGCTTACGCCTTGATGGCGTAGAATATGGCCGCTGCCAGCCTTCTGCCCCGTGGGCAACGGCTTACCCGACTCAGGTGGAAGCACGGTTCCATTTCCTCGCCGCCGGTCACGCCTATCTGCAATCGCCCTCCGGTGAATGGACGGAAATGAACGCAGGTGATGCCGTCCTGTTGCCACGCGGCGATGCCCATGTTCTGGCAAGTGAACCGGGCGTGGCGCCCACTCCGGTGGAGTGCATGGCGCGAAAACGCCTCTGCGATGGCATCGTCGATCTGCAATGCGCCCGTCCCGACACCAGGAACCTCCTGTTTTTTGCAGTGATGCGCTTCAACGTCGACAAACGGCACCCGCTCCTGGAACTGATGCCGGACGTGATGCGCACCAGCGATCTGGCCGCCAGCGAGCCGACGATCCCGCTCTTGCTCGATGCGATGATGCGGGAGGTGGATATGAACCGCGTCGGGGCAGGGGGGATTCTCTCCCGTCTGGCTGACGTGCTGACCGCCACGATCATCCGGACCTGGGTGGAACATGGCTGTGGCGACTCGACCGGCTGGTTAGCAGCCGTCCGAAACCCGGAAGTCGGCCGTGTTCTCGCAGCCATTCATCTCAATCCATCCCATGACTGGAGTGTCGGCGAGCTCGCCCGCCACATGGGCGCCTCGCGATCCGGCTTTGCCCAGCGCTTTGCCACCGTTGTCGGTGAAACGCCCGCTCGATACGTCGCCCGGATGCGCATGCACCAGGCCCACCAGTGGCTGGGGGAAGGCCAACGCGTCGCCGTGATCGCGGAACGCCTCGGATACGAGTCCGAGGCATCCTTCAGCCGTGCCTTCAAACGTATCATTGGTGCGTCGCCGAGCCAGTTCCGCGAGCATCGGAAAGCAAATGGAGGCGCGCCCTAGAGGGAGGCGATATGCACTACTTGACGTCCGACGCTGAAAGACCCCGACGTTCCAATCAACTGATTGTCAGCGTGAGCGAGGATGCTCGACAGCGGATATGACGTCCCGTCTTGTTACTTTGTATGAGCGCAGTTTGTCGGTGACGATGCGCTTCGGCGTCTGGTCTTGCGGCGGGCTTGGGCGACCTCGTCGAGACCGTCCTGGTCGACGGCAGGCCAAAGCCAAGTTTTTGGCCGCTAATCGAAATCATGACCTCGTCCAGATGCCATATATCCTCTTGCGACGGCTATTTCCTGCGCAACTGCTTCGCGTAAGCCAACCCGAATTTGCGACCCCATCGCCGTACCGTTTCACGAGACACGACGATGTCGCGCTCCAACAGTATTTCCTCAATCAGCCATAGGCTTAAAGGGAGCCGGAGATACAACCAGGTCGCACGGGTGATGATTCGCGGTGGAAAGCGGTAGTTCTGTAACCGATAGCCCGCAAATTCATCTCGGCCGAGTTACTCCCCAACCATGAAGCTGCTGACAATGTGGTGTCGCCTTGTGACCACCATCCATGTGCCATCGTGCTTGAGTGCTTGGCGAATATGCGTTGCCGCTGCCTTGGGATCACCCATGTCGTGCAGGCAATCGAAACAGGTGATCAGATCGAAATCGTGCCCATTGAAGTCCTGGGCTCGCCCAACTTCAAAGCGCACGTTTGTCAGGCCATGCGATCTGGCGTGCGCGATCGCAGCGGCGATCGAGTCCGGGTGAAAGTCATAGCCCGGGAACCGGGAGTGCGGGAAGGCCTGTGCCATCAGGATCGTCGACAGCCCATGCCCGCATCCGACGTCCGCGACGGTGGCTCCTGCCTTTAGCTTGTCGGCGACACCGTCCTTCGCCGGAAGCCATTCCTGCACGAGGGCGTTGACGCAACCTGGGCGGCCACGGCGCAGAACATGCCGCCGCCCTGGTCGCCCCAGGCAACGCCGCGACCCGTCTTGAAGGTCGAGCATCAGGAGCCCACCCAGCATCACCGCCGTCGTCGCGGAGCCCGGAATGCTGAGGGTGAGCAGCGGGATCATCGCGGCATAGGAGGCAGCGTTGTTGCAGCTTCGGGCGCTGCGGCGCCCCTGATGTCACCCCTGCCGAACCTTTCCGGGTTCTTGGACATGCGCTTGGAGCGGCGTAGGAGAAGATGGTGGAGGCGGTCGCACCGGAACCGGGCAGGATGCCGACGGCAACGCCGACGATCGAGTCGACCAGCAGGTCCTCCCAGCACAGGATGATGTCGCTGAAGCGCGAGAAGAGCGAGCGGAAGTTGTATTTCGGCGCGGCGCGGTTTTCGACTTTCTCGCCCAGCGCGCTGAACATTTGGCCAAGGCCGAAGACGCCGATGGCGACGACCGTGAACTCGATGCCATCAAGGAGGTTCGGGTTGTTGAGAGTGAAGCGCGGCGTGCCGGAAATGAGGTCGATGCCGACCACGCCGAGCCGGAGGCCGAGGGCGAGCAACGAGCTAGGAGGCGTTCGTAATACACCTGATCGCTGCGGTGAAAAAACGTCGCGCACACGCTTGCGGCTATAGCTTCTCTACTTCACGATCCGCCTGGCTGTTCGATCCCGTGGTTTGATGGTGCGATCCGTTTGTTGGAATGTAGGGGGCATTAAGAGTCGGGTTCGTCATGGTAGCTTCAAGATGATACACGCTATCCGAGCTGCAATGCAGCGATCAGTTGCTTCGCGATGATCTCCGCCCGGGCGAGGCCGCTGAAGGCTGAGCGAAAACGGGACAGGCAATCCAGCCGGACTGCCAAGGTTCCTGAATGGGGATGATGTTGTGCGCGAGATGCAATTCGGACCGTTCACACTAGCGCCTGCCCGCCGCACGCTTCTGCGCGATGGCAGGCTCGTGCCGCTGGGCAGCCGGGCGGCCGATATCCTCATCTTTCTTGCCGCGCATGCTGGAGAACTGAAGACCAATGCGGAAATCGTCCGGCATGTCTGGCCGGACACGTTTGTCGAGGAGGCCAACCTTCGCGTCCATATTTCCGCGTTGCGCAAGGCGCTGGACGATGTCCAGAAAGAACCGAAGTTCATCGCCAACGTGCCGGGTCGAGGCTATGCGTTCATTGCCGAGCTTGTGGCACGGCCGACGGAGAATGCCGCGCCGGTTCCGGTTTTGGCCGGCATCGCGGTCGCACCCCGCATTTTTGGCCGGGAGCAATCGATCATCGAGATCGTCGCGCAGCTTGCCCGGTCCCGGCTGCTCACCATCGTCGGGCCGGGTGGCATCGGCAAATCCACTGTAGCGCGGGCCGTGGCGGCGGGCGAGGGCGGCGCGGAAAGCACGGTCTGGATCGACCTTTCGGATGTGGCGCAGCCCGGCCTCATCGCCACCTCGATTGCCACCTCGCTCGGTATTTTGACGCGCAGCGACGATGTCGTGCGCGATATCGCCGTGCATCTTGCACAGCACGACATGTTGGTCGTGCTCGATGGCTGCGAGCAGGTGGTGGATGGGGTCGCTGTCATCGTCGAGGCAATCATGGCACGCGCGCCGGCACTACGCGTCCTTGCGACCAGCCGCGAGCCGCTTCGGGCCGAAGGCGAGCGTGTGCACCGCTTACCGCCGCTTGATCTGCCTGCAGAGACGGGTCTCGCCGAGGAGGCGATGCGTTCGCCGGCTGTGCAATTGTTCGTCGAGCGCGCCGATGCCTGTCTCGGCCGCTATGTGTTGACAGATGCGGATGCGCCCCATGTCGCCAAAATCTGTGCGCGGCTCGACGGGATCGCATTGGCGATCGAGCTTGCGGCCGGACGACTGGAAACGATCAGCGTTCCAGCGATGGCCGCTGCGCTGACGGATTGTTTTCGCCTGCTGACGCGCGGGCGGCGCACGGCGCTGCCGCGGCATCAGACGCTGCGGGCGACGCTCGACTGGAGCTACAATATCCTCAGCGAACGGGAGCGGATGGCGCTCTCCGAACTCTCGGTGTTGCGAGGCTGGTTCAGCGAGGCAGCGGGCGCGGCGGTGCTTTCCGGCGAGGTGACGGAGGACGACCTTGCCTCGCTCGTTGCCAAGTCGCTGGTTGCTGCCGATACGCAGCCGGCCGGCACGCGTTACCGCCTGCTCGATACGACACGGCTCTATGCGGCGGAAAAGCTGGCCGCGGCAGGGAGTATCGATGCGTCGATGGGCCGACTTGCCGCTTGGCTGGCGGCGTGGCTGGCGCAAAACGAACAGCAACTCTATTCCGCTGCGATGGTCGAATGGCCGGAGGAATTTTCCGCGCATGTGCCAAGCCTGCGCGATGCGCTGGATTGGGCGTTTTCCGAGAGTGGCAATCCATCGCTCGGAGTGCGGCTGACGGTGGCGAGCCTGCCGCTCTTCTTCCGCCTGTCGCTGCTCGACGAGTGCCTGGCGGCCGTCACGCGCGCGATCGCCTATCTGGAGGCACGGCCTGGCCTCGATGAGCGCAGCCGCATGAAGCTCTATGCCGCGCTCGGCTGGCCGCAGATGCGCGCAACGGACGCGCCGGAGCATGGTATTGCGGCTTGGTCGACGACGCTGCGTATTGCCGAGACGATCGGCGACACTGATCATCAGTTGCGAGCGATATGGGCCTTGTGGGTCGACGCCATCAATCGCGCCGAGCCGCGGATCGGACTGCAATTTGCGGAACGGTTTGCTGTGCTTGCCAAAATTTCCGTCGACCCCGCGGATGCGATCATCGGCCACCGCATGCACGGCGCCACGTTCCATTGGCTTGGCCGCCATGTGGAGGCACGGGACGAACTGCGGCAGATGCTGCGTGACTATGCCGACCTTCGCGGTGGGCAACATTCCATACGCTTCCAGTTCGATCAGCACGTCACGGCCCGCATCGTCCTCGCCCGCGCCCTGTGGTTCCTCGGCGAGGAGGGCGCGGCGTTGCTGGAGGTGCAGGAGACCATCGACTACGCCAAGAGCATCCGGCACACGCTGTCGCTTTCCAATGTGCTGGCGGAGGCGGCCTGCCCGTTGGCACTCCTCTCAGGCCGGGACGACCTCGCCACCGGTTATATCGCGGAGCTTCGCGAACACACGCGGGCACTGTCGCTCGACGTCTGGCATGCCTATGCGGACTGCTTCGAGGCGGAGCGCCTGCTCCAGCGGGGCGAGACGCAAGCGTGCTTGCGCCAGCTTCGCCCCGCCATGGCGACGCTGCAGGGCGCGGGCTTCACCCTGTTCCAAACCTATTTTCAATCGCTCGCCGCCGTCGCCCTCAGCCGGCAATGCCGGCATCCGGAGGCTTTTTCGACGATTGCGGCGGCGATCGACCATTGCCAAGCGAGCGGCGAGCGCTGGTGTCTGCCGGAGCTCCATCGGGTGCGTGCGGAGCTTTTGCTGGCGGAGGGACTGGAGGGTGCGGCTGGTGCGGCGTCGACGGACCTCGGCCTTGCCACCGCGGTGGCGGCGCAGGATGGCGCGCTCGGCTGGGCCCGCCGCATCGAGCGGGATTTCGGCTCGCTCGATGCGCGCAAGGTGTTGCCCGCAGTCGGGTAGGGCGCGGCGGTTAACACGGATTTACAACTCTCAACTCGTGCTTCTCGCCCAGAGCGATGATGATGCTGCGAGAACAGGAGTGAGAAAATGATAGAAATGCCCGCCGTCCCCCGCTTCCTGATCCTCATCGTCGAGGACGCGGAGGAGATGGGGGTCGGCCTTTCCTGGATCGCACCCGCCTACTACGCCTTCAAGGACGTGGGCGCCGAGATCGCCATTGCCACCCCCCTCGGCGGGCCGCCGATACTGGCGGGCGCGCGGGGCGAGGGCGGCGATGTGGTTGAACGCTTCCGGGCGGACAGGCAAGCCCGTGACGAACTCGCCGATACGCTCTCGGTCGACCAGATCGTCATCGAGGATTTCAACGGAGCCTTTTGCTTCGGCATGGCGGGCGGGATATGGTCGGACGGAGAGCCTGGCCTTGCGCCGCTGGTGCGTACCTTTCTGGCCGCGGGAAAACCGGTCGTGCTCGTGCCTGGCCGGCATGTGCTTGTTACCCCGGAGGGGGCGGGCAATGGCCTCCTGATCCTCGGCGAGAGTGCGCAATCGCCACTGTGCGCGGCGCAGGCGCTCATCCGCGTCGTGCAGCAGTGTGGGTGACGAGCCCGTTTGCATCGATTTACGACGCTTAACTCGTGTTGTGGCCGCGCCTGCGTCAACCTGATGCCCGTCAACGAGACGCGGGAAAAACCCGCACAGGAGGCAAGTCATGTATGAACGAGCCATCGCCTTTCCACTCGAGGCCACGCGCCGCGATCTTCTCCTTGGCGCTGCCGCCGGCCTTGCGGTGCTCGCCCTGCCGCTGGATGCCGTCGCCCAGGTATCAACCACCGAACCAAACGAAACGAAGGGAACCAACGCCATGCCTTTCATCAAGACTGCTGACGATGTCGAAATCTTCTACAAGGACTGGGGCCCGCGCGATGCGCAGCCCATCGTCTTCCATCACGGCTGGCCGCTTTCAGCCGACGACTGGGACAATCAGATGATGTACTTCCTCAACGAGGGTTTCCGCGTCATTGCCCACGATCGCCGCGGCCATGGTCGCTCGACGCAAACCGACACCGGCAACGAGATGGATACCTATGCCGCTGACGTCGCCGCGCTTACCGATGCGCTCGACCTGAAGGAAGCCGTCCACGTCGGCCATTCGACGGGCGGCGGCGAAGTGGTGCATTATGTCGCCCGTGCGAAGAAGGGGCGGGTCGCCAAGGCGGTCATCATCGGCGCGGTGCCGCCGGTCATGGTGAAATCGGAAACGAATCCGGGGGGCTTACCGATCGAGGTTTTTGACGGGTTTCGTGCCGCGCTCGTTGCCAATCGCGCGCAGTTCTTTCTGGATGTGCCGGCTGGTCCCTTTTACGGCTTCAACCGGCCCGGCGCAAAAGTCTCGCAAGGTCTGATCACCAACTGGTGGCGACAGGGCATGATGGGCAGTGCAAAGGCCCATTACGATTGCATAAAAGCCTTTTCCGAGACGGATTTCACGGAGGACCTCAAGGCGATCGACCTGCCGGTCCTCGTCATGCATGGCGATGACGACCAGATCGTGCCCTATGCGGATTCCGCCCCGCTTTCGGCAAAGTTGCTGAAGAACGGCACGCTGAAAACCTACAACGGCCTGCCGCACGGCATGTGCGCTACCCATCCCGAGATCGTCAACCCCGATCTCCTGGCCTTCATCAAGGGTTGACCCGCGCCTCCCCGGCAGCCCCGCGCGTCGCGGCCGTTTCCGGCCCGGCGCGCGCCTTTCCCTCTTCGAGACGATATTCAGCGGAGACTTGCGATGCCTATAGCCGAAACAAAACCCATTCTTGCCACCCGCCGGCAGTTGCTCGCGGGCGCCGCTGCGGCCACTGGATTGCTTGCCCTGCCGCGCCAGGTCCTTGCTGCGCCCTTTCACAAATTCAGCCATGGCGCCTTCGATGTTACGGTCGTCAGCGACGGCGTGCTGATGCTGCCGCCGGAAATCCTGCTGCCCGATGCCAATGCCGAGGAGCGGGCCGATTTCCTGAAACGGCTCGGCGGCGACGAGAAGGGCGCGGCGGTGCAGGCGAACATTCCGCTGATCCGCCACGGCGACGATCTCATTCTCGTCGACAACGGCTGCGGGCCGTACTTCCAGCCAAGCGCGGGACGCCTTGCGGAAAACCTCGGGACGCTGGGCATCAAGCCGGAGGAGATCACGAAAGTCGTCTTTACCCATGTACACCCCGACCATTCCGGCGGTACGACGATGCCCGACGGCAGGGTGCTTTTCCCGAATGCCCATTATTATGTCGGTGAGGCGGAAGCCGCATTCTGGACCGACCCGGCCTTCCAAACCCGCCAGCCATCCGGGCTGCACGGTTTCGCCAAGGGCGCACAGCGGGATCTCGGCGCGGTCAAGGATCGCCTGACGCTGGTCAAGCCGGGCGACGAGATCGTGCCGGGCATGGCGGTCCTGCCGACACTCGGCCACACACCCGGACATCTCTCCCTTGAGCTTGCCGGCGACGGCAACCTGCTCGTGACGGGCGATGCCTGCACCAGCGACACCATCTTCTTTGCACGGCCGGACTGGCATTTCGGTTTCGACACGGATGCGGAGACGGCCCTGAAAAGCCGGCAGATGCTGCTCGACCGGGCCGCCACGGAAAAGATCAAGATGCTGGGCTACCACTGGACCTATCCGGGCGTCGGCTATGCCGAGCGCGCCGGTGCTGCTTATCGCTTCGTGCCGGCCTGATGTGTTCTGCGCGTGCCCGGCAATCGCGGGCGGCACAGCCTTCTCGCAATTGTCGAAACGCCTATCGCCTTGGCGAGAACACCGAGGGCCGGTTTTGTTTGGAAACCGCGCTTTCTATCGTCCTTATCTATCTGTATTCACCAGGGAGGTGGCGTTTTGCTTGCCATGGCCGGTAATAGGTGTGCCTTGTTCCGACCAAGTCGAAATGCTGGAGTGATGTGATGGACAACGAGTGGCGGGTTGGAATTCTTTTCTCTCGCAGCGGCGTGACCGAAGTCACCGAGAGCGAGCATTTCTTCGGGACGGCGCTTGCGATCGAGGAGATCAATGCGGCCGGCGGCGTGCTCGGCAAGCCCATCGTCCCCGTCGCCTATGATCCGGGCGGAGACAATGCCGCCTACAGGGAACTGGCGCGCAAGCTTCTCACCGACGATGACGTGAACATCATTTTCGGCGGCTCCATGTCGGCAAGCCGCAAGGCCGTTCTCCCCATCGTTGAGCGGCACGACGGCCTTCTGTTCTATCCTTCCATGTATGAAGGCTTCGAATATTCGGAGAACGTCGTCTATACCGGGGCGACGCTAAATCAGAATACGTTCGCGCTTGCAGAATATCTGCTTCGCACCTACGGATCGCGCATTCTCTTCGTTGGCGCCGATTACATTTATCCGCGCGAATCCAACCGCGTCATGCGCGACGTGCTGGAGGCGAAAGGCGGCGAAATCGTCAGTGAGCGCTACATTCCGATAAATGCAACGGAGGATACGTTGCGCTCGGTCATTTCCGATGTTCTGCGGCTGAAACCGGATGCGATCTTTTCCACCATCATCGGCCGATCCGCGCAGAAATTCTACCGAATGTATGCCGAGACCGGCATTGATCGCGCAAAGGTGCCCATCGCCAGCCTGACCATGGCGGAAACGGAAATTCGCGAGATCGGGGCGCATCTGTGCACCGGGCACATCCTCTCGGCAACATACTTCCAGACGGTGGAGACGGCGGCTAACGATCGCTTCGTCAGCGCGTTCAAGGCCCGGTTTGGTCCGGAGGTAACGACGAGCGTCTGGTCGCAGCCGGCCTATGTGCAGGTGCATCTCTTCGCTCGGGCTCTCGCCCGCGCCGGATCGCTGGAGACCCACCGCATTTCCGAGGAAATTCTCGCCGAAGAGTTTCTTGCCCCCGAAGGGCGGTTGAGTTTCGATGCCGACACGCGTCATCTTTGGCTGCATCCACGCATCGGCGTTGCCCGAGCCGACGGGCTGTTCGATATCGCCTGGCAGGCGCCAGGTCCGCTACGCCCCGATCCGTATCTTGCCGCCTCGCGGTTCGAAGACGTCTGGCTGGAGGCCTGAACATGGCAGGTCCCGGTAGGATCATGCAGGATCTGCGGCGCGCCAGGGTTCTCGTCGTTCACCCGAGAGACGAGGACGGGGACGCGCTGGTCGCCCATCTCAAACGGCTTGGCTGCGAGGTACGGGCGACTTGGCCCTTGCCATCGGTCTTGCCGGCCGACGTCGATACGGTGTTCCTGCATATCGAGGATGTCCAAGTCGCGAACGCCTTGCATCTGGCCGACCAGCATCAGCCGGCGATCATTGCCATCGTCACCTATGAAAGCCCGACGTCGCTCCAGGCCATTATCGATCTCAATGCCCACGGCGTCATTAGCAAGCCGCTGAGGCCCCTCGGCATCCTCACCCAGTTTGCCCTGGCGCGATACCGGCACAGCTACGAGAAGCGGCTGGCCGGCAAGGTCCAGAAGCTTGAGGACACTCTGAAGGGTCGTCGCCTCGTCGAAAGAGCCGTGTCGGCGCTGCGAACCATCAACGGCCTCGATGAAGAATCCGCCTACAAATTGCTTCGTGATCAGGCAACGGCCAAGCGGATGCCAATGGCGGCGATCGCCGAATCCATCATTGCCGCCCACGAAACCATGAAGAGCCTCGGGCTACAGATAGCCGGACGAAACGACACCTGAGACGAGCGGAAACACGCGTAGACCTGTCGATTATAATCTTTTATTTACAATTAGTTGATTGATTTAAAGAGCCTGCGAAGCCGCATTTCGACGGACCTTTTGTTCTGCATTTTTACAGGCGGGAAAATACACGATCGCCATACTTGACGGCGAACTTCTCCTGTGAAAGTCTTGTGAGAACGAGCAAGATTGCTCAGCGGCAGGGCTGCCGCTTTTTACATGTTGGCTATGTAGCCTCTGGTTCACGGATTGATTTCCGTGCCAGGGGTTTTTTGCGTTTGGAGATAATTTTGGTTCCCAAGACCTCAACCCCGCGCCGCGTGACGATCGCAGCAATTCAATTCGAACCGGTCGTCGGCGATCGTGCCGGCAATCTCGCGGCGATCGAACGCCTGGTGACGCGCGCCGCGAGCAATGGTGCGGAGATTGTCGTCCTGCCGGAACTGGCCGACAGCGGATACAATTTCGACGATGCGGACGAAGTCGCAGAGATGGCGGGCGCGGTTCCGGGAGGAGAGAGCGCAGACGCCCTCTGCCGCCTTGCCATCGAGCAATCCATCCACCTCGTCAGCGGTGTCGCAGAGCGCGATGGCGACCGTTTTTACAACAGTGCGATGATATGCGGCCCGCAGGGGTTTATCGGCAAATACCGCAAACTGCACCTTTGGAACAACGAACATCGCTATTTCGAAAAAGGCGACGTCGGCTTGCCGGTCTTCGACCTGCCGTTCGGGCGCGTCGGCATTGCGATCTGCTACGATGGCTGGTTTCCGGAGACCTTTCGCAAACTCGCGCTCGCCGGTGCCGAGCTCGTCTGCGTTCCGACCAACTGGGTGCCGATGGCCGGCGCGGAAACCGTACCGGAGCCCATGGCAAACATCCTGCACAAGGCAGCAGCGCACAGCAACGGCCTGTTCATCGCCTGCGCCGACCGGATCGGCACGGAGCGGGGCCAGAATTTCATCGGACGCAGCCTGATCCTTGGGCCGCAGGGCTGGCCCATATCCGGCCCTGCAAGTGCCGACCGCGAGGAAATCCTTCTCGCGGACATCGATCTGTCGAGTGTTGCCGACACCCGGGCACTCAACAGTTTCAACCATCTGCTCGGTGATCGCCGGGCGGATGTCTACGGTTGATTCCAACCAACCAAGCCAAGAAAGGGGAACAAAATGAAAAATAAACTTATCACTTTAGCATTGGCGTCAGCGGCATTTGCCACATCCGCTTTTGCAGAGGACCCGATCAAGATCGGCGTTCCTGTCGGTCTCTCGGGCGCCAACAGTGTTGTCGCGCCTTCGGTCGTTCAGGCGGCCGAACTCGCCGTCGAGGAAATTAATGCAAAGGGCGGCGTTCTCGGGCGCCAGTTGCAGCTGGAAATTGCCGACGACGCTTCCGGGGCGGCTGGTGCCCAGAAGGCCTTCGATGCGCTCGTCTTCCAGAAGGAAGTCAATGTCGTCATCTCGATGGAAACAAGCGCTGCGCGCAATGCGGGCCTGCCCATCATCAGCAAGGGTGACGTTCCCTACATCTACACTTCGTTCTACGAGGGAAAGTCGTGTAACGCCAATCTCTTCGTCAATGGCTGGGTGCCGGAACAGCAGGTTCCGCCGGTCGTCGACAACTTCATCAACAAGCAGGGCGCGAAGAAGTTCTTCCTGATCGGCTCCGATTACGCGTTCGGCCGCGGAATGCTCACGTTTGCCAAGGACTACATCACCAAATCCGGTGCTGAAGTGGTGGGTGAGGAATATCTGCCGATAGACGGAAGCGACTGGACGGCCGTTATCTCAAAGGCCAAGTCGTCCGGTGCTGATGCGATCATTACATCGACCGCCGGCGGCGCGCCGAACGTGACCTTGACCAAGCAATTGCGGTCATCCGGCGTCGAGCTACCCTACGGCAATCTCGCGGTCGATGAAGGGACCGCCAAAAGCATGGGAGCCGAAGCCAAGGACATCTTCCTGTCCGCGTCCTATGTCACCGCCATCGAAAGCCCGGAGAACAAGGCATTCCTGGCTGCGATGGAGGCGAAGTTCGGCAAGGAACTGCGCACGCCCAACGACCTGTCCGTGCCGCAGTACGAGGCGATCTATCTCTACAAGGCAGCCGTCGAGAAAGCCGGCTCAATTGATACGGAAGCTGTTATCGAGGCCTTACCGGTTGTTTCCTTCAAGGGACCGCGCGGCGAGGTTTCGATGAGCAAGCAGCATCATGCGCCACTGACGATGTATCTCGGCCAGGTGAAGGACGACGGAAGCGTCGTCGTCGTCGACAGCTTCAAAGATGTCGATCCCGGGGATCAGTGCCCTAACCTGTAATTCTCGTGCGGGGTGGGGCGAAAGCCCCGCCTCCAGCATCGGATTTTTTCGACATGACACTTGTTCTCGATATCGTCAGTACCGCGGCTATCCTGTTCATCGTTGCCGCCGGACTGCTCGCAATCTTCGGCGTGCTGAAGATCATCAACTTCGCCCATGGCGCTTGGCTGACGATCGGCGCCTATTGCGCCGTCGTCGTTGCCGGTCTTGGCCTCAATCCATGGCTCGCGCTTCCGCTTGCCTTCATTGTCGGCGCGGCTTTCGGTGGCCTGACCGAACATTTCATCGTGCGGCCGCTCTACCGTCGCCCGCTGGACGCCATTCTCGCGACCTGGGGTCTCGGCATCGTCATCGGGCAGTTGATCACCTTGTGGTTCGGCCGGGATGTCCAGTTCACCCCGCCGCTGCTGCCGGGCGCGCTCACCTTCCTCGATGTCAGCTACTCGCTTTATCGCCTTTTTGCGATTGTCGCCGCCCTTGCGCTCGGCGTCGGCTTTGCCTTCCTGCTGGACGGCACGCGCCTCGGCCTTTCGGCGAGAGCCGTGATCATGAACGAGACGCTGGCGCGGGCGCTTGGCATCGATACCGAGAAGGTCCGGCTTGCGACCTTCATGATCGGAACCGGTCTTGCCGCATTGGCCGGCGCGCTTCTGGCGCCGCTGACAAGCGTCGATCCCAACATGGGCGTCGCATGGCTCACCGGAGCGTTCATGCTGGTCATGGTCGCCGGTTCGTCTTTCGGTGCACTGGCTGCGGCCTGTCTCGTCTTCGGGGCTGCCCAGGTTCTCGTCAGCATCTATCTCAGCCCGGTTCTCGGCGGCATGGCCGTAGCCGTTCTTTGCGCTGTCACGTTGCGCATCCGCCCGAAAGGATTCGCCCGTGCCTAACAGACATAACCTCCGCCTTGTTCTCCTTGTCGTGCTGGCGATCGTCGGCATCCTGCTCGTTGTGTTCGGGCCGATGTTCCTCGGCCGTTTCAGCCTCAATGTCCTGACGCGCTCGATGATCTATGCAATGCTCGCCATCACCGTCGATCTCCTCTGGGGCTACACCGGCGTGCTGACCTTCGGGCAGGCGGCGTTCTTCGGGGTCGGCGCCTATGCGACGGCAATGGTGCTGACGCATCTTGGCTCGAGCCCTGCCTTCTTCGTGGTGGCGCTGGTCGCGGCTCTGGTCATTCCGCTGCTGCTCGGGCTGGCTGTCGGCTGGTTGTCCTTCTACTACGGATCGACACCACTCTATGCCACCGTGATCTCGCTCGTTGTACCAATCGTCGTCACGCAGGCGGTCTTCTCCGGCGGCGTCTGGACAGGCTCCTCGAGCGGGCTCGTCGGCTACGAAACGCTACCTTTCGGTCTCGCCGGCTACTTTCGTCTGGCAGGCATCTGCCTCGTCATCGTTGCGGCACTCGCGATCCTCTTCGTGCGTTCCGATGCCGGCCGTCTCCTCGCGGCCGTGCGCGACAATGAAGCCCGCGTCGCATATCTCGGCATGAACCCGGCAAGGCTGAAGATCGCCTTGACTGCCGTGCTTGCCGGCGTCTGCGGACTTGCCGGCTTTCTCTACGCCAATGCGTCGGGCGTCGTCGCACCGGAAAACACCGGTTTCGTTTTCGGAACGGAACTGGTCGTCTGGACGGCACTCGGCGGTCGCGGCACGATCATTGGCCCGATATTCGGCGCCATCGGCATCGACTACCTTAGCGCCAACCTGTCTGGCGACCTGCCGTACCTTTGGCAATTGATCGTCGGTGGGCTTTTCGTCGTGATGATCATCCTTCTGCCGGGTGGTCTGGCTTCGCTGGTCACTCGGTTGCTGAAGCCGGGCGGCACAGGGACCAAGCTGACGCCGATCCCGATGCGTCCCTTCGCCGGCAAGGACGAGGGCAGTCTCCTGTCGATCCGCAATCTCGGGAAGTCCTATGGTGCCCTGTCGGTGCTGAAGGGTATCGACCTGGAAGTTCGTTCTGGCGAGCTTGTAAGCCTCGTCGGCCCGAATGGTGCCGGCAAGACGACGATGATGCGTTGCCTGTCCGATGGCAGGGAGCGGGTCGAGGGCGAAGTCGACATTCTCGGCAGGAACATCGCCGGTCACACGCCGGAGAAGATTGTCGCCCTCGGCGTCGGACGAAAGTTCCAGGTTGCCAGCATTTTCGACAGCATGACGATCGGCGAATGCCTGAAGATGGCGCGGTTCAGCCATCAGACGCCGAGCCTGGTCCACTCCGCTACGGAGATCGCAATGCCGGCGCCGGCTGTCGATATCCTTGAACTGACCGGGATGGCCGCCATGCTCGACAAACCTGTGTCCCTGCTTTCTCATGGCCAGCGGCAGGCATTGGAACTCGCGATGGTGGTGGCGCTGCAACCACGCGTCATCCTTCTCGACGAGCCGACTGCGGGTCTGACCAAGACCGAGCGGATGACGATCGGCACCATCCTGAAAAAACTGACGGATGAGATGGGCTTTGCCGCGATCCTGGTCGAACACGATCTCGACTTCGTGCGTGAGATATCGAGCCGCATCGTTGTTCTCCACCAAGGCAAGCTCGTTCTCGACGGAACCGTCGAGGAGGTGGTGAACTCCGAAACGGTCCGTACGATCTACTCAGGAGGCGCTCATGTCTGAGACCGCAAAACTCGAACTTGTCGGCGTGTCGAGTGGCTACGGTGTCATCGATGTCATCAACGATGTGTCTCTTTCGATCCCGTCCGGTGAAATCTTCGCGCTGCTCGGCAAGAATGGCATGGGCAAGACGACGCTGCTCAAGACGATCCTGGGTTTCCTGGGCCAGAGTGGTGGGACCATCAAAGTCGATGGATCGATCATTTCGGGAAGGAAATCGGCTCAACTGATCGCATCGGGCATCGGCTATGCTCCACAGGAGCTGCCACTTTTCCAGGATCTCGCCATCCGCGACAATCTTCGTCTCGCCTTGAAAAGTGACAGGCTTCTGCCCGATGCGCTGGATCGGGTCTACGCCTACTTCCCGTTTCTCAAGGATCGCCTTGCCCAGAAGGCCGGCACGCTTTCCGGCGGCGAACAGAAAATGCTCATCCTGGCGCGCGCCCTCATGTTGCGTCCGAAGTTGCTCCTGATCGACGAGATCTCCGAGGGCCTGCAGCCGTCCGTCGTCCAGAATATCGCAAGGGCGCTGAAGGAAGACCGCGAGCGGTGGGGCACCACCGTGCTGCTTGTCGAGCAGAACCTGGATTTCGCGCTTTCGGTCGCAGACCGGTGGGGGATCCTCAAGCTCGGCGCTATCCAGGAAGTCAGTGCGAACGGCCCTGATAGTGCAGGCCGCGTCATGCAGCATCTGAAGATCTAGGCGGCGGCCATGGCGGACCGGTGGAATGCGTTCGTGCCCTATCCGAGCAAAGCGGTGCAGCATGCGCCCACCGGCCCCCTGTCCGGTCTGCGACTGGCGGTGAAGGATCTCTTCGATGTCGTCGGATATCCGACGGCTGCGGGAAATCCGGTCTTGCTCGCCGCTTCGGGTAACAAGACGGAGACGGCGCCGGTCGTACAGACGTTGCTCGATGCCGGCGCGCGCTTTGTCGGCAAAACCAACACCGACGAGCTTGCCTATTCCTTGATCGGCGACAATGTTCATTTCGGAATGCCGATCAATCCGCGACACCCGGAGCGGATCCCCGGCGGCTCATCGTCCGGTTCGGCTGTCGCCGTCGCCGCGGGCCTGGCGGATATTGGCCTTGGCACGGACACGTCAGGCTCGGTCAGGCTGCCGGCTGCGATCAATGGCGTCGTAGGTCTGCGGCCCACCCATGGGACACTGAACACAGCCGGTTTGCGCCCGCTCGCTCCGAGCTTCGACGTTCTCGGTTTTATGACCGCGCATCTCCAGCACATGGCGCAGGTCGCCGGCTCGGTCGGCCTTCCGACCGTTCCGGGCCAAACAACATCCATTGTGATCGCGGAAGACATTCTGCAATCGATCGATCCGGCCATCGCCGATGCGCTGGTTGCATGCATGCACTCGACCGCCGTGCCGCTCCAGTGTGTCCGTTCCCTGTCTTCGATTGGGTACGACGACCTTGCGTCGGCTTTCGTTACGATCCTGCAGAGCGAAGCCTGGGAAAGCAATCGGTCGTTCTTCGAGCTCCACGGTTCGACGATTGCGCCGAGCATCGCGGCCCGCCTCCTGTCCGGGTCGCGGCTGACGCCGGCCGTGGTGAAGGAGGCGCAGGCGATCAGGAGGGTTTTTCGCAGGGAAATGAATGCTGCCTTTGCAGACGGCGCGTTGCTTGCCTTGCCAACGCTGGCGGCGAGCCCCCCGCGTCGTGAAGCCACCGCGGATCAACTTGCCGAATTCCGTTCGGCCTGCATTCCCTATTTATGTCTTGCCGGCCTTGGCGGTTACCCGCAACTGGCATTTCCGGTTTCGGTGGGTGATCGGGAGTTCTCACTGTCGTTCATCGGAGCAGCGAATGCAGATTTGTTGCTTGTGGACACCGCACTGCGGGTCCGAATGCCGTGATCCGACCGATCCATGACAGGGCTGCGGACGAGTGGATGGTGAGCTCCCGTGGGGCAATCCGGGACCAATGTTGGTGCATGTTTGCGAAATCAGGATTTCTGCGACGCTCTATCGAACAACCTCTATTGGAATCGTAGAGCCGCGCGCCGACAGTTCAGCCAGGATCAGCGAAAACATACCGGCGATGAAGAGACCGCAGGCCAGGTTGAGGGGTGTGCCGTCGTAGAAATGGCCAATCGTTATCGCAAATACCGTGGCGACGAGGCTGGAACCGGAGGCGATCAGCGAGGCGGCCAATCCGGCGGCCTGTCCAAGCGGGCGCATCGCCATGGCGTTGAGATTGCCGAAGAGTATGCCAATTGAGAAGAAGGCGGCATAGGTCAGGGCCAGAAGGATCGCAAGCGGCAGATGCCCGTCGAAGGCGAGGACCACGGAGAGCATCGCCATCCCCGCCAGCATGAGGCCGAGAAAGCCGATGCGCGCCATGGCATCCATGCCGTAGCGTGGCACCAGCTTCGCATTGAGAAACGAGGCAAGTCCGATGCCGGTGGCCAGCATGGCAAAATAGAGCGGAAAGGTCTCCGCGATCCCGTATGCATCGTAAAAGAGGTCGGCGGCTGTGCTCAGATAAAGAAGTTGCGCTCCAAAAACGAAGCCGGTGGCGATGATCAGTAGCGCTACGCGACGGTTCGTGAGAATGCGCTGCGCGTTGCGGAACAGCAGTTTTGGCCGAAAGGCGATCCGTCGCTCCGGCGGCAGGGTTTCCGGCTGGCGCAGCAATAGCCAAAGGCCGAGGAAGCCGGCGAACACCAGGTAGAAGATGAAGATGCTGCGCCATCCCGCGGTGAGGATGACAGCTTGCGCCAAGGCTGGCGCCAGCATCGGTACGAGAATAAACAGCGTGAACATGAAGGACATGACGCGGGCCATGGCGTCACCTTCAAATTGGTCGCGAATCATTGCTCGCGTTGCAATCTTGGGGCCGGAAACACCGACTCCCTGCAGGAAACGTCCCAGGATAACCATTTCCAGCGAGCCCGCCAGCATAGCGATGATGGTTCCGGCCGCATAGACACCGAGGCCGAGGACAAGCGCCTTCTTCCGGCCCAGCGCATCGGAAATCGGCCCCAGCAGCAGTTCTCCAAATGCCATGCCGAAGATGAACAGCGATATGACATGCTGCGTCGACAATGGTGGTGAAACGCCGACATCGGCTCCGATTGCCCGCAGACCCGGCAAAAGTGCGTCGATGCTAATGGAGGTCAGCGACGTGAGCAGGGCGTAGAGCACTATGCGTTCACGCAAGCTGATAGATACGGTCTTCAGATTCGTATTCCTCCAAACAGCCTTGCTGCATCTATCGCACCCCTGGAGAGCGCCTGAAAGCCCAGGTCAGGCGTTCTTCAGGAGATAGTCGCGCAATCTGCTTTTCAAACTTTCGACGACCTCGGAGTGATCCAGGAACTCGGCAATCGGCATGATTGCCCATTGCTGACCTTCGTCGCCAAACCTTATCGGCCCGAAGCCGTCTTCAAGCTTTGCAACAAAGAAATAGCTCCCAGGGTCGGTCGAAATCGGCGCCGGATAGTGTCGCTCCCATACGATCCACTCGGGATCGATTGTGATATCGAACTCCTCTTGCGTCTCCCGGTTTGCGCACTCCATCGGAGTTTCACCCTCTTCGCGCCCTCCTCCGGGAAGATCCCGCATGCCGGGAAACGGGATGTCCGGTTTCTGGTCGCGCTGATAGGCGATCAGTTGCCCTTGATAAAGCAATGCGATTTTTGCGCCTTTGAAAGGGAGAAATGTCATCTGCCAAACTCTGGGCTCGCCGGAACGAGAGCCGATTCTCGCCGGGGATTTCACGGGGCAGGATACACCATGCCCGTCTCCGGAACAGGTCGCCCGCAATGACTGCGTATGCCCGAAGTAGCTGACGACTATTTGGGCCGGACAGTCCGGTTCGCTTCATCAAGGCTTCCGTTAAGACGGCACCTCAGTGAATACGAGGGAAGTCAGCCCGCCACGGCAATAGAGAAATCCAAGACCGGCGTTTCCGAGCGAGGGCACGCCTGCCAGTAAATCTGAGCGGTTTCGGCAAAATTCCGAACTTTCGTTCAAGTCGCCGGCGGGCCGGGCGACTACCATTGCAATCATCGAACTGTTCTTCGGAGTGCAAACGATGACGGCCCTTCCCCTTCTGCCCCCATCGAGCCCTTGCTCCTGATCGTCGACCAGCAGGCGGGGCTCGCATTCGGTGCGGGATCCGACGATCGCCAGCCGCTGGTTGGCAATACGGTAGCCCTTGCCAGGACAGCACGTCTTTTCAACCTGCCGATTGTCGTGTCGACCTCCGCATCCAGGGTTTATAGCGACCCCCTGATGCCGACGATCCGGGCAAGCGCCAGCAAAGGGCAACGACCCGTCGATCATCGCATTCGATGCTCAAAGTCGGCGCGGGAGCTTCGCGTTTCCCGATCTAATTATTTCGTATTTCGCAATTCACTCAAAATTATTGTTGCAGTTATTCGGCGCAATCAAACACGCTACATCTTTCTTCACCGGGCGGCTACTGGGTGAACCGAAGAGATCAAGCAGGCCCAGATGCTGCCTCCCATCCGCCGGGAACCGAGCTGCCCCAGGGGCAGAATTTCGCTTTCCGGCCTTCATGAGCAACCAGCGAGGGGACAATGCTGAACATACTTCGTGGGAAAAGCAATTCACTGGCGCTGGCATTCGTTTCCGGATTTGCGGACGCGCTCTTCTTCATTCACTTGGGCGGCCTTTTCGTTGGGCTGGTCACCGGCAATGTCGTGCTGTTGGGGCTGGGTCTGGTTGGCCATGAAAAAGGCGGCCTGCGTGATCTCCAGCTCATGACATTCCCGCTCTTCATGGCGGGTGCAGGCTTTGCGGCCGTCATGGTCGCCCGGATCAAGCCTCTCGAACGCGCGACGTTCTGGACGCTCATCATCGCCGCAGCGGCGTTCGCAACGGCCGGCCTTCTTGCCATCTTCGACGCCGGGCCGGTGTCGGCGTGTGCGCTTCTCGCGGTTGTCGCGATGGGGATGTTGACGGCGATCGAGCGCCTCGACCCCAGGCTCGGCCCACCGTTTTCACTGATGACAGGCAACATCGCCGGGCTCGCCGTCGCCGCTGCCCGTCGTCTCGTCGGCTATAGCGAGAAACCTGAAGAGTGGGGGCAATCGCTGACGTCGATCATCCTGGTGCTCGGCTTCGTGGCGGGATGTGCGGCCGGGGCGTTCGCGCAAGTGACGGTAGGCGTTGCCGGCATGCTTTTGCCAGCTCTCTTGCTGCTTCTGGTCGGCCTTTTCTATTCGCCAAAGAGCGCGCAAAAGCCGAACTGAACGAATGGGCAATGTTGTTTGCCCCCGCAGGCGCAATCGCCCCCTTTCCACGTCATCTCGAAGGTAGGTCAGCCTTGTCCAGGATAGCTTCATTCAGGTTGGCCCCGCGCGATCGCGGCGAGACCAACCGCGACTCGACCTCGCTCGAGTTGATGTTCGATCTTGCCACCGTCGTGACGGTGGCTGCCGCCGCGCACGCACTGGCGCAAGACATCGAAGCCGGCGATCTTGCGCTTGGTGCCATCCGGTTTGCCTGCAGCTTTTTCATGGCCTGGCTGGCCTGGGCAAACTACACGTGGTTCGCTTCGGGGTATGACAACAAGTCGGCCGCATTCCGTGTGGTGACGATGATCATCATGTTTGGATCGTTGACGCTCGCCGGAGGGATTCGAAGCGGCCTCGGCGATCAGCCGCATTGGCTCGTCCTCATCGGCTTCAGCATCATGCGGCTTGGCATGATTGCGCTGTGGCTGGGTGCCGCGAACGGGGATCGACAGGGCCGCCCGACGGCCCTGCGTTACGTGGCCGGGATCGGCGCCATGCAGATCTACTGGAACACCTTGATCATCCTGGTTTCTCCGCAGGCGCCGTTCTACTTCCCTCTCTTTGCACTCGGTGCTCTCGGCGAGCTGGCCGTCCCTGCACTGGCGGAGCGACGGGGCGCCAGCAACTGGCACCACGGTCACATCATCAATCGCTACAACTCCTTCAACATCATTGTCCTTGGCGAGTGTTTTGCCGCCGTCGCCTTGATTATCTCGGGCCCGGCGACGCCGCAGTTCCAGCATTTCTGGTGGGCGGCCCTATGTTCCATCATCGCCTTTTCGATGTGGGGGCTCTACTTCGACCGCAACGAACAACTGCTCGGCCGCAAGCTCAGTGTCGTTCTTACCTGGGCGTACGGTCATTGTGTGCTCTTTGCGGCGGGAGCAGCGACGGCTGCCGGTTTTGCTGTGCTTCTCGCGGATGCCGGCAATGGAACCGGTTCGAAACAGCATATCGCTCTCGCTTTCGGCATCCCGATCGCGGTGTACCTGACTGCCCTCTGGCTGGTTCGCGACCGGACGTCCAGGCATGGCTCGATGCACTGGCTGCTCTTGCTGGTTGCTGCTTTGGTTCTCGCGAGCAGCGTCTTCATCGCCGCCCATGCGCTGGAATCGATCGCGGTACTGCTGGTTGTCGCCGTATCGGTACGACGCCGGCTGTATCCGGCAGGCTCGCGCGCCGATTGATCGCCATTGCGCGAACCCGCCGTCTTCAGGGGAATACAACCGCTATTTGGGCCATCTGTCAAAAAGTATGCCTTCGCACTCTTGACAATGTGCAATCGTTCGCATTAATCATGCAATCGATTGCAGGAGGCAAAGCCATGGATACGGCAAAGACACAGACCCGGCAAGGTCACATCATTGAAAACCAGGAGGAGGTGACGGACGTCGTGCTTGATGCGATGTCGCGCGCGCCGAACGACCGTCTCAGGGAGGTCATGGAATCGCTCGTCAGGCATTTGCATGCCTTCGCCCGCGAGGTCCGCCTCACCGAAGGGGAGTTCGAACAGGGCGTCGATTTCCTCAACCGGATCGGTCAGGCAACCAACGACGCGCACAATGAAGGCGTTCTGGCCTCTGATGCGCTTGGTTTTTCGACCCTGGTCTGCCTGCTGAACAATGGCCAGAACGGTGCGACGGAAACCGCTGCGGCGCTGCTCGGCCCGTTCTGGCGGATGCATTCGCCTGCCACCGAGAACGGCGGTTCGATCATCCGCTCGCAAACGCCAGGATCCGCGCTCTTCGCCGGATGTCGCATCACCGATCCCGAGGGGCAGCCGATCGAGGGCGTCGAAATCGACGTCTGGCAGGCGTCACCCGCCGGCCTCTACGAGAACCAGGATCCGGATCAGGCGAACATGAACCTGCGCGGCAAGTTCCGCACCGATGCAGAGGGCCGCATCGCCTTCCGCTCGGTCAAGCCCGCGGGCTACCCGGTGCCGACCGATGGGCCGGTGGGAGAGTTGCTGCGCGCGCAGCTACGCCATCCCTATCGCCCGGCCCACCTGCATTTTCTCTGCTTCAAGCCGGGCTACAGGACGCTCATCACCCAGATCTTTGTCGATGACGACGAGCATCTGGAAAGCGACGTGGTGTTCGGCGTGACGCGCCACCTGATCGGCGACTTTGCGCAAGGAACGGGCGAGCCGCCGGCGGCCGATGTGAACGGCCCCTGGTACCGCCTTGCCTATGAATTCGTGATGGAGCGCGGCGAGGCCACGCTTCCGACGCCGCCAATCCGCTGACCCCCAACCTTGAACGGATGATCCTCATGTCGAACACGGCACAGTCTGAACGTAAAACCTATCCGCGCTCGCTCAAGGGCAAGGTGGCTCTCGTCGTCGGCGGAGCCGGCGCGATCGGCGCCGCGACCAGCCGCATGCTCGCCGCCG
Source organism: Shinella sp. GW821-FHT11G07 (assembly GCF_058808115.1). Classification (NCBI taxonomy): domain Bacteria; kingdom Pseudomonadati; phylum Pseudomonadota; class Alphaproteobacteria; order Hyphomicrobiales; family Rhizobiaceae; genus Shinella; species Shinella sp. GW821-FHT11G07. The sequence continues at coordinate 70,864 of NZ_JBXARJ010000009.1, forward strand.
CAGGTGCGACTATCGTCATCACCCATATGGACACGGAGCGTGACACGCAGGCGGCAAAGACGCTGATTGCGGAACTCGGCGCGCCGCACGCGGCCTATGTCGCCAATGTCGTCGACACCGCTTCCCTCGTGGCGCTTCGCACGGTGCTCGAAAAAGAACATGGACGCCTCGACATTCTGGTCAATGCCGCCGGCTTCACCAAGCCCGTGCCGCATGCGGACCTCGACGCGCTCACCGACGAGCTGATCGATCTCATGCTGCAGGTCAACTGGCGCGGTCAGTTTGCGACGATCCGCACCTTCGCGCCGCTCTTGAAGGCATCCGGTGACGGTCTGGTCGTGTCGATCTCGTCGATTGCGGCCTTCACCGCCATCGGTTCGTCCATCGCCTATTGCGCGGCGAAGGCCGGCATCGATGTCATGACCAAGGCTCTGGGGCGAGCGCTCGCGCCGGAAGTGCGTGTTCTCGCCGTATCGCCCGGTGTCGTCGATACCGAGTTCGTTCCGGGGCGCAGCGCGGACTTCAACGACAAGGTCATGGCCTCGACGCCTCTCAAGCGGATCGGTGACGCCGAAGACATTGCCGCGGCGATCACCGCCTGCGCCACCATGCTCGGCTATTCGACCGGACACATCATTCAGGTCGATGGTGGCCGCGCGCTCTAGCCGGACCAACGGGAGGAAACAATGACACGCGCACCGCTCCAAAAAATCTTCATCACCTGTGCGATCACCGGCAACCTCACCAAGCCGGGGCAGACGCCGCATCTGCCGATCACGCCGCAGCAGATCGCCGATTCCGCGCTGGAAGCGGCCGAAGCCGGGGCGGCGATCGCCCACATCCATGTCCGCGATCCCGAGACCGGGCAGCCGTCGATGGATCTCGACCTTTACCGCGAGGTTCTCGATCGCATCCGGTCGAAGAATGCCGACCTTATCATCAATCTGACGACGGGTCCGGGCGGCCGGTTCGTGCCGTCGCAGCACGATCCGAAGGTTGCGGCCGAGGGCACGACGCTGATGGTACCCGAACGCCGCGTCGATCATATCGTCGCTCTGAAACCCGACATCTGCACCCTCGACCTCAACACCATGAATTCGGGCGGCCAGGTCGTCATCAACACGCCGGAAAATGCGCGCCGCATGGCGAAGGTGATCACCGAGGCGGGCGTCAAACCGGAGATCGAGCTGTTCGATTCCGGCGATATGGCGCTCCTTCACGATCTCGTCGCCGACGGCACGCTCACGGGGCCGCTCCTTACCTCCTTCGTCATGGGCGTGAAATACGGCTTCCAACCGTCGTCCGAGACCGTGCTCTACGCACGCGGGTTGCTGCCGGCCAATGCCGTCTTCACGGCCATCGGCATCGGCCGGTCGGCCTTCCAGATGCTCGCCCTGTCCTACCTGGCCGGCGGCCATATCCGGGTCGGGCTCGAAGACGCCGTCTACATCGACCGCGGCGTGCTCGCGCCTTCCAATGCAGCCCTTGTCGCGAAAGCCCGCCGCATTGCCGAAGATCTGGGTGCCCAGATCGCAAATCCATCCGAAGCGCGCCGCATTCTCGGCTTGCGCGAAGCTGCGTGACAGGAGGCCACCGTGATGAACAACGAAGATCCGAACATCAAAACGGCAACGATGGTGAGGGGCCTGCGTCTCCATGCCAATGCGCCGAGCTACGATACGATCAAGCTCCCCATCGAGACGCATCCGCTAAGGCCGCTTCGGCCGGGTGAAGTGCTTGTCGAAATCCATGCGGCGGCCGTCAATCCGGCCGATGCCAAGGCGGCAACCGGCCTGATGCCCTATGCGGTGTTTCCGCGAACGCCGGGACGCGATTTCGCGGGCCAGGTGGTGGCAGGCCCGCAGGAGTTAGCCGGAAAGCTGGTCTTCGGTTCATCCGGCGATCTCGGCATCCGGCAGGACGGCTCGCATGCGAGCCATATGATCGTCGAGGCCGACGCCGTCGTCGAGGTTCCGGACGGGATCGACATCAAGGCTGCGGCAGGGATCGGCGTGCCCTTCGTCACGGCCTGGAAAGGCCTGGATCGGGTCGGGCTGCCCGAGGCTGGCGAGACCGTGCTCATCCTCGGCCTCAACGGCAAGGTGGGGCAGGCTGCGGCGCAGATCGCAACTTGGCGCGGCGCCCGCGTCATCGGCGTCGTGCGCCGGGACGAACCCTATCAGGGGCACACCAACGCACCGATCGAGGTCATCGCTGCCGACAGGACGGATGTGCCTGCGCTGGTTCGTGAACTGACCGGCGGCAAGGGAGCTGCTATCGTTTACAACACCGTCGGCGACCCGTTCTACGAGATCGGCCAGAAATCACTCGCCGTTGGGGGCAGGGCCATCTTCATCGCGGCGGTCGATCGCTTCGTTACCTTCGACCTGCTTGCCTTCTACAAGGGGCAGCATACCTATGTCGGCATCGACACGATCTCGCTGAGCTCGGTCGAGACGGGCGCGATCCTCAAACAGCTGGCGCCGGGCTTTGCCGCCGGCAAGCTCAAGCCCTTTCCCATTCTTCCGAGCGCGATCTATTCGTTCGAAAACGCCTACGACGCCTACCAGGCCGTCATGGCGTCCTCGCGCGACCGTATCGTGCTGGTCCCGGGAGCGTAGACGCCATGCACGTCGTCAAGTTCGCCGACGCGCCGCCCTACCAGGCGGCAGGCCACGACAAAATGCGGATGGTTCGCCTGCAGGGCCGCGAGGCCGGGCCTTCCGACACGGCTTGGCTCGGCGTGTCGATCCTTGAGCCGGGCGGCGGCACGACCCTCGACAGTTCGTCCGTCGAAAAACTCTACGTCGTTCTCGACGGCGAGGTCACGGTGTCGAACGGCGTCGAGGAGGTCGTGCTTGCGCCGTGGGATTCCTGTCGTGTCGCGCCCAGCGAGGGGCGGAAACTTTTCAACGCGACCGACCGACCGGCGACGATCCTGCTGGTAATGCCGCTGCCGCCAGCTCAGCCGCTGTAAGGCCGGCGCGAGCTAACCGCTCGCCTACCTCGAAGTTCCGATTCCAGTTCACGTGACGGGTTGCCCGTCGCGGCAATCTTGCTCATTCCGAAGGGAGGATCTTCCATGACGCATGCTTCCACTGCTCCAAAGCCGCGCAAGGCTTGGTATCAGATACTCTACGTACAGGTTATGATCGGCATCGCACTCGCGATCGTCTTTGGTCATTTCTGGCCGGAGTCGGCGATCGAGATGAAGCCGCTCGGCGACACCTTCATCAAACTGATCAAGATGATCATCGCGCTCGTCATCTTCTGTACCGTCGTATCGGGCATCGCCGGCATGAACGACCTGAAGAAGGTCGGCCGCGTCGGTGGCAAGGCGCTGCTCTATTTCGAGGTCGTCTCGACACTCGCGCTCGCCATCGGTCTGGTGATCGGCAATGTGCTCAAGCCCGGTGCCGGCTTCAACGCCGATCCCGCCACGCTCGATGCCGATGCCGTCAGTGTCTATGCCGGTAAGGCTGCGGAGCAATCCGTCACCGAATTCCTCATGAACATCGTGCCGAAGACGGTGGTCGATGCTTTCGCGCAGGGTGACATTCTTCCCGTCGTATTGATCTCGGTCCTGTTCGGTTACGTCCTGTCGCATCTCGGTGATCGCGCCAAGCCGATCCGCGATGTCATCGATGCCAGCTCGCATCTCGTGTTCGGTGCCATCAACGCGATCATGCGCCTCGCTCCGATCGGTGCGTTCGGCGCCATGGCTTTCACCATCGGCAAGTACGGTGTGTCGTCGCTCGGCCCGCTCGCCTTCCTGATCGGCACCTTCTATCTCACCAGCATCCTTTTCGTTTTTGGCGTGCTCGGCCTGATCTCCTGGTGGACCGGCTTCAGCATCATCAAGTTTCTGGCCTATATCAAGGAAGAGATCCTGATTGTCCTCGGCACCTCGTCATCCGACTCGGCGCTGCCGAGCCTGATGGAAAAGCTGACCCATGCGGGCGTCGCCAAACCCGTCGTCGGTCTGGTGGTGCCCACCGGCTATGTGTTCAACACCGACGGATCGTCCATCTACATGACGCTTGCCGCCCTGTTCGTTGCCCAGGCAACCAATACGGACCTTTCGCTCAGCCAGCAGTTCGCCATCTTCGGCGTCGCCATGGTTACGTCCAAGGGCGCGTCGGGCGTCACCGGCGCCTCGTTCATCGCCCTTGTCGCTACGCTCTCCGTGGTGCCCGCAATCCCGGTGGCGGGCATGGCGCTCATCCTCGGCATCGATCGCTTCATGAGCGAGGCGCGCGCCCTGGTTAACATGATCGGCAACGGCGTTGCGGCGATCGTCATGGCGAAATGGGAAGGGGAACTGGACGAGGCCCGTCTCCAGGCGGTGCTTGCAGGCAGTCCGCTGGCCGATACCGAAGCCGTCGATGACCTGGACGTCATTCCGGCCCCGGAACTCGCGTCGAAGATCTGAGAGTGGTGGGGGCCGCGGCAAACGCGGCCCCGGGCGCCCGATCACGGTTACCAATGGAGTATGAAATGCCCCTCTACGATCTCGAAGACCACAGGCCGGTCCTTGACGAACAATTGGGATGGATCGCGCCGGATGCCCAGGTCATCGGCAGGATCCGCGTCGGAAAGGACAGCAGTGTGTGGTTCGGCGCCGTCCTGCGCGGTGACAACGAACTGATCGACCTCGGTGCCCGCAGCAATGTGCAGGACGGCGCGATCCTCCATACCGATCCGGGTTTTCCGCTCGAAATCGGCGAAGACTGCACGATCGGCCATCGGGCTGTCCTCCATGGCTGCACGATCGGCAAGGGCACGCTCATCGGCATGGGGGCGATCGTCATGAATGGTGCCGAGATCGGAGAAGGCTCGCTTGTCGGGGCGGGGGCGCTGGTCACGGAAGGCAAGTCGTTTCCGCCTCGCTCGATGATCCTCGGCTCGCCCGCAAAGCTCGTGAAGACGCTTTCGGAAGAAGAATCCGAACGCTTCAAGGCTTCGGCGCAGCGCTACGTACAGAACGCGATCCGCTATCGCGACCATCTCGTTTCAAAGGGAATATGACCCATGAAGAAGGTAATGAGCAGCGCGACCGAAGCATTGGCCGGTCGCCTCAAGAACGGCATGACGATCCTCTCGGGCGGCTTCGGGCTGAGCGGGATACCGGAAGCCCTGATTCTGGCGATCCGTGAATCCGGCGTGACCGGCCTGACCGTGATCTCCAACAATGCCGGTGTCGACGGGATCGGCCTCGGTGTCCTGCTGGACTCGCGCCAGATCCGCAAGATGGTCTCGTCCTATGTCGGCGAGAACAAGACCTTTGCACAGCAGTTTCTGTCAGGCGAACTCGAACTCGAATTCACCCCGCAGGGCACGCTTGCCGAGCGCATTCGCGCAGGCGGGGCCGGCATCCCGGCCTTCTACACGCGCACCGGGGTCGGCACCCTCGTCGCGGACGGCAAGGAGAGCCGCGACTTCGACGGCGAGACCTATGTCATGGAAAAGGGTCTGCGCGGCGATCTCGCCATCGTGCACGCCTGGCAGGGCGATAGCGAGGGAAACCTGATCTATCGCTACACCGCGCGCAACTTCAATCCGATGATGGCAACCGCGGCGGACTTCACCGTCGCCGAGGTCGAGCACATCGTGGCAGTCGGCGACCTGAACCCCGACGGGATCCATACACCCGGCATCTATGTCGACCGGATCGTGCACGTCGCCAATCCCGAAAAGCGCATCGAACAACGCACGACCAGACCGCGGACCGCGGCGTAGGAGAGATAACCGATGGCATGGACTCGCGATCAAATGGCGGCACGCGCCGCCAAGGAACTGCAAGACGGTTTCTACGTCAATCTCGGCATCGGCATTCCCACGCTGGTCGCCAATCACATTGCGCCCGGCATCAGTGTGCAATTGCAATCCGAGAACGGAATGCTCGGCATGGGACCGTTCCCCTTCGAGGGCGATGAGGACGGCGACCTGATCAACGCCGGCAAGCAGACCATCACCGCGCTGCCGACGACCAGCTTTTTCTCGTCCGCCGACAGCTTTGCCATGATCCGCGGCGGGCATATCGACATCTCGATCCTCGGCGCCATGGAGGTGGCCGCCAACGGCGACCTCGCCAACTGGATGATCCCGGGCAAGATGGTCAAGGGCATGGGCGGCGCGATGGACCTGGTGGCCGGCGTCAAGCGCGTCGTCGTGGTCATGGAGCATGTCGCCAAGGACAAGACCGGCGCCGTCCAGCCAAAGCTGGTCCCGCAGTGCTCGCTGCCCCTGACGGGCAAGGGCGTTGTCGATCTCGTGATCACCGACCTCGGCGTCTTCCGGCCGCTTCGTGGCGATCGTCCTGCATTCGAGGTTCTCGAACTCGCCGATGCCGTAGCGATCGAAGACGTACGAGCCGCCACAGGCAGCGAGATCGTCGTTTCATCGCATTTGACCTAGGCGCCTGATCCGGGCCCGAAATTGCCGATGCGCCGCTGCGGCCGTCGCCGCGGCTCTCCAGCGTCTTGCCCAAATGGCAAAGGGAGCGAACTGATGTCGTTGAAAAAGACCCACTCCGCAGGCCCATCGGTGACCGCCGCAGAAGCGCTTGAGTTTCATGCCATGGGGCGCCCTGGCAAGATCGAGATTACACCAACCAAGCCCATGGCGACCCAGCGGGACCTTTCGCTGGCCTATTCGCCCGGCGTTGCCGAGCCCGTGAAGGCCATCGCGGAAGACCCGTCAAAGGCTTTCGACTACACCACGCGCGGCAATATGGTGGCCGTCATCTCTAACGGCACAGCCATTCTCGGCCTCGGCAACCTCGGGGCGCTGGCGTCCAAGCCCGTGATGGAGGGCAAGGCGGTCCTGTTCAAGCGGTTTGCCGACATCGACTCGATCGACCTTGAGGTTGATACGCAGGATCCCGACGAGTTCATCAACTGCGTGCGTTTCCTCGGTCCTTCCTTCGGCGGCATCAATCTTGAGGACATCAAGGCACCGGAATGTTTCATCATCGAGCAGCGCCTGCGCGAGGTGATGGACATCCCGGTCTTCCATGACGACCAGCATGGCACCGCCATCATCGCCGCCGCCGGGCTGATCAATGCGCTGCATATCACCGGCCGCGACATGAAGACGACGCGCCTCGTCTGCAACGGCGCAGGCTCGGCGGCGATCGCCTGTATCGAACTCATCAAGTCGCTCGGCTTTGCGCCGGAAAACGTCATCCTGTGCGACACCAAGGGCGTCGTGCATCAGGGCCGCACCGAGGGTATGAACCAGTGGAAGTCGGCCCATGCGGTGAGGACGGACAAGCGCACGCTGGCCGAGGCGATCGACGGCGCCGACGTGTTCTTCGGCCTTTCGGCCAAGGGTGCGCTGACGCCGGCCATGGTGCAGTCGATGGCGAAAAACCCGATCATCTTCGCCATGGCGAACCCGGATCCCGAGATCACGCCGGAGGAAGTCGCCGAAATCCGCACCGACGCCATCATGGCCACGGGCCGTTCGGACTATCCGAACCAGGTCAACAATGTGCTGGGTTTCCCCTACGTCTTCCGCGGCGCGCTGGATGTCCGGGCGACGACCATCAACGAGGCGATGAAAGTGGCGGCCGCGCAGGCGCTGGCCGAGCTTGCCCGCAAGGACGTGCCCGACGAGGTCGCCGCCGCCTACCAGGGCAACCGGCCGAAATTCGGCCCCAGCTACATCATTCCAGTGCCGTTCGACCCGCGCCTCATTTCGGAAATTCCGGTCGCGGTCGCGAAGGCGGCGATGGCGACCGGCGTCGCGCGTCGCGACATCGACGACCTGCAAAAATATGCCCAGGAATTGTCCGCCCGCCGCGACCCGATCGCTTCGACCCTTCAACGCATCTACGACCGCGTGCGGCTCCAGCCAAAGCGCGTCGTCTTTGCGGAAGGCGAGGAGGAGCAGGTCATCCGTGCGGCTGTCGCCTTCGTCAATCAGGAACTCGGAACGGCGATCCTCGTCGGCCGGGAGGATCGCATCCGGGAGGCGGCGCTGAATGCCGGTCTCGATATTGCCAATAGCGGCATCGAGATCACCAATGCGCGGCTTTCGCCGCGGAGCAGCGCCTATGCCCAGCACCTCTACGCGCGACTGCAGCGCAAGGGCCTTCTGCTTCGTGATTGCCAGCGCCTCATCAACAATGACCGCAACCATTTTGCCGCCAGCATGCTGGCGCTCGCCGACGCCGACGCCATGGTCACCGGCGTGACACGCCACTATTCAGCGGCGCTGGAGGATATCGGGCGGGTGATCGATCCGCGCCCGGGCCAGCGCGTCATCGGCCTGTCGATCGCGCTCAGCCGTGGGCGCAACGTCATCGTGGCCGACACCGCCGTGCATGACCTGCCCAATGCCGAGCAGCTGGCGGATATCGCGGAGGGGGCTGCCGGTTTCGCGCGGCGCATGGGCTACGAGCCGCGTGTCGCGCTGCTCGCCAACGCGACCTTCGGCCAGCCGCAGAGCGAGCGGTCCGAGCGCGTGCAGGAGGCCGTCCGGATCCTCGACAAGCGCAAGGTGGATTTCGAATACGATGGCGAGATGGCGGCCGACGTCGCGCTCAACCATCAGCTGATGCAGCAGCAATATCCGTTCTGCCGGCTGTCGGGTCCGGCCAATGTGCTGGTCATGCCGGCGCTGCACTCCGCTTCGATTTCGACAAAAGTCCTGCAGGAACTCGGCGGCTCGACCGTCATCGGCCCGCTACTGGTCGGTCTCGACAGGTCGGTGCAGATCGTGCCGCTCAACGCCAAGGATTCCGACATCGTCAACATGGCGGCAATCGCGGCCTTTGGAACCGATAGTGCCTGACTAGGTTCAGCACCGTGGCCGCAGCCGCTCGTCGTCAATTCAGCAGACGCACCAGCCACAGCGAGATCGTTGGGAAGATGATGAGCGCTGAAAGACGGAGGAAGTCCGCGATGACGAAGGGAAGCACGCCGCGATAGGTTTGCACGATCGGGACATCGCGGGCGATCTTGCTGATGATGAAGACATTGAGGCCGATCGGCGGCGCGGTAAGGCCTATGCCGACGACGACAAGCACCAGCATGCCGAACCAGATCGCGACATCTTCGGGCGGCATGCCGAAATCGAGCGTGAGAACGACCGGTATGAAGACCGGCAGGGTCAGCAGGATCATGGCCAGTTCGTCCATCACCGCGCCAAGGACGATATAGGCCAGCATCATGCCGCAGATGACGGCATAGGGTGGCAGGGATGAATCGCCGATCATCGAGGCGAGCGTCATCGGCATCTGGGTCAGCGCGAGGAAGGCGCCGAACACTTCCGCGCCAAGCAGGATAAGGAAAATCATGCCGGTCGTTTCCGCCGTCTGAAGGAAGCTCTGCTTGATATCCTCCAAATTGAGGGTTCTCTGGACGATGCCGACCACCAGCATGATGGCCGCCCCGACGGCCGCCCCTTCGGTCGGCGTAAACACCTGGCCGTAGATGCCGCCAACGACGACGAATGCGATGCCCGCCGCCGGGATGACGGCGAAATTGGCGAACATCATGAGCAGGCCGAGGATCGTCAGCAGCACGGCGCCGGTCACGCCGAAGTAGCCCATGAACCAGGTGCCTGCTGCGAGAAGAACAAGGACTACTCCCACGGGGCGTGCCCAGGCCGGGCGCGGGGCCGCGGCCGGCGGTGCATAGCTTATCGGGGGTGCCAGTTCAGGATTGCGGCGAACGACGATGGCGATCACGATGATGTAGAACGCCGCCGCCATGAGCCCGGGGATCAGGGCCGCCTGGAAAAGCTTGGCGATGTTCTGCTCGGCGGTAATGGCGTAGATGACGAGGATGACGGATGGCGGAATGAGAATGCCCAGCGTGCCGCCGGCGGCGATGGTGCCCGTCCCGAGGCCCGGATCGACCTTCGCCCGGCGCAGTTCCGGCAGCGCCGCCCTTCCGAAGGTGGCGGTGGTGGCGACCGAGGAGCCGCAGATCGCGCCAAAACCGGCGCAGGCGACGATGACCGCCATCGGCATGCCTCCCCTCAACCGGCTAAGGCTGTGTTCGGCCGCGCGTAGCAGCGTTGCCGCGATCCCGGAGCGTTCCGCCAACGCGCCCATCAGGACGAACAGCGGAATGACCGACAGCGTGTAGCTGGCGAATTGGCTGTAGGCGTTGGTTTGCAGATAGTAGACCAGGGCATGGGGGCTGGACAGCCATGCATAGCCGCCGGCGCCGACCACGAGCATGGCAAGTGCGATGGGCATGCGCGCCGCGATAAGCAGCAGCATGGCGCCGAATCCGAGCAACGCGATGGAAAAGCCGCTCACTTGCCGCCTCCGAGTTTGAGAAAAGCGACCGCGAGCGTGATCAGACAGGCGAACGCGGCGAGAATGGAACAGGCGAAATAGACAGGCCAGATCGGCCAGGCGATCTGGACCAGCGTTTCGCCATAGGCGCGCGCGTTCAATGCTCCAGCCAGCAGCCCCCAGGAGAAGAAGCCGAGGAACCCGGCCAGAACGAGATCCCAGAGCCCGTCGATGGCGGCGTTCATGCGGGACGGCAGTTTGAGCGTGAACGTGTCGACGGCGATGTGGCCGCTCTTGGCGGCCGTGTAGGCCAGAAAGGCGAACACGGCGACAGCGACACTCACCTCGACCAGTTCGTAGTCGCCCGTGATCGGTTTGTTGAACAGCCGGCGTCCCGCGACGCTGATCGTCACCAGCAAGGCTGCAAAGCAGATCAGAATACCACCGATCATGGCCAGCAGGCCGGCCAGGCGCTCGACCTGGCCCGCTCGGCGATCCCGGCGAGGTTGCTCAACCTTTTCCATGAAAGGCTCCGTAACGATCGTGAAGAAATCGCCGGAACGGTCAAAGGCACCGTTCCGGCAGTCCGGTCAGGCCTTGGCGTATTTCTGGATTGCATCCTGCGCGGCCTTGACGAGGGCTTCGCCGTCGAGACCTTTCGCCTTCATATCGGCAACCCACTTGTCGCGAACCGGAGCGGTGGCTTCGATCCAGCGTGCCTTTTCCGCCTCGCCGATCGTCGTGACCGTGTTGTTGCTACTGGCCTCGACCTTGGCGCGAACCTCCGCACCGACCCGGTCCCACATGTCGCCGGCGGCCTTTGCGAAGGCAAGGCCGCTGTTGCGATCGAGGATCTCGCGTAGCTCTGGGGCGAGGCCCTCATATCTCGCCTTGTTCATCGCGAGGAAGAAAGTCGTGGTATAGAGCGTCGGCGTACCCGGTATTTCCAGGTGATACGAGGTCAGTTCGTCGATCTTCAGCGAGGGCACCACCTCCCAAGGCACGACGCAGCCATCGATCGCGCGCTGCGCCAGCGCCTCCGGAATTTGCGGGGTCGGCATGCCGACCGATGTTGCACCAAGCGCCGCAAGTGCTTCCCCGGCCAGGCGGGTCGGGTTGCGCAGCTTCAAGCCCGAAAGGTCTTCCTTCGTCTTGATTTCCGTGTTGGTGTGGATCAGGCCGTGATCATGCGCCCAGAAGCAGAGTATTTTTGTATCGGCCGTGTCTTGAGCGACATGGGCCTGGGCATAGTCTTCGCAGGCCGGGGCGTTCACTGCCGCCTTCTGCGCGGCGATGAACGGCAATTCGAAGACTTCCGTCGAGGGGAAGCGCCCGGGCGTATTGCCCGGCAAGGTCCAGACGATATCGACAACGCCGTTGGCCGCCTGGTCATAGAGCTGGGGCGGCTTTCCCCCGAGCTGCATGGCCGGGAAAATTTCGACCTTGAGCTTGCCGCCGCTCTGATCGTCCAGCGCCTTCGCCCAGGGCGTCAACAGGTGTTGATGAACATTGGCGGCTGGCGGCAGGAAGTGGTGTAGCCGCAACGTGACCGCCTCCTGAGCACGCGTGATAGTGGACTTCAGGATAACCGGAGCGGCAAGCGCGGTTCCAGCGGTCGCCATGAATTTTCGCCTGGTGAATTCCATTCTCTCCTCCTTGGATATGACATCACCGCCTACTCCTCCTCGAGTAAGGCAGCGCCCCGATTGGCATGCCTGAACTGGTCTCAGCATCTCCACATATTTAACATGATAAGTAAATTATACAGTTTCACACGATAATCAATAGAACGTGATCGGGGCGACCTGCATTTCCACGCGCAGGCCCGTGGCAGAGTGTCATCTTTCTGGCAGTGGCTTGGAAGACTTGGCGATACGCGGTGCCGAGCGGGAACATTTCCGCTCCCGTTCGGCGCCGGGACATTGTAGCCTCGTCGACAACGGCGAAACCATCGATAGGGCCGCCCCGCCGGACCCTGCCTTCCCTTTGTGTGGAGAATGATCATGAGCGAAACCAGGCTTTTCTCGCCCTTCGACATGGGCAAACTGGCGCTGCGAAACCGCATCGTCATCGCCCCAATGTGCCAGTATTCGGCCATTGACGGCGAGATGACCGACTGGCATCTCATCCATCTCGGTAATCTGGCGCTCTCGGGCGCGGCCATCCTCACCATCGAAGCGACGGCGGTCTCACCCGAGGGGCGCATTTCCTATGGCGATGTCGGACTCTATTCGGATGCCTGCGAGCGGGCGATGGGCGGGGTACTGGACGGGGTCCGCCGCTGGTCGGACATGCCGATCGCCATCCAGCTCGGTCATGCCGGGCGAAAGGCGTCGAGCGAGGTGCCTTGGAAGGGCGGGCGGCAGATTGCTCCCGCCGGCGATGGCGGCTGGAAGACGGTCGCGCCGAGTGCAGTGCCTTTCCATGACGACTACGACCATCCGGCCGCGCTCGACCGCGCCGGGCTCGCGCGGATACGTTCGGCCTTCGCCGACGCCGCCCGCCGCGCCGCTGCGCTCGGCCTGGATGCGGTTCAGATCCATGGCGCCCACGGCTATCTGCTGCACCAGTTCCTGTCGCCCCTCTCCAACCATCGCACCGACGACTACGGCGGATCGCTGGAAAACCGCATGCGCTTCCCCCTTGAGGTCTTCGAGGCCGTGCGCGAAGCCTTCCCGGCGGAGCGGCCGGTAACGATGCGGGTTTCGGCGACCGACTGGGCGGAAAGCGGCTGGAATGCCGAACAGACCATCGCCTTCTGCAAGGAACTGGAGGCACGCGGCTGCTCGGCCATCCATGTTTCGACGGGCGGGCTGGCGCATCACCAGCAGATCACCATCGGTCCGAGCTACCAGGTGCCCTTCGCCCGCGCCGTCAAGGCCAATGTGAATATCCCGGTTATCGCCGTCGGCCTGATCACGGAGTTCGAGCAGGCGGAAGCCATCCTTACGGTGGGAGACGCCGATCTCGTCGCGATTGCCCGCGCCATTCTCTACGATCCCCGCTGGCCGTGGCATGCGGCTGCGCATTTCGGCGAAAGGGTGTGGGCGCCCAACCAGTATTTGCGATCGCAGCCCCGCCAGCTCCGGCACCTCTTCGACCGCTGAAGTATTTCCTGCAACCGCGCGCCAAAAAGAAAGGCCGTCTCCGGCGGCAGGAGACGGCCTTGGCGGACCGGGCGGTCCGCGGCTTCGGGGGAGGGGATCCCTGAAGCCGGTAGCCGGAGGATGCTAACCGCCTCGCGGGAAGCGACGCGATGAATGAAAGGTAGGCCTCTCTCGTGCTGAGCGTAACTACACTTAGGTATCGACCCGCCTCGACCACCAGCCATTTCTTCCGCGTTGTCCTGGAGTGGCGGGTCAAAGGCGCCTTTCAGGCGCGGGGTGCCCCCACACGATCCATCAGTTCCTACAGCGGGCCGCTTGAAGCGCGGCGGAGAAGAAGGAAGCACACAGTGAACCAGCCGGAGAACAATGCCGTCGTCGAGCGACCAGTCCAGCACCGTTTCGAGCTGGCGGTCGATGGCGGCACCGCCACCGTCTATTACCGCCTGGAGGATGGACGCCTGGTGCTGACCCACACCGAGGTCCCGCAGGAACTGTCAGGCCGGGGCGTCGGCTCGCGGCTGGTGACGGGGGTCTTCGATCTCGTCAGGGCCAGTCACCGGAAAGTCGTGATCCGTTGCCCCTTCGTGGCCGCCTGGTATGCGCGCCACCTGGATTACGGCGACATCGTAGATGGATGACCGGTGTGCAATGGGCTTCCACGTCAAGCCCTGCTTTTGACGCGCACGGCGTCGAGGCTGAGCGGACCACCGCCGGCCGCCGCAAGATAGAGAAACACGAAACAGAACAGAATCGCCGCCGTGCCGCCGTTCTGGGCCGGATAGAAGCCTTGCGGCGCATGGCGCAGGAAATAGGCAAAGGCCATGAGGCCGGAGAGAATGAAGGCCGAAAGGCGGATCTTGAAGCCGACCAGCAGGGAAAAGCCGAGAACGAGTTCGAGGAGCCCGGCAATCCAGGGCAGGGAACCGGGCGGCGGCCCGCCATCGTCTGCCGGAAAGCCGATGATTTTCTGTGTGCCGTAGCTGAAGAGCACGAGGGCGGACACCATCCTCATGAGGCTGAGCAAATAGGGCGCGAACTGTTTGATCGAAAAAAGCATCATCGTTTCTCCTGCAACGGGTTCGGAGCGATCGGGAAGACGGGATCGCTGCTGGGCAAAAGGCGGCAGGCCCCTTGCGGGGCCGGCCTGTTGTCTGAAACGGGGAGGGATCACTTTGCCGGGTTGGGACCGATGCGCTTGCCGTGATGGACGCGTTCCTCGCCCTTGTGGACCATGGTCACGGCGTAGTCGATGCCCATGCCGTAGGCGCCGGAATGCTCCTTCACGATCGCGGTGACGGCATCGTAGGTTTCCTTGCGGGCCCAGTCGCGCTGCCATTCCAGCAGGACCTGCTGCCAGGTCACCGGCACGACACCGGCCTGCACCATGCGGTCCATGGCGTAGTTGTGTGCATCGAGAGAGGTGCCGCCGGACGCATCGGCCACCATGTAGATTTCATAGTCGGTGTCATGCATGGCCGAGAGCGCAAAGGTGGTGTTGCAGACCTCCGTCCAGAGACCGGAGACGACGATCTTCTTGCGGCCGTTGGCGGCATTCTTTGCCAGCGCGTCGCGCACGTTCTGGTCATCCCAGGAGTTCATCGAGGTGCGTTCGAGGATGTCGTTTTCCGGGAAGACGGCGAGCAGTTCGGGATAGGTGTGGCCGGAGAAGGAGCCGGTCTCGACGGTGGTGATCGTCGTCGGGATGTCGAAGACCTTGGCGGCCTTGGCGAGACCGACGACATTGTTCTTCAGCACCTGGCGGTCGATCGATTGGACGCCGAAGGCCATCTGCGGCTGCTGGTCGATGAAGATGAGCTGGCTGTTCTGCGGGGTCAGGACTTCGAGTTTGCCGGACATGGTGTGTTCCTCTCTCTTTGGTTGGGTGGGAAGAAGGGCTTTTGCCGTTGTCTTCACCGGTTTCTGCGGGTGCCTGTGTTTCGATGGAGATAGGTGTAGCGCGGTTGATTGCGTCGCTGAATTGCAATAATAATGTTGATTGAATTGCGATTAAGGAAATAATCGAGATGAACGATTACAAGGCCCTGCGCATCTTCCTGCTCGCCGCAGAGAAACGAAACTTTGCCCAGGTGGCGCGGGAACTGAACATGGCGCCGGCCGCCATCACGCGGGCGATTGCCGCGCTGGAAGACGAACTCGGCGTCCAGCTCTTCGTGCGCACGACGCGGCAGGTGTCGCTGACGACGGACGGCGCGGTCTTCGCCGCGCAGATCCAGCCGGCCATCCAGGCGATCGATACGGCGCGCAAGGATGTGATGGACGCGCACAAGGTGGACCAGGGGCGGCTGCGCATCAGCGCGCCGACCTGGTTCGGCAAGGCGGTGCTGCCGCCGATCCTGTCGGGGTTTCGAAAGCTCTATCCGAAGATCAATTTTGAAATCTCGCTGGCCGACGGCTTCGTCAACATTCTCGATCAGGATTTCGACCTCGCCATCCGCATTTCCTCCACGCCCTCCGACAAGTTCACCATCTGGCGAAAGGTCTGCGTTATCCCTCGCGTGCTCGTCGCCGCACCCGAAAGCCGGTTTACGGCGATGGACCACCCCGGCGAGCTGACGCCGGACGAATGCCTCGCCTATAGCGGCGAGAGCCGGCGTGAAACGTGGGCACTCTCGGACGGCGGCGCGAGCGTCGAGATTTCCGCGGGCCGGGCCTTCAGCGCCAACAATGGTGACATGCTCGCCGATATGGCGGCGGAGGGCGTCGGCGTCGCGTTGCTGCCGCGCTTCCACGTTGCGGGCCACCTGAAGGCCGGCCGGCTGGTGCACGTCCTGCCGCGCTGGTCGCCGCCCGACCTGTGGCTCACCCTTTACTACCCGCCCTATCAGGCCCTGCCGCCTCGCATCGCCGCCTTCTCGAAATATTTCGAGCAGCACGTGCCGGCCTTCATGTCTGCATTACAGTAGATCGCCGAGAGCGGACCCTAGGACGGGGCAGGGGCCGTGCTGTCGCGGATGACGAGTTCGACGGGCATAATGGTCTCGACAGGGACATCCTTGGGATCGTCAGCGTTCAGCAGGCGCAGCAGCGTCTTGGCCGCGACCTGGCCGGCGCCGTACTGTTCTATGCGCACCGTCGTCAACCGCGGGCGGATGAGGTCGAGCATCGGCATGTCGTTGAAGCCGGTGACGGAAATCTCGCGGGGGCAGTCGATGCCGCGTGCGCGCAGTGCCTCGATCGCGCCCAGCGCCAGGCGGTCATTGGCGCAGAGCACGGCGGTGAACGGCACGCCACTGGCAAGCAGGGCCGCCATGCAGCGCGCACCGTCCTGCTCGTCGAACCGCGTGGCGGTGACGATGAGGTTTTCATCCACGCCAAGCGCCTGGTCTGCCGCAGCCGTGCGGAAGGCGGCAAGGCGGAGTTGGCCGGTCGAAAGATCCTGCGGGCCGGCGATATGGGCGATGGCCCGGTGGCCGAGGGCGCGCAGGTGGCGCAACATCTCGCAGATGCCGCCGTCCTCGTCGTTGATGACATAGGGAATGGAAGAATTCTCCACCCTTCGGTTCAGTGTGACGACCGGCAGGCCGTCCTCTGCGGCGCGGGCGATCGATGGGTCGCTGCGCAGAACGGCGGCATGGATGATGCCGTCGACGCCACGGTCGCGCAGCACGTCGAGCAGGCGCACTTCCCGTTCGCGCTCGCTGTCGGTGTTGACGATGATCGAGGCGTAGCCGAGCGGTTCGAGCACGCTCTCGATGCCGCGCAGGATCGGCGGAAAGATCAGGTTGGTAATGTCCGGGATCATCACGCCGACAGTCAGCGTGCGGTTGGTCCTGAGTCCGGCGGCGATGCGGTTCGGCCGGTAGCCGAGTTTTTCCGCGGCCGCCTGCACGCGTGCAGCGACCTCCTCGGTGATGGCCTTGCGCTCCACGGGGTCAAGGGCCCGGGAGACCGTCGATACATGCACGCCGGTCTCCCGGGCTATGTCCTTCAGGGTAATTCGTTTTTTCATCATGCCTCGTTCCTAGTCCGCGCGGGCATATTAACGCGAAGCGACGGCGAAGCAAACGATTGCGTGAATTGCTTGACACTTGATTTTTGTCATGCTAAGTGCTTATCGCAATCGATTGCATAGACGTCATTGACGTGGTTTGGGTGTCGACGGCAGGCGCAATCGGCTTCTTGCGACGGCCGGGCGAACGAGGAGCGCCAAAGGCCGTGTGACGATGGGCGGCGTTTTTACCGCCATTTCTTCGACCTGTTTATGCAATCGATTGCGCATCAAGCATTGTACGTCACCCTGGTGGAGGAGCATCAATGACATTGACGAAAACCCTGACGGCCGCCCTGGTATTCACGCTGGCGAGCACGGCGGCCTATGCCGAAACGATCCGTATCGGCGCCTCGCTGCCGATCACCGGTGGCCTGTCGGTTAGCGGCGAAAAACACAAGCGCGGCTATGAGCTATGTACGCAGCTCATCAATGCCGGTGGCGGCATTCTGGGCAAGCAGGTCGAGCTGATCGTCAGCGACAACCGTTCTGACCCCGCCACCGCCATCAACCAGTATGAGCGCTTCATCAATGTCGACAAGGTCGATGCGGTCTACGGCACGTTTTCCAGCCGCCTGACCTTCCCGGTCGCGGCAATTCTCTCGAAATACAACATGGTGCATGCGGTGCCTTCGGGCGGCGCGCTGCGCATCTACGAACAGGGCTATAAGAACCTGTTCTATTTCCAGGTGAGTGCCGCCGAATATGCCGGCAAGGACGTGACCGCGGTCATTCATGATCTCATTCCGGCCGGCGAGGGGCCGAAGAACGCGGCGATCGTTTCGGCCGACGACTTCTTCGCCAATGCCATCGCCACAGGCCTCACCGGTGAAAAGGTCATGGACCCCGCGACCGGCAAGGAGATCGCCGACCTCGCTCCAGGCTACCTCGCCAAGGAAGGCATCAACGTGGTGATGCAGGAGAAATGGCCGGAGGAGGGGTTCAACGACTGGCTGAACCTCGCCAACTCGATCAAGCGCTCCGGCGCGGAGATGGTCATCGGCCTGACGGCCTCGGCGGAAGAGGCCGTGCAACTCACCCGTAGCCTGAAGACCGTCGGCGCGACGCCGAAACTGGTCTATCTCAGCCAGGGCGCGCAGAGCGAATTCGTCGAGGGTGTCGGTGAATCCGCGGCCGATGGCGTGATGATCCACACCAACTGGCACAAGGATGCCCCCTTCGAAAGCACGCTCGCCGGTAAACCGTTTACCAACGGCGATTTCGTAAAGGCCTTCTCCGATACCTACGGCGTGGAGCCGGATGAGGACAGCGCCATTCCCTTCGCCGTCTGCCAGGGCATCGAACAGGCGATCGCCGGCGCCGGCACGACTGACAATGCCAAGATGGGCGAATGGCTGCACGCCCGCACCAAGGACGCGCCGGTACGCACGGTGCTCGGTCGCTTCACCTGGGATGCCCGGGGCCTTGCGCAGGACAAGTCGCATATCATGGTCCAGTGGCAGGACGGCGACCTGAAATTCGTCGCGCCCAAGGGCGAATTCGACGGCATCACGCCCTTCCACTACCCCAAGGCCGGGTTCTGACTCTGCGGTAAGCGCAGGCGGCAGCCCCCTCATCCGGCTGCCGCCGCCTTCTCCCCCGCGAGGAGAAGGGGAAAACGAGACGTATGGGCGGCAAGACGCCTTCGACATCCACAAGATCAACAAACCGGAGGCCGGGCCCATGCTCGAAGTCAGGAATCTCTGTAAGCATTATGGCGGCATCAAAGCCGTCGACGGGGCGACGTTTTCGGTCGAGCAGGGCTCGATCACTGCCCTGATCGGCCCGAACGGGGCCGGAAAGACCACCGCCTTCAACTGCATTAGCCGCACTGTGACGCCGACCTCCGGCGAAATCCGGCTGGACGGCAAGCGTATCGATGATCTCAGGCCTCACAAGGTCACGGCGCGCGGCCTCAGTCGCACCTTCCAGATCTCCCGCAACCTTGCCGATATGACGGTCATCGAGAACATCATCGTCCAGTCCCGCGTTGCCGGCTGGCGCGATCTCATGCGCCCCGCGATGAGCGCCGAGGAGAAGGACAAGGCGATATCCATCCTCGAGTTCCTCGGCATCACCCGCATCGCCTACGAGGACGGGCACAATCTTTCCTATGGCCAGAAGAAGCTGATGGACCTTGCAGCCCTCCTGATGTCCGACCCGAAGATCATCCTGCTCGACGAGCCCGCCGGCGGCGTCAACCCGACGCTTATGGAAGAAATCGTCGGCCATATCCGGGCGCTCAACGACAAGGGCCTGACCGTGCTGATCGTCGAGCACAACATGGACCTGATCATGCGTCTCTCGCACAAGGTCGTCGTGATGGCGCAGGGCCGCGTGATCTGCTCGGGCACGCCGAATGTCGTGCGCCGCGATCCACAGGTGCTCGAAGCCTATCTCGGCGGCGTTCTTGAAGCGGAGGCGGCGTGATGAGCGAGCTTCTTCAAGTCACCAACATCACCGCCGGCTACGGCGACGGTCCCGCCATTCTTGACGGCGCGCATCTGACGGTCGAGCCCGGCAAGGTCCATTGTATCATCGGCCCGAACGGCGCCGGCAAGTCGACGCTCCTCAAGGCGATCTGCGGCATGCTGAAGATCCGCAGGGGCGACGTCATCTTCAAGGGCAAGCGGCTCAATGGCCTGCGCCCCGACCAGATTCTGCGCGAAGGCATCTGTTTCGTGCCGCAGGAGCGGGCGCTCTTTCCCAAGATGACCGTGCGCGAAAACCTGCGCATGGGCGGCTTCATCCTTAACGACCAGAAGGAGCTGGAGCGGCGCATCGACGGCATTCTCGAACGCTTCCCGATCCTCAAGGAGCGCGCCAACCAGCATGCCGGCACCATGTCCGGCGGCCAGCAGCAGACGCTCGCCATGGCCCGCTCGCTGATCATCAAGCCGGCCATCGTCATGCTCGACGAGCCCTCGCTCGGCCTCGCGCCAAAAATCATCCAGGAGATGTTCGACATCATGAAGATGATGTCGGCGGAGGGTGTCACGGTGCTGCTCGTCGAGCAGAACGCGCTGATGGGGCTCAAAAACTCCGACTGGGGCGTGGTGCTCGATCTCGGTCGCACGCTGTTCGAAGGCCCTGCATCGGACGTGCTTTCCGACCCGCGTATCCAGGAACTCTATCTCGGCGGCAAGAAGGCCGCCTGAAGGAGCGACGATGGCAGATATTATTCAAGTTCTTATCCTCGGCCTCGCGCTCGGTGGCGTTATCGCCCTGATGGGCTCCGGCCTGGCGCTGGTCTTCGGCGTCATGCGGGTCGTCAATCTGGCGCATCCGTCCCTCATCATCGGTGGCGCCTATGTCGCCTATTGGGGCTTCAAGCTGACGGGGGCCGATCCGATCGTACTGCTGCCGATCGCCACCGTCATCATGGGCGTCGTCGGTATGCTGCTCTACAAGCTGCTCTTTGCCCGTGAGGCGCGCAGCGCGAAATATTCCGAAATGACGGTGCTGCTGACCTTTGCGCTCGCTATGATCGTCGAGGGCTTACTGGGCGCCCTGTTCAGCAATACCCAGCGCGTCACCTCGCCCGACTATGCGACCGACGCCTTCTTCCTCGGCGACGTCTTCATTCCGAAGGGCCAGCTCTATGCCGGGCTGATCTCCATTCTCCTGATCGGCGCGCTGGCGCTGTTCCTGAAGTATTCGCGGCTCGGCTACGCCATCCGCGCCACGGCGCAGAACCGCGAGGCGGCCGAACTGCTCGGCGTCAACGTCAACCTCATCGGCCTCATCGCCTTCGCCATCGGCATCGGCCTTGCGGGTGCCGCCGGCTCACTCGTCAGCTTCGTCTTCTCCTTTTTCCCGGCCAAACACTGGGAATGGATCGCCATGCTGATGTCCGTCGTCGTACTCGGCGGTATGGGCAGCATCCTCGGCACGGTCATCGCCGCTGTGCTGCTCTCGGTGATCGCCGCCTTCGTCGGCACCTGGGTGGGTGCCACCTGGTCGACGATGACCTTCTTCCTCGCCCTTTTCATCATTCTGCTGGTGCGGCCCCAGGGCCTGTTCGGCGAAAAACCGGAGTTGGCATGATGGTCGTGACCCTTCAGCAGTCCGATACAAGCGCCGTGCTCGAGGCAAGGCGTATCCACAACGAAAAACTGGCGCTTCGAGCCGACCAGCGGCGGGCGACCTGGTTCCCGCTGGTGTTGCTGGCACTGCTTTGCGCCGTGCCGCTCCTGCAGTTCACCGGCAACTACAATTACGTCCTGCACCTCATACTCTTCACCGCGTCCTATGTCGCGATGGCGTCGGGCTGGAACATTCTTGGCGGCTTCACCGGCTATGTCTCGCTCGGCCATGCGGTGTTCTTCGCCATTGGCGGCTATTTCTCCGGCATGATCCTCGCCCGTTACGGCATTTCGACGATCATTACCGCGCCGCTCGCCGGCCTTGTCGCCGCCGCCTTCGGCTATCTCATCGGGCGCATCACGCTCACGGTGCGCGGCCCGAGCTTCATTATCTCGTCGATCGCGCTTCTGATGATCGCCCGCATCCTGTTCGACAACTGGGAATTTGTCGGCGGCGCCAACGGCGTGACGTTGCCGGTCAACAGCCTGCCGGTCGAATGGGCGAAGTTGCCTTATTACTACGCCATGCTGGGTATCGCCGCCGTCTCCGTCTGGGCGAGCTACCGCATCAAGCATTCGAAATTCGGGCTGGGTCTGCGCGCCATTTCCAAGGATGAGATCAAGGCGGAAAGTGCGGGCATCGACACGCGTTTCTACAAGGTCATGGCCTTCGCGCTCTCGGCCTTCTTCGTCGGCATGGCCGGCGCCGTGTGGGGCGAATACCTCACCTATCTGCGCCCCAACATCTTCCTGGTCATCCTCGTCTCCGCCAATCTCGTTTTGATGTCGATCCTCGGCGGTAAGGGCACGGTCGCCGGCCCGGTCATCGGCGCAATCCTCATCGTCGCGCTCAACGAGATCTTTGTCGCCACCATGGGCGCCTCCGAACTCAACATCCTCGGCACGGGCCTGGTGATGGCGCTGGGCCTGGTATTCTTCCCGCTCGGCCTCGTAGGCACCCTGGCCCGCAGCGGCAAGCTGCCGCGCATCCTCAACTGGGACTGACTGCCAGCCTTTGCCGAGCCTTCCCACCTGAATTTCGTTCACTCATAGGAAACGAGACATGAATATCCAAGCCGATACCCAATTGGCAAAAGCACTCCGGGTCAGCGAGAAATCACCGGACCTCGACAATCTCAAGATCGAACTCGTCGATGTGGCACGCTGAACAGCGCCACAGACGATGTCGCCGCGATCATCGAGGAAAAGACCGGCGGGCATGGGGCGGACATCGTCTTCAACACCGTCGGCAGTCCTTATTTCGAGATCGCCAACAATGCCATGGCCAAGCGGGCGCGGCAGATCTTCATCTCGACCTTCGATCGCGCCGTGCCCTTCAACTTCTTCCGAGGGCGCCACAAATATATCGGCGTCGATACGCTGGCGCTGTCCTCGGGCGAGGGCACACGCATCTTCGACAAGCTGAAGACGAAGTTCGAGGAGGGCAAGTTGAGGCCGTTCCCGATCAGCCCGGCGACCGTCGATGGCCTTGCCGATGCAGCCAAGGCCTACGCCTTGGTGCTGCCCGGCACGGCAGATCGTGTGCTGCTGACACCTTGATGCAGGCGGCGGAGCATCACGACATGCGCTTCCGCCGGCCGCAGGGCAAAGAGGCGAGCGTGACCGAAACGATCTGGATCAGTCCGCCGCGTGGTCCGCCGAACTAGACAATCCATATCGTCGTCGCGGGTGCGGCGACGGTCGAAACGGTGCTCGCTGTCAGATTGTGCCTGGCCCTCTCGTCATCCTGCCTTCCCGGCCTCGCCTTTGCGGGCCAGTACAAAATCGTACTCCACCTCCCAGAACGGCCCGGCAAATTCATAACTCTTCGCCCGCGCCGCATCGTCGACGAGATGAAAATCGGCAAGCAGGCTCTGCTTCACGCCGAAGACCGCATCCGAATTGATATAGGGGTCGTGCGGATCGAAAATATGGGTGATCAGCGTCTCGAAGCCCACGGCCTTGAGGGTGTACTGTAGGTGCGCCGGGCGGTAGGGGTGGCGTCCCAGATGGTCGAGCATCTTTCCGACCGGGCCGTCATGCGGGATCGGGTAGAATTTTGGCTTGACGGCGCGGAACCAGTAGCGCCCGTCCGGCCCGGTGCGAAAGACGCCGCGCAGGTTGAATTCCGGCTGGATGCCGAGCTGCTGCACGTCGTAAAAGCCCTCGTCGTTAGCCTGCCAGACATCCAGCACCGCGCCTTCGATCGGCCGTCCCCCGGTGTCGAGGATGCGGCCGGAAATGACCATGTCCTCCCCCTTCTGGTCGAGGCAGATGTTCGCCCCCATCGGCAGCTCCGGCGCGTCCTGCACATGGAACGGCCCGAGCACCGTGCTTTCCGAGGCGCCGGAGGGTTTGCGGTTGTTGATGGCGTCGACCAGCATGGAGACGCCGAGTGTGTCGGAAAGCAGGATGAACTCCTGCCGCCACTCGTTGCACATCTGGCCAGTGCGGGTGAGGAAGAGGATGGCCTCCATCCACTCCTCCTGCGTCGGCTCGATCTCCTTCACCGCCTCGTGCAGCTTGCGTGTCACGACTTCCATGATCGCCTTCAGCCGCGCGTCCCTGGCATTCCGGTTGCGGCCGCTGACGACCTCGACGGAATTCTCCTCGGTGAAAAAACCCTTTTCGTGCTCTTCCATCATCGGCCTCACTTTCCCAGAATGGCTGTCATCACCCGGCGCAGTTCACCCACCGGATCCTCCGCCGTTTCTGCCTGCCGCCAGCAGACATGGTGGTCGGGACGCACCAGCACGACGCCGCCATCGCGCACCTCACGCAGATTGGCCCAGTCGCCGGTAAAATCCTGCCAGGGCTGGCGGGGCCCGATGGCGTGCGCCGCGATCTCGATGCCGAGTTCATGGCCGACCACCTTGGCCGCCTCGATCCAGCCTTGCCCGCCGAGGCCCGTCAGCACGGTGAAGCGGCCGTGGCCGGCAAGGTCCAGCGTCGAGGCCTTTTTCCCGTCCTCGGCGAAGAGCCAGGTATGCGGCAGGCGCGCACCCGGCCACGTGGTCTGCTGGAAATGCAGCTCCGGGTCCTTCGCGAAGGCGGGCTCGGGCTGACCGTCGGTCACCACGGCGTCCGAGCGGTAGCGCTGGTTCATCTCCACGCCATGGGCGTCGAACTCATAGACCTTTGCCGCGATCGCCTTGCGGATGGCGGCGCGCTGTTCCTCGGCGGCCGGCGTGTTGTTGCAGCGGGCGTCCATGTTCTGCTGCATCTTCACGGGGTCAATGGAATCAAGCAGGCCGAGCGCCTTGAAGATCGGCCCGAATTCTTCGATCGACTTGTTGGCGCGGGTGACGATCTGTTTTGCGACGGGCGCGCGCTCGGTCTGGTAGCTGTTGAGCAACCCTTTGCCTGCCTGGCCCTTTAGCACAAAGGCAAGCTTCCAGGCGAGATTGAAGGCGTCCTGGATCGACGTGTTGGAGCCAAGGCCGTTGGAGGGCGGATGGCGGTGGATGGCGTCACCCATGCAGAAGACGCGGCCGTTCGACAGCGTGGTGGCGTACATGTTGTTGACGGTCCAGGTGGAGACCGACTTGATGGTCACGTCGAGATCGACGACGCCGACGAGATCGCGCACCACTTTTTTTGCATGAGCCTCGTCCACTGCGGGGGCCGGCTGGTTGATGTCGTAGCCCCAGACGATCAGCCATTCGTGCCAGGGTCGTACCATGCGCACCAGCCCCATGCCGATGCCGCCGACATCCGCGCCCGGCTGCAAGACCCAGTAGAGTACCGAGGGGCGGTGGGCGACGTAGCGCGAAAGGTCGGCCTCGAAGAAGATGTTCATCGAGCCGGCAACGCCCATGCGACCCTCGAAGGAGAGCCCGGCATGCTCGGCGACCTTTGAGTTGCCGCCGTCTGCGCCGACGAGATATTTCGAGCGAACGGTCAGCGTCTTGCCGGTCAGTCGGTCGAGGCAGGTGGTGGTGACGCCGTCCGCATCCTGCTGGTGACTGACATATTCGGTGGACATGCGGGCCTGCGTGCCGCGCGAACAGGCGGTCTTGAACAGCAGCGGTTCCATGAAGGTCTGGGGCAGGTCGTTCATGTGGCTCGGGGAGGAGAGCTGGTGTTCGGCGCGCGAGACGGGGTGTTTGCCCCAGCTCTTCATGCGGCCGATTTCCTCGCCGGCAAGCGCCGTGCAGAAGACGTTCTCGCCCATCAGGTCCTGTTCTGCGGCGTACATATAGGCCTCGTCCTCCACCTCGCGGCCGAGGTCGCGCAGCACTTCCATGGTTCGCTGGTTGGTGATGTGGGCGCGCGGCGTATTGGCAAGCCAGCGGTAGCGGTTGATCACCATGTTCTCGACGCCGTAACTCGAAAGCAGCGCCGCGGTGGCGGAACCGGCGGGGCCAGTGCCGATGATGAGCACGTCGGTGGTGATGTCAGCCATGTGATGGTCCTCCCTGATGGACAGACGGGCCGCCGACAAGTGTGCGGCGGACCGGAAAGAGCTGGATGCCGGTGCGGTCGGAGAAAGCACCCCAGAGACCGCGCGGCGCGAAGAGCATGACGAGGATGCCGGCAAGGCCGAGCATCAGCAGATACCACGAGCCGTAGTCGGCCATGAAATTCTGCAAGAGAAAGAACAGGATGACGCCGAGGATTGGCCCCTCGACGGTGCCGATGCCGCCGATCACGACGATGAAGATGACATAAGCCGTCCAGTCGGTGACGGAGAAGGCGGCATCCGGCGATATGCGGGCCTTCTGCACATAGATCAGCGCGCCGGCAAGGCCGGTTAGGAAGGCTGTCGCGAGATAGACCAGCGCCTTCATGCGCCGGGCATCGACGCCGACGGCACGCGCCGCCTGCTCGTTGTCGCGCACGGCGGCAAGGCCGAGCCCCTGCTTGCTGCGCAGGAGGCGGTAGATGAAGCCGATGGTGGCGGCGGCAAGCATGAGCGCCAGCCAATAGGTGATCGCGTCGCTCGCCTGGGCCGGCTTCATGCCGAAGAGATCGCGCAAAAGCGAAACGCCTGCCATGTCGCGCACCGCCTCGCGCGGCAGCGAGGTGCCGGTGCCGCCGCCGAGCGCCTTCCACTGGGCGAAGAGCAGGCGCACGACCTCCGCCACGACCCAGGTGCCGATGGCGAAGTAGGGACCATAGAGGCGGAAGGTGAAGAAGGCGGTGGGGATGGCGAGCAGGACAGACAGAACCCCGGCGAGGAGGATCGCCAGCAACGGATCGACGCCCAGCAGGATGACCGCGCCGAACATGGCATAGGCGCCGAAACCGACGAAAACCTGCTGGCCGACGGAGATCAGCCCGGCGTAACCGGCCAGCAGGTTCCAGCTCTGCGCCAGCACCAGCATGGTGAGGATGAAGAACAGGTCCTGCACCGCGCCGCGCGAGACGACGAAAGGCGCGGCAAAACCGAGCGCCAGCACGGCGAAGGCGACGAGCAGCGAGACCGAGGAGACCTTCGTGCGGGTTTCGACCTTGAGGGAGGGAATGGCGATGCTCATCGAAAACACCTCAATCGACGGCGCGCGGGAAGAGACCGCGCGGCTTGACCAGAAGGACGGCGAGGAAGGCGAGATGGCCGGACAGAATCTGCCATTCGGGATTGATCGCCGCGCCGACCGTTTGCGCCACGCCGAGGATGATGCCGCCGGCAAGCGTGCCCCAGAGCGAGCCGAGGCCACCGATGATCACCGCCTCGAAGGCGTAGATCAACCGGGCCGGACCGGCGGTCGGATCAAAATTGGCGCGGGTACCGAGATAGAGCGCGGCAATCGTCACCACCACCATGGCAAGCCCCGTCGCGACAGCGAAAATCTTGCGCGGGTGGATACCCATCAGGCCGGCCGTTACTGCATCGTCTGACGTGGCGCGGAAGGCGCGGCCGAGCGCAGTGCGGTAGATGAGGAGGTTCAGCCCGACAATGACGGCGACGGCCGAGAGAAGGGCGAGCAGCGGCATCAGGCCGATAATGACGGGGCCGGCTGCTATCGAAGCCGTTTCCAGCGATCCCGCGGAGATACGGCGGCTATCGGCCGAAAAGCCCTCCAGAAGGCCGTTCTGGATGACGATCGACAGGCCGAAGGTGACGAGCAGCGGCGGCAGCACGTCCTTCCCGAGCGTGCGGTTGAACAGCACCTCCTGCAGGGCATAGCCGAGCGCGAACATGACGGGTGCGATGATGAGCGCGGCGAGGAAGGGGTTGAGGCCGAGCGTGCTCACCAGCACGAGCAGCAGGAAGGCGGCGAGCACGATTAGGTCGCCATGCGCGAGATTGACCAGCCGCATGATGCCGAAGACGAGACTGAGGCCGGCGGCGAACAGCGCATAGAGACCGCCGAGCAATACGCCCTGGACGATGGTGTCAATGAGGTTCATGGCGCACGGCTCCGAAGTAGGCGGCGTGGATGTTTTCGCGGCTCAGTTCGTCCGGCCGGCCGGAAAGGGTGATGCGCCCCTCCATCATGCAATAGACGCGGCTGGCCACCTTCAGCGCCTGGCCGATATCCTGCTCGACGATGACGATGGAGGCGCCCGAGGCGCGGATGCGCGGGAAGGCGGCGTAGATATCGCGCACGACGACGGGCGCGAGGCCGAGGCTGATCTCGTCACAGAGCAGCACATCAGGATTGGCCATCAACGCCCGGCCGATCGCCACCATCTGTTGCTGGCCGCCGGAAAGCGCCGTCGCCGGGTTGTTGTGCCTCTCCTTGAGGATCGGGAAGAGCGTGTAGACGCTGTCGAGCGTCCAGGCGCCGCGGCGCTTGCCATAGGCGCCGATGAGGAGATTCTCCTCCACCGTCAGCGAGGGAAACAGCCGCCGCCCCTCCGGCACCATGGCGACGCCGCGGGCCAGAATATCGGGGGCAGGGAGCGCGCCGATCGCCTCGCCCCGGCAATGGATGGTGTCGGCGGCGCTTTTGAGCACGCCGGAAATGGCACGCATCAGCGTCGTCTTGCCGGCGCCGTTGGCGCCGATGATGGCAATGGTCTCACCGGCCTCCACGCGGATATCGACGCCGAACAGCGCCTGGAAATCGCCGTAGAAAGCCGTTAGGCCCTTGGTTTCGAGGAGGGCGGTCATATCTCGATCCCCAGATAGATTTCCTTGACCTCGCGTGAGGCCATGATCTCGGCCGGCCCGCCGATGCCGATCACCCGGCCGAAATTCAGCACCAGCAACCGTTCCACCACCGAGGTCAGCGCATGCAGCACATGCTCGATCCAGATCACGGCAACGCCCTTGGCATGGATGGCGCGGATGGTGGCGACGAGCGATTGGCATTCGCCCTCCGTCAGCCCTCCGGCGATCTCGTCGAGCAGCAGGAGGCGCGGTTCGGTGGCGAGCGCCCGGGCAAGTTCCAGGCGTTTGCGCTGGAGCAGACTGAGGCCGCCCGCCGGCACGTTGGCCTTGTCGATGAGGCCGGTGTCGTGAAGAATCTTGGCGCAGCGGTCGTAGGCCTCCGCCTCGCTGCGCCGGGCGCCAAAACTGCCGGCGACCAGCAGGTTTTCGAAGACGGTCAGCTTTTCGAAGGGCTGGGGGATCTGGAAGGTGCGCCCCATGCCGGCAAGACAGCGCGCCATCGGCGGTGTGCGGGTGACGTCGGCACCGGAAAAGCGGATGGTGCCGCTGTCGGCGGCGATCGTGCCGTTGATCAGGTTGAAGAGCGTCGACTTGCCGGCCCCGTTCGGGCCGATGATGCCGAGCGCCTCGCCTTCGCCGACGGAAAAGCTGATCGCTTCCGCGACAGTGAGCGCGCCAAAACGCTTGGAAACGCCATCGAGCTGTAACAGGGTCATCTTGCGCCTCCGAGGCCGCCCATCCTCCGCACGTTCAGGCGATCGCTTCCATCGTCCCGCCGACGGGGATGGCCGGCGCGGTCTTGTTGTCGGTGATGACGAGGTCGTAGCCGCCGCCGTCCTTCAGTCGCCATTGGCCGCCGACAAGCGGTGTCTTGGCGATGTTCTTCGCCGCAAACGGCGGCAGGCCCTTGCCGTCCCAGGCGACGGTGCCGACGAGCGTATCGAGTTTCGTCGCCGCGATGGCGGCGGCGACCGCGTCGCCGTCCGTCGGGTCCTCGGCGCGGGAAAGCGCGTCCACCGCGAGTTCAAAGAGCGCATGGGCAAAACCGATCGGCTGCGTCCAGGGACGGCCGGTTGCCTTGGTGAAGGCGGCGGCGACCTCGGCCGAGCTTTCGCCCGTCAGCGACGACTTGAACGGATGGCTCGGCGACCACCAGACTTCCGAGGAAAGATTGTGCCCGGCCGTGCCCAGCGCCTCCACCGCCTGCGGGAAGAGCAGCGCCTTGCCGATCGAGGCGACCTTCGGCACGAAACCCTGCTGCTTAGCCTGGTTCCAGAAGGTGGTGAAATCGGGCGGGATGACGACGCCGGTGATGATCTCGCATTGACCGGCCTTGAAGGCATTGATCTGCGCGGAAAAATCATCCGTCATATTCTGATAGCGGCCGGGATCGTTCAGCGAATAGCCCATATTCTCCAGTACGGGCGGGAAGCCAACAGTCTTGTCGCCCCAGGCATTGCCGTCGCCGTCATTGGGGAAGAGGCCACCGACCTTGCGGTTGGTCTCGACCTGCGCCCACATGTTGGTGAAGACGGCGATGACATCCTCCAGCCCCCAGAAGAAGTGGTAGGCGTAATCGAAGGGTTTCCACGAGGCGGGATCGCCGGGATTGCCCTGCTGGCCGATGAACCAGGGCTGCCAGGGTGCCACGGTGGAGATGCAGGGCATGCCCTCCGCCTCGCACGTCGTCGCGACGGGATTGGTCGTCTCCGGCGTCGAGGCAACGAGCACCAGGTTCACCTCGTCGTCGACGATGAGTTGCTTGGCGACTTCCGCCGCGCGGTTGGGGTTCGACTGGCTGTCCTTTACTGTTATCTCGTAGTTCAGCCCCTTGGCCTTCGCGACGGCGAGAAAATTGTCGATGACGAAGCTGTCGGCCTCGCCGAAGGCGGCGAGCGGCCCGGTCTGCGGGCTGACATAGCCGAGTTTCAGCGGCGCATTTTGCGCCAGTGCCGGCATGGAAAGGCCGGATGTCAGGGCAGCGGCGCTGCCTGCGGCCGTCGTCTTCAGGAAATCGCGTCTCGTCAGCATGATGGGTCCTCCTCCCAGTCCCTTTTCGGGCGTTGTCAATCCGGCCGCCGGCCCTCCCAGGCATCCTGCAGCAGTGCGCGGATCGACGGGCGGTCGATCGGGCGCGGGTTTCGATAGGGGTTTTGTGTGGCGATATCGGCCGCTAGGTCGAGATCGCCTTCCGAAAGCCCGAGATCCTTCAGCGCCAGCGGCGCGCCGGCTGCCTTGGCGAAATCCCAGAGCCCGCCGCCGACAGAACCGCCAAAAATCTCGGCCACGGGGGCGAGCATGTCGGGCACGGCGACGGCGTTGAAGGCCGCGGTGTGCGGCAGCATAATCGCATGGGTCTCGGCATGCGGCGTATCGACCGTGCCGCCGAGCGTGTGGCAGATCTTGTGGTGCAGTGCCATGCCGACCGTGCCGAGCACCGTGCCGCAGAGCCATGCACCATAAAGTGCGTCCGACCGTGCCGCCTCATCCCTTGGCGAGGCGACGATCGCCGGTAGGCTCTTTCGGAAGGCGCGCAGGCCCTCGACGGCCATCAGCGAGGAAACGGGGTTGCGGTCCTCGGCATAGAGCGCCTCTACGGCATGGGCCATGGCGTTGAGGCCGCTCGTCACGCTCATGCCGACCGGCAGGCCGAGGGTGAGCGCTGGGTCGTAGATCACCACTTCCGGCAAGATGCTGGCGCTGCGCACCGTCGTCTTGCGGCCCGCCTCCGTCTGGCCGAGGATCGGCGTCACCTCGGAGCCCGCATAGGTGGTGGGGATGACGATCTGCGGTAGGTCGGTGCGATAGGCGATCGCCTTGCCGAGCCCCGTCGTCGAGCCGCCGCCGAGCGAGACGACGACATCAGCCGCGGTCTGGCGCACCACCTCCATCGCCCGTTCCGTCACGTCGACGGGTGTGTGCATCACCGCCCCGGCAAAGACGCCGACCGCGCGGGGCCCAAGCGTTTCCGCCAGTCTTTGCGCATCACTCTCCTGGTGCGGCGTTGCGAGCACGAGCGCACGGCGACAGCCGATGCGGTCGATCCAGTCGCTGACGGTTCCGGCTTTGCCCGGGCCGAAGACGATATGCGCCGGGCTGGTCGAATAGACGAAATCGCGGGTCATGTTCCGGCTCCCTGTTTTTTGGCGCGCGCCAGAACGAAGGTGAAATCGAGCCGCCAGCAGGGTTTTTCGCCCATGCGCTCGAAGCGGCAGATCAGCTCGGGCTTGACGGCGAAGAGCGGGTCCTCGGCAAGGTGCGGATCGCTGCCGTCGTAGAGATGGGTGACGAGCGTCTCGAAGCCGGCCGCCCTGATCAGGAATTGCAGATGCGCCGGGCGGCGCAGGGGCAGGCCGGCCTTCAGCAACAAGGCGCCGACCGGACCATCGTCAGGCACGCCGTAACCGGCGGGGCGCACGGTGAGGTAGTGGAAGCGCCCCTCCCCATCCGTCTGGAACAGGCCGCGCAAGTTGAATTCCGGCTGGAGATCGGGCTGCTGGTTTTCGTAGAGGCCGGCGGCATTTGCCTGCCAGGTGATGATCTCGGCCCCGGCGACGGGTTCGCCGTCGAGATCCACCACGCGGCCGAAGACGGCGAGCCGTTCGCCAACGCCATCGAGCGAGATGTCGCTGCCGAGGGTGCGGGCCGGTGCATCGGCGCGAAAGAAGGGGCCGCGCAGCGTGCCAGGCGTCGCCTGCTTGGGGCGATGGGTGTTGACCTCTTCGACAAGGGCCGTCGCGCCGAGAAGATCTGACAGCAGCACCCATTCCTGCCGGCGGTCGTCCGAGGCGTGGCCGACATCGGTGAGGAAGGTGATCAGGCTGCGCCACTCGGCCGGCGTCGGCTTCAATTCGCGGATGAGGGCGTGGAGATGGGCGACGGCACCGACCAGCGCTCGCCGCAACGGCTCTTCGCCCGCGGCCGCAAGCCGCCGGGAAAACACCTCTGGCGAGATGAGCGTATCGACAGGGACTGCCATGCTTCGTCCTCCAACGTAGGAAGACACTAGCAAAGGCATGGATCGGCATTGATGATTTTGTTCGGCAAGAATATAACGGATCGTTATGAAAATCGACGAACGCCACCTGATCCAGCTTGCCGCCGTCGTCAAGACGGGCGGCGTTACCGAGGGGGCGGCACTGCTCGGAATGGCGCAGCCCGCCGTCTCGCGCACGTTGTCGATGTTGGAGAAACGTCTGGGCGAACCGCTATTCCTGAAGGGGAGGCGGCCGCTCCAGCCAACGCCGCTCGGCCGGGCGCTGGCGGATCATGGCCAGACCATGCTTGCGGCCTCCCGCAAGGCATCGGATACGATCGAGAGCTTTCGTGTCGGCAAGGGCGGCACGGTGCGCATCGGCGGTACACCCTTCTTCATGGATGCGCTGATCGCCGGGATGATTGCAGAATTCCAGAACCAGCATCCGGACGTGCGCGTCGACCAGATCTACGGCTATTTTTCCGATCTGCGCGCTGCGCTGAAGGCCGACCAGATCGACCTCGCCATCTGCCCGATCGATATTCTCGACGAGGGCTCCGGGCTGGAATTCCGTGAGATCCTGCCCGGCCGCAACGTCGTCGCCTGCCGGGTGACACATCCGCTGCTGTTGAAGCGCCGGCCGCAGCCGACGCATCTGCTCGACTATCCCTGGGTCGCACCGCCGCCGGGCAGTCCGCTTTTGGCCGACCTGCGCAGCATGCTGCTCTCCTTCGGCGCCACCGAGATTCGCATCCGCTATACCGGCGGCTCGCTGATGAGCGTCGTCAACTACCTGAAGGGCACCGATGCCCTGACGGTGCTGCCGCATAGCGTGGTCTTTGCCCAGCGTAATGAGAAATCGATCACCGCGCTGCCGGTCAACGTGCCCCATCCGCAGCGCGCACTCGGCCTCCTGAAGCGTGCCGATGCACCGCGCATGCCGGCGGTCGATCATTTCGCCCGCCATGTGCAGAGCGGCTTCGACAACCTCAAGCACCTCATCAAACGCCATGAGGAATCCGTCGTCTGGGGGCTTTGAAGGAAGGCGCCGGGAGGTTTCCGCCCCGACGCCTCAGCCGTCATCAACTCTTGATGAAGGCCAGCACGTCGGCGTTGAATTTTTCCGCCTCGACTTCCGCCAAGCCATGCGAGCCACCCTTGTAAACAAGGAGCTTGGCATCCTTGACGATCTTTGTGGATTTTTCGGCGGAGGCGGCGATGGGCACCATCTGGTCGTCGTCGCCATGGATGATCAAGGTTGGGCGGTCGATGGCCTTCAGGTCCTCCGTGTAATCGACCTCGGAGAACTCCCGGATGCAGTCGTAGTGGCCCTTGATGGAGCCCATCATGCCCTGCAGCCAGAAGGATTCGCGAAAACCTTCGTTCACTTTGGCGCCCTCGCGGTTGAAGCCATAGAAGGGCATGGAGACTTCCTTGAAGAACTGCGAGCGGTTCGTTGCCGTGCCCTGGCGGATGCCGTCGAAGACGTCGAGCGGCAAGCCCTCCGGGTTGGCCTCGGTCTTCAGCATCAGGGGCGGCACGGCGCCGACGAGCACGACCTTGGCGACACGGGCGGAGCCGTGGCGGCCGATGTAGTGCGCAACTTCGCCGCCGCCGGTGGAATGGCCGATCATGACGAGGTCCTTCAGGTCGAGCGTTTCAATCAACTCGGCAAGGTCGTCGGCATATTGGTCCATGTTGTTGCCGTCCCAGGGTTGGTCCGAGCGTCCGTGGCCGCGGCGGTCATGGGCGATGACGCGAAAACCGTTCTGGCCGAAATACAGCATCTGGCCATCCCAGGCGTCGGCCGAAAGCGGCCAGCCG
This sequence comes from Shinella sp. GW821-FHT11G07, assembly GCF_058808115.1. NCBI lineage: Bacteria > Pseudomonadati > Pseudomonadota > Alphaproteobacteria > Hyphomicrobiales > Rhizobiaceae > Shinella > Shinella sp. GW821-FHT11G07. The sequence continues at coordinate 105,180 of NZ_JBXARJ010000009.1, forward strand.
TGGGAAAACAGGATCGGTTGACCCTTGCCCCAGTCCTTGTAGAAAATCTGGGTTCCGTCCTTCGTCGTGATGGTGCTCATCGGGTTGGCTCCTTCTTCAGTTGCGGTTTCGGTCTGGGCAAGCGCAAGGCGGGGCAGCAGCGTGGCGGCGCCGGCAAGGGCCGCGGCGGCAAGCGTCTGCCGCCGGGTGACAGGCAAAATGGTGCTCCCGTCGGTCATGGACCTACTCCTCTAGTCGGGTTGTGTTGGCGGCGTTTCGTCAGCGCCGGTCGGCGGCGAGCAGGTGGCGGACTGTCGGCGGATCATCGCCTTTGTGGAAGCGACGCACCTCCTGCTGGAGATCGGCATCGGCCTTGGAGATGCGTCGGTGCTGGCGCAGGTGTTCGGCCCAGGATTCCACGAAGAACCATTCGAGGAAGATCTCCGGGTCGGCCGCATCCTCCGTCACGCCCCAGCCATAGGCGCCATCGCGCCGCCGCTCGGAGGAGAAGGTGTCGAGGGCGGCAAGGAAGGGTGCCCGGTCGGCGGCGTCTACCCGGTATTCCACGGTGATCAGCACCGGGCCGCGGTCGTTGGCGACCGTGCCCGATGTCAGCGGTTCGGGCCAATGGTTGGAGGGCACGAGGTCCGCCTCGCCCTTGGGCAGCTTCAGCCGGTGGAAGACGAGGCCGATGATGGTGAGGCCGGCGGCGGCGGCAAGCAGCGTGGCGGGAATGCCAAGTGCCTCGGCGATCGTTCCCCAGGTGAGGCTGCCTGCGGTCATAGCGCCGTTGAACACGGTGAGGTAGATGGCAAGTGAGCGGCCGCGCACCCAGTTGGGTAACACGGATTGCGCCGTGCCGTTGAGCGTGGTGAGCGCGGTGATCCAGCCGGCGCCAAGCACGAGCAACAGGAGGATCGCCACCCATTGCGGCGGAGCAAGCGACAGCCCGGCCATGACCGCGGCAGCGGCTATGGCGGCAAGCAGCATCAGTCCATCGACGTCGAAACGGGCGCGCAGCATCGGCATCAGGAAGGCGCCGCCGATGGCGCCGGCACCCACCGCACCAAGCAGCACGCCATAGAAACCGGCCGTGCCGCCGAGGAGGTTGCGCGCCACCAATGGCAGCAGCGCCCAGACCGCGCTGGAAAAGGCGAAGAACACGGCGGCGCGCACCAGCACGACATGCAGCTCGCGGCTCGACTTGGCATAACGCAGGCCCGCGCGGAAGGCGCCGAAGAAGCGTTCCGACAGCGCGTCCTCGCTATCGACGGGACGTCGCCACCAGAGGAGGGCGGCGATAACGAAGACATAACTGATGACATCGACGCCATAGGTAACGGCCGCGCCAAAGGTGGCGAGCAGCACGCCGCCGAGGGCCGGGCCGATGGCGCGCGAAATGTTGATGCCGAGCGAATTCAGCGCGATGGCGCCCTTGACGTCGGCCTTCGTCACCAGTTCCGGCACGATCGCCTGCCAGGTGGGCGCCATCAGCGCCGCGCCGATGCCGCCGATGAAGGTGAAGGCGACGAGCGAGGTGATCGATTGCAGGCCGGTGGCCGACAGCGTCAGCAGCGAGATGCTGGCGGTGGCGAGGATGAGCTGGATGACGATGAGGAATTTGCGCCGGTCGAGGATATCGGAGAGCACGCCGGCGGGGATTGCCAGTAGGAAGATCGGGAAGGTGGAGGCGGCCTGGATGAGCGCCACGGCGGCGGGGGCTGCGGAAAGGTCTGTCACCAGCCAGGAGCTTGCGACATCGCGAACGAAGGTACCGATGTTGCCGACGATCGTCGCTACCCAGAGCACGGCGAAGACTTTTTGGCGCAATGGAGCGAAGGCGCCGGGCGGGCGGGCGGTCTCGGCGGCCATCAGGTCCAGTCCTCCCGGGGGGCCGTCTTCCAGCGGTGCAGATCATACCACGCGACGAGCAGGAAGGCGCCGGCGAGGCCGAGGTGCTCGAAGAAGGCGTTGGTCGCCATCATGCGCTCCATGCCGGGCGTCATTTCCCGGAAGCGCAACGCGATGAAGGTCGCCATCAGCGTGAAGGCCGAGAGTGCCAACGCGCCGATCCAGCGGCAAAAGCCAGTCAGCACCATGGCTGAGCAGACGAGTTCGAAGAAGATGACCGCGGCGGCGAACGGGGCGGCAGGCGTCAGGCCAAAATGCTCCATCTCGGCAATCGCGCTGTTGAAATCGAAGAGCTTCATCAAGCTGCCCTGGATATAGGCGGCGCACAGGCCGAGAAGTGCCAGAAGCCGCACCGGATGGCTGATGATGAAGGGCGCGCAGACCTTTGCCGCGCGCTGTTCCATGGTTTGCAGCATATTGTCTCCTTAAACTGCCCAGCAGGCACAGCCGAGCGCGCCAAAAAAGCCCTTCGGGTCGCCGATCGGCAGTTTCGACGTCCAGGCCGCGGCGTGGTCATGACCATGCACGCCGCAAGAACTGGCGCAGCCGCATGTCGAGATCGCGGTGCGCCGGAGCGAGCGTTTGCCGGCACCCTCCGGTTCGCCCCAGGCTGCATAACCACCGAAGGTTCTGACCGGCGACCAGTCGGGCATCGCCGGAGGCACGGGGTTTTCGTTCAGCCGGGAGAAATCGCCCGCGCCGTAGACGATCTTGCCGCCGACCATGGTGAGTTCGGAGGAGAGGAAGGAGATCTCGTCCTCCGCGCAGGTGAAAAAATCCTTGTCGGGGATTATGAGGTCGGCGAACTGGCCCTTTTCGATGCGGCCCTTCTTGCCCTCCTCGTTGGAGAACCAGGTGACGTTCTCCGTCCACATGCGCAGGGCCGCCTCGCGGTCGAGGCAGTTGGCGCGCGGATAGAGCGCCGTGCCGCCCACGGTCTTGCCCGTCACCATCCAGGACAGCGAGACCCAGGGGTTGTAGGAGGCGACGCGGGTCGCATCCGTGCCGGCGGAGGTCTTGATGCCCTTTTCCAGCATGCGGGCGACGGGGGGCGTGGCTTCGGCTGCGGCATGGCCGTAGCGTTCGACGAAATATTCGCCCTGATAGGCCATGCGGTGCTGCACCGCGATGCCGCCACCAAGCGCCGCCACCCGGTCAATCGAGCGTTCGGAAATGGTCTCGGCATGATCGAAGAACCAGTTGAGGCCTTGGAGCGGGATGTCGCGGTTGACCTTCTCGAAGACGTCGAGCGCACGGGAAATCGTCTCGTCATAGGTTGCATGCATGCGCCAGGGCCAGCGGTTTTCCGCAAGGATGCGCACGACCCCTTCGAGATCGCCCTCCATTTCCGGCGGCATGTCCGGCCGCGGCTCGCGAAAGTCCTCGAAGTCTGCGGCGGAAAAGACCAGCATCTCGCCGGCCCCGTTATGGCGAAAATAGTCGTTGCCCTGCTTGTATTTGACCGACTTCGTCCAGTTGAGGAAGTCTTCCTTCTCTTCCTTCGGCTTCTGGGTGAAGAGATTGTAGGCGAGCCGCACGGTCATCTGGTTCTCGTCGGCGAGTTTTTGAATGACAGCGTAGTCATCCGGATAGTTCTGGAAGCCGCCGCCGGCATCGATGACGGAGGTAACGCCGAGCCGGTTCAGTTCACGCATGAAATGGCGCGTGGAGTTGACCTGGTAGTCGAGGGGTAGTTTCGGCCCCTTGGCGAGTGTCGAGTAAAGGATGCCGGCATTGGGTTTGGCAAGGAGCAGGCCGGTCGGGTTGCCGCTGGCGTCGTGGGTGATCTCGCCACCGGGCGGGTTCGGCGTGTCCTTGCCGTAGCCAACGGCGCGCAGGGCCGCGCCGTTGAGCAATGCGCGATCATAGAGATGCAGCAGGAAGACCGGAGTGTCGGGGGCGACCGCGTTGATCTCCTCGATGGTCGGCAGGCGCTTTTCAGCGAACTGATGTTCGGTAAAGCCGCCGACGACGCGCACCCATTGCGGCGGCGGGGTGATCGCCACCTGCCGTTTCAGCATGTCCATGGCGTCGGCCAACGAGCGCACGCCGTCCCAGCGCAGTTCCATGTTGAAGTTCAGGCCACCGCGCACGACGTGGGTATGGTTGTCGCAAAGCCCGGGCAGTACGCTGCGGCCCTTGAGGTCGATCACCCGCGTCTCCGGGCCGGCAAGCGCCATAACCTCGCGCTCGTCGCCGACGGCGAGGAAGGTGCCGTCCGCGATGGCGACCGCTGATGCCTGTGGATTGCTGCGGTCGAGGGTCGTGAAACGGCCGTTATGAAGGATGAGGTCGGCAGTCATCAAACGGGACTCCTGTTGGGCCTGCGTGGCGGCGCTGCCCAGTGTCAGGGCGGCAGCGGTCGCGCCAAGGAAATTGCGACGGGTCGGCATCAGACGTGTGTCCTGTCGGTCGGTTTTCCGCCCTTCGGCATCTCACCGAAGACATGCGGCTTGACGTGGTGCTGCAGCCAGGATTGCGCGGCCGGGTCACGGTTCCAGAACGACTTGGCGAGCGGCACGATCTGTTCGCCGACGAGAATGCCGAGCAGGCCTATCAGCGCGACGACCGGCGGGGCGGGCGAGCGCACATTGAGCAGGCTGTAGAGCACGCCCACCATGAGGCCGGCACCGAGCGAGAGCAGATAGATCTTCATCATGGCTTCCTTCTCCATCCTGGATCGAACGCCCGTCCGCAGCGCGGCCTGCGGACGGGCGGAGCGGGCAATGAGTGCGGGAGGGGGAACGAACTCAGTGCCCCTCGGAAGCCCCGAACATGGTTTTGGCGTAGATGATGCCGAGGCCGTAGGCGCCGCCGAATTTCTTCGCGATGCCAGTCGTCATCTCGTAGGTTTCGGTGCGGGCCCAGTCGCGCTGGAGTTCCAGGAGGTATTGCAGCGAGGTCATCGGGCGCACGCCCGCCTGAACCATGCGGTCCACGGCCCGATCATGGGCCTCGGTGGAAATATCGCCGCAGGCATCGGTGATCACGTAGACCTCAAAGCCCTGGTCGAGCGCCGAGAGCGACGGGCCGACGATGCAGACGGAGGTCCACAGGCCGCACATCACCAGGCGCTTCTTGCCGATGCGGTTCACCTCGTCGATGACGGCGGCGTCCTCCCAGGTGTTCATCGAGGTCCGGTCGAGAAGGGCCTGGCCCGGGAAGGCCTCGGTGATCTCGGTGAACATCGGACCGGAAAAAGTCTTTTCGGCCACCGTGGTCAAAATCGTCGAAACGCCGAAGCCCTTGGCGCCATGGGCGACGAGAGCGGCGTTGTTGCGCAGGTTCACGGCATCGATCGATTTCGTCGCAAAGGCCATCTGCGACTGGAAGTCGATCATGATCAGCGTGTGATCCTTGGGGGAAATCAGCAGGCTGCCGGGGGTGGGCGTCGCGTTCAGGGTCATGGGGTCCTCCTTTTTGGATGCCGGTTTCAGTTCTCTTCGAACCGGACTATGCCCCTGTGCTCCGTACCGTTCTTGTCGCCTATGTTTGTCTTTTGAACATTCTGACAGGTTTCTCGGCCAAACTCGCTCTTGTTCGCGTGCGAGCAGAGGGTACAGTTCTCTGATTGCACGCGGCAGCATGCCGCTTCGGCTCACGCCTTGCGGCTGCGCCGCCAGGTCCCCGGCGCGGCGCCGACGATGCGCGAGAAAATTCGCGAAAAATGGCTCTGGTCGGCAAAGCCGCAGGCGGCGGCGACCTCGCTGAGGGTCAGGGAGGAGAAGGCGAGCAGGTCGCGCGCCTTTTCGACACGCTCCTGCATGAGGAACTGATGCGGGGTCTTGCCCACCGTCTCGCGAAAGGCACGCAGGAAGGCGCCTTCGGAAAGGTTGCAAGCGCGTGCCAAATCCTCGATCGCGACATCGCCGTGAAGCCGGTCGCGCATCATGTCCTGCACCGCGGCCATGCCACGCAGCGAAAGGCGCCGACCCTTCGCACGCTCCGTCACGGTCTCGCGCGCGGCATTGCCGTAGTGGTGCGCAACATGGATACCGATCGCCAGCGAAAGCTGGTCGACGAAGAGGGCGCTGTGCTCCAGCTGATCGCTGGTTGGGGCGAAGAGTGCACCCATCAGCCCGCCGAGCACCGGATCGGACTCCTCCCCGAAGGCCTGCAACTCGCTGACGCCCGCGAGATCCGCGCTGTCGGCCAAGCGCTCGAGCGCACATGGACCGATTTCCAGGAGAGCGAAATCGAACGAACCGGCCAGTTCTGCCTGGTAGGCTTCCTGGAAGGAACGCAGATAGACGGCATTCTCCGCAAAATCGTGCACACTAGAATGATGCGCGTGAAAAATCCGCCGGCGATGGCCGCCGGTGAGCGACAGGCCGAGCAGGTAGCCGCGGCTGGTTGCGGGCGTGTAGACCGGTTCGGGCGGGGCCGAGGTCGCCTTCTTGCGATGGAAGGTCATGCCGCTTGCCTCGACGCGCCGGTCATCTTCGAGCCGTGAAAGGCTGCACCCCAGGCTGTCGCGGGAAGGAGAGGCGGCCGAAACGGAAGGGGCATTGCCCATGCCTTTTTCCTCCGAAGTTGGCTTCCCCACGGGCAAGCTACCCGATCCAGCCCCGTGGCGACACCCTAAATTTTTGCGGAGCGGCGCTCACGGCGAAAGCGGGCGGGCGTCTCGCCGGTCACGGCGGCAAAGACCTTGGTGAGATGGCTCTGGTCGGCAAAGCCGCATCCGATGGCGATTTCGGCAATCGGTAGGTCGCCAGACAGCAATTCCTTGGCGCAGGCGACGCGATACTCGTTCAGCCAGCGGGCCGGCGTTCGCCCGAAACTCGCCTTGAAGGCCGAGATGAAATAACTGCGCGACAGGTCGCAGCTTTCCGCCAGTTCCGCGATGGAGACCCCGCCATCGAGGCGTGCAGCGAGGAGTTCAAGCGCGCGTTTTTCCTGCCAGGGCGCCAGCGTGCCCTTGCGATCGACCGGAAAATAGACCCCGCCATAGGTCTGCGTGAGATGGGTGAGGATGGCGAGGCCGACCTGTTCGAGGAACAGGCGGCTTGCCTGCTGTGGCCGTTCCAGTGCAGGCAGCAGCGCTTGCGCGAGCCCTAGCATCACCGCGTCCAGCGTGCCGGGCCGGCATTTAAAGCCCGACAGTTCCGGCCGGCTAAGTTCGGTGGCGAGGGCGCGTACGTGCTGGAAGGGGATCTTGAAACGCACATTGTCGAAGGGCGAGAGATGGTGGCAGCGCCACTCCTCGCGCAGATCGGTGATGGCCAGCGCGCCTTTCGGGTGCCCCCCCTCGAAGATCAGCGCCTCCCCCCGCCATAGCCGGTGCAGGCGGAAGTCACGGAGCTGGGTAATGATATGGAACGCGTCTTCGGGCGCATTCGGGGGATCGGGGACTAGATCGTCTCGGTCGGAACTCAGTCGTGTGATGGTGAGCGGCGAGGCACGTAGCTCCCAGCGGCGCATGGCAGCAGCCATATCGACCGTTTCCGGAACTGAATCATCGTTCATCGTGTCCTCCCCGCACCAGCCGTTGGAGAAGCCCAGAGTGCAAGATTTTCTTGCCGAAGCAAACAGCTTGCATCAATTGACGTGCTTGCGGCCCCAGGCCGCTGGCGTCATGCCGGTTTCGACAGTGAAGGCCTGGTTGAAGTGTTCCAGGTCGCCGAAACCGCATTGACGGGCAATTGCTTCAATGGACAGGGTGTGTTCCGCCATGAACTCCTTCGCGCGCTCAACGCGCATCCGCGTAAGCCATTGAAAGGGTGCCAGTCCCGTCGCGCGCTTGAAGTCCAGCAGGAACGTCTCTTCGGCAAGATCGGTGGCCGTGGCGATGGGAAAGAGCGGCGGTTCGTCGTCATCGGCCGCCTGCTGCGCCCCCGCCGTGGGGACAGAGGGCAGCCGCCCGATGGTGGGGTCACCTTCCGGTGTTTCGCCGTACTGATGCAGGAGATGGGCGCAGATGGCGACGGCCATATGCCCGAGCAGCGCTGGCGGCGAGGACGCTCGGCTGCCGGTCAGCAGCGCGAGCAGGGCGGTGCCGAGATTTGCGAGCACACCATCCGGCTTGCCTCGCCGACAGGCCAGTCGGCGCATCTTCGTGCCCGACGATAGCGAGGCGGCCTCTTCGAAAAGCGTCTTGGGCAGAACGAAGGTCAGCGAATTCAGTCGGCTGTGCAGGCGAATGGCTGCACCGTCGTCCAGATCAACGAGGCAGATCGATCCCTGCTCGTAGCGGTGGACCGGCGTGCACGTTCCGTCCGCCAGGATATCGGCGTGGTCTGCATCTTCGAGATAGAGCATGAGGAAATAGGCATCGCAGGCGGGTAGCCGTACGTCGTTGGCCGTTTCCTCACCCAGGTCCTTGCAGATGCTGGTAACGGAAAAAGTCGCGGCCTTGATCGGGACAGTGGTCAGGCTGGGTGCCTCGGGCGTTCCGAAGCAGAGGCCTACGCAACTCAATTCTTTTCCTGGAAACGACAACGGCAATCTCTCAATCACTCTACCGGGTCTATATGACCCAAAGAGAAACCGGATTCAATTTTTCGACTTTAGTCTAGTCCGGTGGCCTATGCAACGTTGCGTCGAAGTGCTGGCCGGAAGTGCTTTAGCGGACAGAACCTGTCTATCAAATGTTGCGTTTTTGTCAATAATATATGCATTATTGTGCCCATTCTAATGAGGCGCCATTGGCTCTATCTCTTGCTCAACGAAGACACCCGAGAGCGAGGACCACATCATGCTTACCCAGATCAAAGGCCTGCACCACGTCACCTCCATGGCCGCCGACGCCCAGGAAAACAACGACTTCTTCACCAAGACGCTCGGGCTGCGCCGAGTTAAGAAGACGGTCAATTTCGATGCGCCAGACGTCTATCATCTCTATTACGGCGACGAGACCGGTTCGGCCGGTACCGTCATGACCTACTTCCCCTTCCCGCACATCGCCAGAGGCAATCGTGGCGCCGGGGAGGTTGCCGAAACCGTCTTTTCCGTACCGAAAGGCTCACTCGGCTACTGGCAGGAACGTTTTGCCGGCAAGGGTCTTACCGGCCTTGCGCAAGATGAAGCCTTCGGCGAAAAGCGCCTGCGCTTCCTCGGCCCGGATGGCGACGGCTTCGCGCTGACCGAAGTCGATGGCGATGCGCGTCTGCCCTTTTCCGGCGGCGGTGTGCCGGTGAGTGAGGGCGTGCACGGCTTCCATGGCGTGACCATGCGGTTGCGCGATGGCGGTGCTACGGGTGAACTCTTGAAGTTCATGGGCTACGAGGATGTCGATCGCCGTGGTGACCTGACCCGCTATGCCGTTAAAGGCGGCAACGGTGCCGATTTTATTGACCTCGAAGTGCTGCCCGGTGCGCCGGCGGCCCGACAGGGCGCTGGCTCCGTCCACCACGTCGCCTTTGCGGTCGAAAACCGCGCGGCTCAAGCGGAAGTGCGCAAGGCCTTGATGGACACCGGCTACCAGGTCACCCCGGTCATCGACCGTGATTACTTCTGGGCGATCTACTTCCGCACGCCTGGCGGCGTGCTGTTCGAGGTGGCGACGAACGAGCCCGGTTTCGACCGCGACGAGGACACCGCCCATCTCGGTGAGGCGCTGAAACTGCCGCGCCAGCACACCCATCTGCGCGACCGGATCGAAGAGATCCTGCCGCCCATCGTCGATTGACGATCAAGGCAGCCGCCGGCATCGACCGGCGGCTCCCGATGATGATTAGAGATTGGAGACCCTCATGTATCGCGACGCCTATTCTCATTTTGCTAGAGCCCCGGCGGCGGGTGCCCCGCTGGTCTTTGCCTTTCATGGCACGGGTGGTGACGAGCATCAGTTCACCGGCCTGATCGGCCAGATCCTGCCCGATGCCGGCATCGTCTCGCCGCGCGGCGACGTGTCGGAGCATGGCGCCAATCGCTTCTTCCGCCGTAAGGCAGAGGGGGTTTACGATATGGCTGACCTTGCCGTCCGCAGCCGCAGGATGGCTGAATTTATCGGTGCCCACCGGGATGCCAATCCCGGCGCTCCGTCCTATGGCCTGGGTTACTCCAACGGTGCCAACATCCTTGCCTCGGTGTTGTTCGAGGCGTCCGGCCTCATCGACCGGGCGGTGCTGATGCATCCGCTGATCCCCTGGACGCCCGCACCAAACCCGGCGCTTGGCGGCCGGAAAATCCTGATCACCGCGGGCCGGCGCGACCCCATCTGCCCGCTTCCCCTGACGGAGGCGCTCGTTGCCTATCTGGAAAGTCAGGGCGCCGACGTGGACCTCGTTTTGCATGACGGGGGCCACGAGGTGCGCCAGGAGGAGATCGCCGCCATCACGGCCTTCATGATGGGCCGCTGAGTTTTATGGGCCTGTTTCCTGTTGCGGAATCGTCCGCAACAGCGTCATCTTCAACCAGCCAATCGAAGGAGGAACACCATGAGTTGGATGCCCGGCATCGAACCGCAATGTCCCGAGGCAGGCACGATTGCCGATATCGAGATGCTCATCGTGCCGCGATCGCGCGATCTCGGCGGCTTCGAGGTGCGGCGCGCCCTCCCGGCGCCCGAACGCCAGATGGTCGGCCCCTTCATCTTTTTCGACCAGATGGGTCCGGCCGAATTCATCAATGAGGGGGGCATCGACGTGCGCCCGCATCCCCATATCGGGCTCGCCACGGTGACCTATCTCTACCAGGGCGAATTCCAGCATCGCGACAGCCTCGGCACTAACCAGATGATCTATCCGGGCGAGGTGAACTGGATGGTGGCAGGCAACGGCGTTACCCACTCGGAACGCACCAGCCCGCAGACGCGCGCCAAGCGTCATTCGCTCTTCGGCATCCAGACATGGGTCGCTTTACCGGAAGACGACGAGGACATGCCGGCAAGCTTCGAGCACCAGGGAGCGGAAGCCTTGCCATTCCTCAGCGGCGAGGGCAAGGAGGTGCGCCTCATCCTCGGGAATGCCTGGGGTGAGCGAGCGCCGGTCAAGACCTTCTCCGAGATGTTTTATGCCGATGCCATTCTTCAGGCCGGCGCGAAACTGCCTTTGCCAGACAACCATGAAGACCGTGGGCTCTATGTGACACAGGGCTCGGTGATTGTCGCGGGTGAGGAGTTTGCCGCAGGACAGATGATGGTCTTCCGCCCCGGTGATCCCATCACCGTCACCGCCGGTGAAGCGGGCGCCCGGCTGATGCTGCTCGGCGGCGAGACGCTGAATGGCCCGCGCTACATCGCGTGGAACTTCGTCGCGTCCTCGAAAGAAAAGCTGGAAGCCGCACGGGAAGCCTGGATCAAGGGCGACTTCGAACACGGCCGCTTCCGCCTGCCACCCGACGACGCCGCTGAATTCATTCCCTTCCCCGATGCGGGGAAACCAGCGCACTGAGCCGAGCGAAGGTGGCTGTTGCGACGTCACCCGGGCCAGCGTTTCTCGCGCTGGCCCAACCGCCGCCGACTGCGATCGTGATCGCAATCAGCGGCGTGACTATGAGGCGATGGTGGTGTGGCCGCGTGGCCACGAAGACCGCACTCGATTCAGAACGTGCCCTTGACGCCGATGCCGAACATGCGCGGGGCGGTCATGCTCGCCTCGATGCCGCCGATGCCGCGGTTCTGCTGCATGTAGGTCGGCGTGCGTTCGTCGAAGATGTTCTTCACGTAGCCGTAGACCTCCATATGGTCATGCACCTTGTAGCTCGCCCGCACGTCGGCGATCGTGTAGGGCTTGATCACGTAGGCTGGCGTATTGGCCGTGTCGGAGTAATAGCCGTCGAGATGACGGACCTGGCCCGATACGTTGAATTTCTCCGTAACGTCCCAGCTCGCACCGAGGCTGACCATGTACCCGGGCGACTTGGCGAACTCGTTGCCCTGGTAAGCGAGATTGCTGGCAATCTCGTCGATCTCGGTACGCAGCACGCCGGCGCCGGCCCTGATCATCAGGTTGTCCAGCAGCTGGTAGTCCGCGCCGATTTCAAGGCCATAGGCGTGGGCCTGTTCGGCATTGATCGTGTAGGACTGGGTCACGCCCGGCGATACCACCACCGGAATGTTGTACTGTGCGTTCTTCATGTCCATGTAGAACAGGTTGCCGTTCACCATCAGCCGGTCGTCGAGAAGGCTGGCGCGCGCGAACAGCTCGTAGTTCCAGATCTTCTCTTCCTCGAAGGGCTGCCATTTCTGCGCGGTCATATTGAGCGAGACCCCACCGGGGTTGTAGCCGCGGCTGACGAGTGCGCCAACGGTCCAGTCGTCGTTCACGGCATAGGCAAGCGATGCCTTCGGCAGCAGAGCCGAGTATGTCGTGCCGAAATCGACCGGCGTTGGGGCATAGACCGACTTGCCGACACGCTGGATGTGATCCTGCTGGTAGCGCAGGCCGGTTGTCAGTGTCCATTGCTCGGCGAAGCGGTAGCTGATCTCGCCGAACAGGCCGAGATTGCGCTTCGTGTCGTCGAAGGAGGACGTGCCGTTCAGGAAGAGCAGTTCGTCGGTCTGCGTATGCGCATAATAGAGACCGGCGACACCGCTGATTTCGTCTTGCCTATCACCGAAAGTCACGCGCGTTTCATTCGAGGCGTTGGTCTGGTCGATATCGGCGTCACCGCCATTGATCAGGCCGGTGGTGCGGATCACATTCGAGGTGGAAAGCTGCGCCTGGTTGAAGAGCTTGATGCCGTTCTCGAATTCATAGGAGACGTCGAGAATCCCCGTATTGGTGTGCTGCTCCCAGCTTGGCATCGTCGTGGTGACATGGTTGAGTTCGTCGAAGGGCCAGGAAGCGGCCTCCTGGCTCGGCCGGTTGCTGCTGTTGTGGGAATAGGTCAGCTTGGCCGTCAGGCCGGGAATCTCCGCAGGCTCCCACAAGAGCTTGAAGCGGGCATTCAATGCCTTGAAATCCTGATCGGTATCGCCGTGCTGGAAGCCGGAATTGATGTAGTCGATGAAGGTGTCGCGCCCGGAATAATCAATGGCCAGCCGTGCGGCCAGCTGGTCCTCGATAATCGGGCCGGACAGCGCGATGGATGCCCGTTTGCTGTGATAGTTGCCGATCTCCGCCTGGTAGGCCGCCTCGGGCGTGAACGTCGGGTCCTTCGTGTTGACGATGATGGCGCCGGCAATGGCGTTCGCACCCTGTGAGGTGGTCTGCGGTCCGCGGAAGACCTCGATGCTGTCGAGATCCCAGACGGAGGACGCGCCGAAATAGAACTCGTTATAATTCAGATAGTGGCCGTCGAGATTGATAGTGGCACGCGGAACGGTACCGGCGAAAAACGCGGTCGCACCGGTGTTCGGCCCCTGCGTGTCCTGCCCACGGATGACCGGCGCGCTGACCGTGTCGGAAAAGACGACGTTCGGCACATCGGCAATCACTTCCTGGACCGTTGCGTTGCCGGTTTTTTCCCGGTCGATCTCGCGGCTCGTCTTGATCGACACGGACGAGGCCGTGCTCTTCATGTCGCGCGCTACTTTCTCGCCGGTCACGGTGATGGTTTCGAGAATTGTAGCCTCCGTGCCGTCCTGTGCGACGGCGGCCAAAGCTGGAAGCAGTGACAGCGCAGCGACGCTGACGCCTGCGGCCAGTTTGCGATTGATGTGAGTCCCCATAACAGCCCCTAAACATGAGTATTTCAGTCATGTTGACGTAGCGGGGCCGTCATCGTTCCGCAATAGGGAATGCTTTCCGCATTTTGAACAGATTGCCGTCCGGCGCAAGCCGTGGCATATCCGCAACAGTGCAAAGGCTTGCCAATCGACACCGCGTCGAGGCGAACGCGCCGCATCTTGTTGATAGGGAGGATGTCGTTGACCGAATTCGAAGAAAGTGCGGATGAACTGTCGGATGCCGCAGGCGAGAAGCGGGCCGGCATCATTCAGTCTGTTTCCATCGCCTCGCGGTTTCTCACGATTCTTGCCGCCTCCGATGGAGAGTTGCCACTGGTCGAACTTGCGCGCCGCGCCGGGACGGGCCGATCCACCGCGCATCGCTACATGCAAAGCCTGGTGCGCGAGGGGTTGGTGGCGCAGGACCAGGTCACCGGCTGTTATGATCTCGGACCGACGGCGCTCAACATTGGCATCAGCGCGCTGAAGCGCATTGACCCCGTGGCGGTCGCGGGTCGGCATATGAAATCCATGGCCTCGCGGGTGGCGGCAAGCTGCGGCGTCGCGATCTGGACCGACCGGGGACCGACCATCGTGCAATGGTATCGCAGCGCCCGCTTCGCGATCAGCACCGTGACGCTGGGCGATGTGCTGCCGCTCGACAACACCGCCTGCGGGCTGGTGTTTCAGGCTTTTATGCCGCCGGAACGCATAGCGGCGGTGCGGCGGTTGCAGCCGGATGCCTTTCGTGGCCGTCCCCCGGCGCCGGGCGTGCTGGAGAACATCCGTCGCGCCGGTGGTGCTGAACTGAATGAGCGGCTGTTTTCCGCGCTGACCGGCAAGGCGGCCCCCGTCTTCGACGTCTATGGGGAGATCTGTTGCGTGGTCACGACGGTCTCGTTTGTCGAGACGGCCGAAAGCGAAGGACACGGCGCCGCACTGGTCGAGGCTGCCCGGCAGGTGACAGTGGAATCGGGAGGGGCGTGAACCGCCCCCCTTTCATGTCTTCGAGTGGATGCGCAGATGCGCGCGCAGTGTCTCGCCGTCATATTCCCTGCGGAAGACGCCCCGCTTTACCAGAAGCGGTACGAGGTCTTCGAGGAACAGACGCAGCGATTCCCGCGAGCCGCCTGGCAGCGCAATGAAGCCATCGATCGCGCCGGCGGCGAACCATTCCGTAATGTCGTCAGCGACGTCCTCGACAGTCCCGACGGAAACCCAATGCGCCGAGCCGACCACTTCCGGTCGCGCCAGCAGGTCCTCCACAAAGGGCTCATTCTTCTCGATGTAGCGGCGCAACAGGTCGGCATGGGTGCGGCTGCGCACCGGCTGGTCGTCTGATGGCAGTAGGTCGGCGGTCACGCGTGCGCCGGGTAACAGGTGCGAGAGATCGAGGCCGAGAATCGTCTTCACGGCGTCGAGGCGCTGTACGGGCGTCAGGTGCGCATGGGCACGCCGGTGCATCGCCCACGCTTCCTCTCGCGTTTCAGCGAGGAAGAAATAAAGGCCCGGCAGAACCCGGGGCGCATCCGTCCGTCCATGTTTCAGTGCCCGCACACGCATGTCGTTGCGCAGGTCCAGGGCCGCGGCCATGTCAGGGGTCGAGGCAAAGGTTGCGTCCGCCACCGAAGCCGCAAAGTCCCGCCCGATCTCCGAGGCCCCGGCCTGGAACAGCGGCGGTGGGCCGCTCGCATGGCCGGGCACGTTCAGCGGTCCCATGACGCTGAAGAATTCGCCTCGATGGTCAAGTGCCGCTGCCTCGGCCTCACCCTCCAGTGCAGCAAAGGGATAGCTTTGCCAAAGGGCGCGGACAAGTTCGGTGAACTCGGCGGCCTTGCGGTAGCGCTCCTGCGGCGGCGGCATCGGCGCATCGCCGAAATTCTCCGCGCCGTCGATCGAGGTGACGATGTTCCAGGCCGCCCGTCCGTTGCTGATCCAGTGCAGCGACTGGAGCTGGCGGGCGACGACATAGGGCGGGTTGAAAGTCGTCGACGCGGTCGTGACCAAGCCGATGCGCCGGGTTGCGGTGGAAATGGCGGCGAGCAGCACCGTCAGGTCCAGCCCGACGAAAGACGGCGACGTGCCCGATTTGCCGCGCCGCATGACCAGTATGTCCGGCTTGAAGACGAAGTCGAGCTTGGCCCGCTCGGCCGCCTGCGCCAGCTTGATGTAGAAGCCGGGCGGGTCCTGTCGCTGTTCGACAAGCTCGGCGTCCTCCGCCTGACGGCCCTGGAGCCATGTTTCGGTAAGGCACAATCCGATGTGGAGCTGCCTGTCCGTCATGGCGCTGAAATCCTCTTCGGCTCCTGCCGAGGGCGTGCTGGACGATGACGTCCGAGCGGTACGATGAGCGGGGTGTGCGAAACCGGATCATCAATGACGGTGCAGGGCAGGCCAAACACCGCCTCGACCAGCTTTTCCGTCACCACGTCCTCAGGGCGGCCTTCGGCAAGGATCGCGCCGTCGCGCATGGCGACGAGATGGGAAGCGTAGCGGCAGGCGTGGTTGAGGTCGTGCAGCACGGCCACCACGGTTCGCCCCTCGGCATTGAGGTCGGCCAGGAGTTCCAGCAGTTCGATCTGGTGGGCGATGTCGAGGAAGGTGGTGGGCTCGTCGAGCAGCAGGATCGGTGTTTCCTGCGCCAGCACCATGGCGACCCAGACACGTTGGCGCTGGCCGCCGGAAAGTTCGTCGACCAGCCGTTCGGCAAGATCGGTGACACGGGTTGCCTGCATCGCCGCTGCCACGGCGGTCTCGTCGGCCTTCGACCATTGCCGGAAGAACGACTGATGCGGATAGCGCCCGCGCCCGACGAGATCGGCGACAGTGATGCCGGAAGGCGCTGTTGCGCTCTGTGGCAACAGGCCGAGCCGGCGCGCGATTTCCCGTGTCGGGAAGTCACCGATGTTCCTGCCATCGAGGATCACCTGTCCGGTTGCCGGAGCGAGCAGGCGCGCCATCGCTCGAAGCAGGGTGGATTTTCCGCAGGCATTCGGCCCGACGATAACGGTGAAGGAGCCGTCTGGTATGGCGATCGTCAGGTCGCTCGATATGGTTCGCTCGTCGTAACGCAGCGTCACGGAGCGGGCATGAAGGCGGTGGGTCATGGCAGTTCTTCTAGCAAGCGGTGGCGGAGATCCGTATTGCATTGCAGAATGCATTCTGCAATATGGACAAACAAATTTGACTTTAGTGCTCATGTTTTAGCGCCGCGTCGCTGCTTTATGCAACCGTTTTGACCCGGACAGTGGCTGGCATGAGGGATGACAGGAGGCGAGGGCGCCATGGCCGCACCGCGTAATGAAAGCATTGAAGACCGAAACAATCTGCTTTCGCAGGAAGATCATATGGGCAGCATGGAGCGATTGGCGATGGAAGTCGTCGCCCTGACGCGGCCCGTCCCTTCGGTTGTTCGCGTAACCGGCCGCATCGCCCCGACTGACCCTGCTGCGTGGCGCAGGCCCAATCTTGCGGTGCGTCTCGAGGTCGAGACCCCGGAAGGCCAGCGACCGGTATCGCGCGTCTATACGATCCGCTCCTTCGACGAAAACCGCAGCCTTATCGACATCGACTTCGTGGTCCATGCCGATGACAGCCCGGCCATGCGCTGGCTGGAGCGCGCCGCAATCGGCAGCACCATCCATCTCGTCGGTCCCCGGCCGCATTTCCTGCCGGACCACGCCGCCGAGGGTGGCATTGCGCTTTTCGCCGACGAAACCGCCATTCCAGCCATCCATGCGATCCTCAGCAACTGGCAGGAGGGAAGCCATGGTGTCCTTTACGTCGAAACCGCCGACCGCGCCGCCTTCGATGAACTGCCGGAGGTCGAGGGTGTCGAACGGCATCTTCTGCTGCGTGGCCCGGACGAGGGGGCCGGCACGACCGGGAAGTTGGTCGCGGCCGCCCGCGCGCTGCCGGACCCGATGGGCTGCATGATCTGGGCGGCGGGGGAGAGGCAGGATATCCGCGCCATTCGAGCCTACTTCACCGAGGAGCGCGGCCTGCCGAAGGACCGCGTGCGCGTCTTCGGTTATTGGCGAAAGGGCATGAGCAGCTCCGAGATCGACCGGATGCGCCTCCAGCAATACGAGGCGGTGCGCGCCGGGGGTGGCGGGCTTGCCCAGACGGAAGATCTCGACATTCTCGCCTGAACCCCTTGCAGCTACGGCAGACACGACCATGACGCTTCGCCGCACATTCCTCACCTCTGCTCTCGGCCTCGCTGCTACCGCGCTCCTGCCACTCCGCACCACGCGCGCCGAGGACGGGTGGCCGCGCACCGTGCGCCATGACGCCGGCGAACTGGCTCTGCCGGCGCGGCCGAAAAGGATCGTGTCGACGGCGCCAAGCCTCACCGGCATCCTTCTCGCCATCGGCGCGCCGGTCGTCGCGACCGCCGCGACAACGCCGAGCGCGCTGACGGATGACAAGGGCTTCTTCTCGCAATGGGCGGCGGTTGCCGACGAGCGCGGCGTCGAGATGCTCTATGGCAAACTTGAATTCGACATCGAAGCCGTGATCGGTGCGGAACCGGACCTGCTGATCGTTTCGGCGACGGGCGCCGACAGCGTCGTGGCGCACTATGCCGAGCTTGAGGCGCAGGGCATCCCGGCGATCGTGGTCAACTATTCCAACCAGAGCTGGCAGGACATCGCGCTGGAGCTCGGCAAGGCCACTGGCCTCGAGGAGCAGGCGGCTGAGGCGATCCGCCGTTTCGATGCCTATGCGGTGAAGATTGCCGCCACGCTGCCGCGCGTAGCGGGCACCGCCAGTATCGTCGGCTACAATGTCGGCGGCAGCTACTCCGTCAGCAAGCCCACGAGCCCGCAGGCCCAGCTTCTCGCAGCACTTGGCATGACGCTGGTCGGCCTGCCCGAGAGCCTCCGCGGCCAGGTCACCCGTGCTTCCGATTTCGAATTCATCTCGCAGGAGAACCTGCCGGCGGCGATCGCCGGCGACAGTGTCTTTCTGCTGCGGGCAACGCAGGAGGACGTCGCGGCCTTTCTTGCCGATCCTGTTCTCGCCAATCTTCCTGCCGTCGCCGGCAAGCGGGTCTATCCGCTAGGACCCACGTCCTTCCGCATCGACTATTATTCCGGCCTGCAGATGATTGACACCGTGGCCCTGTCCCTGAAAACGCAATGACCACGGCGATTTCGGGCAGGGCGGTGGGCGACTTGCGCCGCAGGCGGCGGCTCGCAGGGCTCCTCGCCGGCCTTGCGGTGCTCGTGCTGCTTTGCCTTGCCAGCCTTGCCTTCGGCTCGCGGCCCATTCCCCTTCATGTCGTTCTCGATGCAGTCTTCGTCCATGATACGCGCGACGACCGGCATTTGATCGTCTGGAGCCTGCGTCTTCCGAGAACCGCCGTTGCGCTTCTTGCAGGTCTCGCGCTTGGTCTCGCCGGTGCGGTAATGCAGGCGGTCACCCGCAATCCGCTGGCCGAACCCGGTCTGCTCGGTGTCAATGCCGGCGCCGCCGTTGCGGTCGTGCTCGGTGCCTCGGTCTTTGGAGCAACGACGATGGCAGGCTACGTCTGGTTCGGTATCGCCGGCGCGGGCATGGCGGGCGCCGCCGTCTTCATGCTGGGACGAGCGCACGAAACCGGGACGAACCCGGTGCGGTTGGTGCTTGCCGGTGCCGGACTGTCGGTCATGCTGGGCGCGGTTACGGGCATTGTGCTGATCAATGCGCCCCTCGCGGTGCTCGACAATTTTCGCAACTGGGCGGCGGGGTCCGTCGCCGGGCGCGGTTTCGACATTGCCGGCATCCTCGCCATCGCAACACTCTTCGGGGTTGGAACAGCCGTCTCGATTGCCGGAAACCTCAATGCGATTGCCCTCGGGGATGATCTCGGCAAGGCGCTCGGCCTCAACACACGCCTCACACTGGTTCTGGCCTGCCTCGCGGTGATGCTACTGGCAGGCGCCGCGACGGCCGCAGCCGGCCCCATCGGCTTCGTCGGGCTGGTGGCCCCGCATCTTGCCCGCACCGTCACCGGGCCGGATTATCGCTGGATCCTTCCCTATTCCGCTCTCTTCGCCGCCATTCTCCTGCTCGGTGCAGACAGTCTCGGCCGGGTGATCGCCGCACCGGAGGAAATCGCTGCCGGCATCGTCACCGTATTGATCGGCGGTCCGTTCTTCATCCTCATCGTCCGAAAATTCCGACTGAAGCAGCTATGACAAACGCGCCCGTATCCGTCTGCCGTTTCGGCCCGCTGTCGTTTTGCTGGCGATCAAGGGTCGTCGTGCTCTGCTGCGTGCTAGCGCTGATCGTTGCGGTTTTCGCCATCCTCCTGCTCGGCACAGGCACCTTGTCCTTCAGCGCAAGCGAAGTGCTGGCGGCGCTTACCGGGCAGGGCGAGAATGCGAAGGCCGAGCGCGTCATCCTGCGCATCCGGCTTCCGCGGCTGCTGACGGCCATTCTCGTCGGCGGCGCGCTCGGCATGGCGGGGTCGATCTTCCAGTCCATTTCGCGCAATGCGCTCGGCTCCCCGGATGTGATCGGTTTCACGACGGGGGCGGCGACCGGTGCGATCGTGCAGATCATGCTGCTGAATGCCGGGCCGCTCGAAACATCGGTAGCGGCCGTGCTTTCCGGCGTATTGACGGCGGTCGCCGTCTTCCTTCTTGCCCGGAAGGGCCGTTCCACCGGCGGATACCGGCTCGTCCTGGTCGGCATCGGCGTCGGCGCCACGCTTTCCGGCGTCAACACGATCCTGCTGGTGAGCGGCGATCTCGATCAGGCGGCGTCTGCCCAGTTGTGGCTTGCTGGTTCGCTGAACACGCGCACCTGGTTGCATGTCGTGCCCGCCGCCATCGGCTTTGCGGTCGTCCTGCCGGTCACCATCGCCCACGCGCGCCGCCTGAACCTGCTCGAAATGGGCGACGATGCAGCCCGCCAGCTTGGCGTCGATGCCGAACGGACGCGGCTCGTGATGATCATGGCGGCTGTCGGGCTGACATCAATCGCCACCGCCGCTGCCGGCCCCATCGCCTTCGTCGCGCTCGCTGCTCCGCAGCTCGCCCGGCGGCTGAGCGCATCACCGGAGGTTCCCGTCATCTCCGGCGCGATGATGGGCATGGCGCTGCTTCTTGCGGCTGACCTCACCAGCCAGCGCCTGCCTATCAATGTCCACATGCCTATAGGGCTGACCACAGGTCTTCTGGGCGGGGTTTACCTCCTGTGGTTGCTGATGCGCAGCAAGTCGGTCTGACGTCGGTTGGCGTTGGCGCATGAATCGTCTACGCAAGCCTAGGATAGACGAGATCAAGGCCAGACTGGACGATACCTGCCTGGAAGGGACCGATTATCCACGCGTCTCGGCATCTCCCTGAGAGGGGGCGATGCCAATTCACATCGACCGTGATTTGGCGACGGCCCCATTGCATGAGCGAAGCCTCGATTGTTGCCCTCGGGTTCTAGAGACATCATTCCGGACCGTGACTACGCCAATGTGGTGTTGGCCTTGAAGCGATTTCAATCGAGACAGCATTCTGCATCAGCGAACAGGCGAATGTCATGTTCGCTGTATCGAATGTTGCCAGCATTCTTGGTCTTTCGTCAGGCTTGGCGCATCGGTCGCCGATTGGTCTCGTCACGCAGGTCGAACGCGGACTGCTGATCGGTGCGGTTGAGCGCATCACACGGCTTGTAGCGTCAGCAGACATCCAGTTCAAATGCCGATTGATTTCCTTGAGCAACATGCGAGTCGTGCCTGCGACTCCATGTTTCGAGCGCATCCGATGATGGAGAATAAACGACTCATTGATATGGTTCTCTAAAGTGAATTCGGTGCGGAGATGGTGATCGACATTCTGAACGCCTTGAAGTACGGCCGCGCTGCACGACTGCACAGATTCTTGATCGGACCCTGACCAGCTATCGGATTGTTGATCCCGCAGAGACCTGTCCGATTTTCGACGCCATGGTTTCGACAATCGCACCAAGGCATCGGAACACACCCGGCAGTTTGATGATTTACAGTTCGAAGCAGTTATTCTGCGGCCTTCCTTGAAAAGCTGGTGCATGGCAGCGGACAACTGCCGCCGAACTAACACTATGTGGAAATTATCATCCCAAAGGGGTTGAGTTATGAGGTGTTTCCACCACCGGATCTGCCCGGTTTGGGGTGCGATGCCCATCAATATGAGCAAACCCTATGAAGAGGCCTGATGCTCGTAGCGACGGAGTACCATCCTTTTGGTCCCAAGCGTCGTTGCGAGGCTCGACAGCAACATATTGATCAATTCTGCTCATACAGAATTCGCCGGCATCACGACTTGCTTGAACCAACTCGTGTTTTGGGACCGCGGGTTGTTCGGCGTCTGGTTCGATAAGAAGCGACGAGCTTTCTGGCTTTCGGAACGGTCGCTTGTAGAATGAGCAATGTCGCGAATATCGGTGCGGCCGAAGCTGAAAATTCGCTTCATGGTCATGAACCGCGACTCCTCCTTGGGAACCAGGCCGTCGAAAAAACTCAAGTGGGGTACTGGAGTGACATTGCCACTAGGTTTTATCCAGTTTGGAGTGTACTACAGCGGTTTTGGATTGCTGTGTTTGGGACGGCAGCGGCGGGTAGTGGTATGGAGCTATTTCAGCTGCTTAGCACTGGGTCACGTCACGGGTTGATGGTCTGGTGAACTCGCTGCCACTATCGCTAATCATCTTCGGCTTGCCACGCCCCTCGATGATCCAGTCAAGCGCAGGTCGGAAAGTGACGTATCGGCTACGGGCGCCAAACACTCCCTTGTGCAATCATCGACCACCGCCAGGAGCCGCCTCAGCTTCGTGTTCTCGTCCTCCAGAGTCTTCAGCCATTTCGCTTCCGACACGTCCATGCCACCGAACTTGGCTTTCCACTTCTAGATACCGGCATCGCTGACGCTGTGCTTGCGGTAAAGCTCCGCGAACGGAGTGCCTGCCCGCCTGCTCCTTCAACAGGCCGATGATCTGTTCATCTGTGGAACGGTCGTGTTGTGTTCCTCTGTCCTCCCAATACGACAGAGCTTACTTCAAAATGGATTATTTGAATGCGGTGAAGCCAGGAGCTGCGAGGTATAATTTTCACTGTGGATGGATCATCGCGAAACGCGGCTGCTTCCATTTCCATCGACACGATCAGTCGCAAAAAATCGACGGGCAAGCATGAGTTCGGAGTATTGCCCGGGTTTTGTCACACAGACGGACCGAACGCCTTTTCACGTTCGATGTAATCACGCTGCTTGTCGGTGATGTAGTCGCGAACAATCGGGGCGGCGTCGCGGGAGCGTGACAACTGCATATGGAAGACGAGCTGGCTGCCGGTGCGGAACATCATCTCGGCACTGATCAGGTAGAATTCCCACATGCGCGCAAATCGCTCGTCGTAAAGCGCGATCACCTTGTCGCGGTTCGCCTCGAAGCGCTCGGTCCAATGGGCCAGCGTCGTTGCATAGTGTAGCCGCAGAAACTCCAGGTCGGTAACCCAGAGACTGTTGCGTTCGACGACTTCGAAGACTTCCGAGAGAGCCGGCGAATAGGCCCCCGGAAAGATGTACTTGCGCAGCCACGGGCTCGCCATGCCGGGCGGGCTCATATGCCCAATCGAATGCAGCACCGCCAGACCGTCAGTCGGCATCAGAGCATTCAGCTTCTTGAAGAATTCGTCATAGTGATGGACCCCGACATGTTCGAACATGCCGACGGAAACGATGCGATCGAACGGTCCCTCGACATCCCTATAGTCCTTCAGCTCGAAACGGACGCGGCCGGCTAGCCCGGCTTTTTCTGCCCGTTGCGTGGCAAGGGCCTGCTGTTGCGTGGAAAGCGTCACGCCGAGAACGTCGACCTCCTCGAGGGATGCGAGATAGAGCGCGAGGTCGCCCCAACCGCAGCCGATATCAAGAACCTTCATTCCAGGCTTGAGGCCGAGCTTGCTGGCGAGCAGCCGGAGCTTGTTGCGCTGTGCCTGCTCGAGGGTTTCGCCGGGTTCCCGAAAATAAGCGCATGAATACAGCATGTTGTCATCGAGAAACAGCTTATAGAAATCGTTGCCGAGATCGTAGTGGTGGGCGACATTCTGCTGCGCCTGCCCCTTGCGGTTCGATTGTTGGCGTTTGCGGAAGCGCATCTTGATGGCGCGCAAAACCTTCTGGATCGGATAGGAGCCGAGCGAAAGGCGGTTGATCGAGAACAGCGTCAGAAAATCCCGCAGCGTCGAGCCTTCCTCGAACCGCATGGTGCCATCCATGTAGGCCTCGCCGGCTGCAAGTTCGGCATTGAAGACCAGCGTCCTGTAGAGTTTCCTGTCGGTGAGCCTCATCGTCACCTGTGGACCGGGCGCCCCTTTGAAGACGTGACGCTCTCCTTCTGCATCGATGACGATCAGGCAACCCTTGCGTATGAAGGACTTCATCATGTGGGAAAGCGGAAACATGAGCGCCTCGAGTGCTTCAGTTGCCGGGAAGTCGGATCGCCCGATCCTCGCCTGTTCGGCGGGAATTTGCAATCGGCCGGCCGACGTCTTTCCTTGTTCCGGCCATACGATGGACGTCGCGTGGTCGCGAGCAGGTTGGCGGAAACCGCCAATCAGTCGGTGCCCGGCACATCGTAGAATCGCCCGGCATCTTCCGTCATCTGCCGCCGAGAGGCCGGATCGACATAGAACATATGACCGCCGCGATAGACCCGCAGTTCGCTGCGCCCTTCCGCCAGCGCAGGCGGCAGGTGGTCGAGCACATAGCGGCTCAGTCCGTAAGGGGTCAGCGCATCGCTGTAGCCGTGATAAATCGCCAGCCGGAACCGGGGAATGGTCGAAAGAAGGTCACGCAGGTCGTCGGAGGCGCTGGCATTGGCGCGTCCATCGCCACCCCGACCGCCATTCCATTCCCAGCGGCGATTCACACCGGTGTTGAGCAGGGAATAGGTCATATCCGTGCGAAAGCCGAGCTCATCGCGGGCATAGGCCGCGAAGGCCGCACCATAGGCCCGGGTGAAGCCGTCGAGGATCGGGTCGTCGTTGCGGCTCATGGACGATTCCGGATAGGCATCGGGTACCGAATAGGCGGCATCATAGGGGCTGACGACCCGCCCGCTTTCGCCAGCTAACCTGGCGTAGAGACCGTCCACAAAACCCCGCGCCCTTGCCACATCCGTCTTTGCAATTCCGGTAAGGCCGGCGATCCGCTGGTAGAAGGCATCCGCGTCCGGGCCGGTGAGCGAGGGGCCAGCAAGCGTAACGAGGTAGTCTGTCATGGCGAAGCGCTCGGCCTCGCGAAGCTTGTCCCTGTCGAATGCGCCGCGCCGCTCCATCTCGGCGGCGGCAAGCGCTGGAAGCAGGAGTGCTGCGGCCAGCGGGTCATTCTCCGCGCCGAAGAGGAAGCGGCCCTCGACGAGCGGCGAGATCATCAGGATGCCGGAGACGAGAATGCCCTGCGTCTCCTTCAGCGCCGAGGCGACCTTTGCTGCGCGAAACCCGCCATAGCTTTCGCCGAGCAGGTAGGCGGGGGAAGCGAGGCGCCGGTTCTTATGCGTATAGAGCGCGATGACCTTGGCGAGGCTTTCCGCATCCTGTCGGACGCCGTAAAACTGGCCAGCCAAATCGTCGTCCACTGCGCGGCTCCAGCCCGTGCCTACCGGATCGATCAGAACGAGATCGGTGAAGGCAAGCCAGCTGTCTGGATTCTCCTTGAGGGACGGGCGCGTGCCGTCGTCTCGGCTTTTGCCGAATTCCAGCACTTTCGGACCGACAAGGCCGAGATGCAGATAGGCCGATGCGGCGCCCGGCCCGCCGTTGAAAATGAAGGTGATCGGACGCGCCGGATCGCCCTTGCCGGCGACATAGGCGGTGTAGAAGACCTTCGCCGTCCGTTTGCCATCCTGGCCGTAAAGATCGAGCGTGCCTGCTGTCGCCGTGTAGGAAAGCGGACCGTCTTTCGTCTGCAGGGTGTTCTCGGTGACGGAATCGCCGGGAACGAGACTGAAGATGCCTGTTTCCGATGTTGTCTGCTGCTTTTCTGCCTCAGGCGTCTGAGCGACGGCACGTGTTGTAAGGATGGCCAGGCACAAGCAGAGTGCAACGACGATACGATTATGGTACAAGAGCGCTCTCCCCTGTTACGCCACGTGTAGACCATGAGGCGGCGGCATTGCCAATGTACGACAGCTTGATCCGCTTCGCTGCAAACGACTGTTCAACTTCCCTTGATCGCGTCGAAACAGCGGCCCATGAAAAGGATGCCATTGAGAAAATTGCGCCAAGCGGAAACGGATTGCAGGGTCGTCTGTTCTGGCACGCATCACCTCTTGCTCCCTAACAAGGCGCCAAGTGCGATCTTGCCCTGATCCGGATCTAAAAGCGGAGTTTACGGATCGCGAGCGAGCTAGGCAAAGCGGCGCAGAACGTGCCGCGCGAAGCATATCTCGATTCCAGACCCGCAACGGGGGCAGGTGGTGTCCGATGTCCGCGCCCATTTCCCGTCTTGTCACGGCCGGACGTATGAACAGGTTTTGGAAGTTCAGCCAGACCCGCCCCGATTTGGTCCCCGGTGCGCTGCTTCTCATTTGAAGTGGGCGGCGAGGTAGGTAGAGAGTGAGCCACGGCTCACTCTCTACCTGGTCGAAAATGCGCATCGATAGCGGCTCGCACACGCGTCACTCCAGCCGAGATGTTGCCGCTTGGTATCGACGAATAGCCCATGCGGAAGTAGCGGCAAGGGGCGTCGCTGCGCGGGAAGAAGGGCGAGCCGGATTCGACGAGCACGCCGTCCTGGCGCAAGTCCTGCACCAGCCGGTCGGCATCGAGCCCGTCCGGTCCCTCCATCCAGAACGAAGTGCCGCCGAAGGCCGAAGCACCGGCGACGGTGAGGCCCTCGCGCTGCAGGCTCTCGGCCATCAGCACATGGCGCTTGTGATATTCCGTGCGCATGCGGTGCAGCACGGCGTCGTAATGGCCGAGCGCCAGGAAATAGGCGACGGTGCGTTGCAGGTGGCCGGGCGGGTGGCGCAGCATCAGCGAGCGCAGCGCGCGCGCCTCGCGGATGAACGGCGCCGGCGCCACGAGATAGCCAAGGCGCAGGCCCGGAAACAGCGACTTCGAGAAACTGCCGATATAGAGCACGCGCCCGGTGGAATCGAAGGCCTTGAGGGCTGGCGAAGGCGGGGCGAGATAGCTGATCTCGAATTCGTAATCATCCTCGACGATGACGAAATCCTTTTCCGCCGCCGCCTGCAACAGCCGCGTGCGCCGGTCGATCGGCATGGTCGCGCCGGTCGGTGAGTGGTGGCTTGGTGTGACGAAGACGGCATCGGTATCCTCCGGCAGCCCATCCGGCGGCAGGCCCTCGCCATCGACGTCGACCGTGGTGACCTTGGCGCCGCTCAAAAGCAGCGAGGCGCTGATATCGGGATGGCAGGGGTTTTCGCACACGGCGCTGGAGCCCTTGTCGAGGATCAGCCGCGTGACCATCCACAATGCATTCTGCGCACCCACGGTGATGAGCACCTCATCTGGGTTCGCGTGGATGCCGCGCCGGGGCAGAGTCCGCGAGCAGATGTAGTTGACCAGTCGGACGTCATCGGCCGCGGCGAAGTCGCTTGCCATGAGGATGAAGTCCTCGCGTGCCAGCGCCCGACGGGCACAATCACGCCAGGCGTTGAGATCGAAGAGCGAGGGATCCATCTGGCCATAGAGGAAAGGGTAGGGATAGCGCCGCCAGTCGAGCGGTTTTGAAACCTGGCGCACGACTTCGAAGCGCATCTTCATCTTGCCCGTCCAGTCGACGGGATTGGAGCCGGCGGAGGGGCCGTCGTTTTCAAGACCCCGTCCGGGGGGATTGCTGGCGATACGGTAGGAACTGCGGTTGGACGCTTCCAGATAACCCTGGGACACCAGTTCCTGATAGGCGAGCGTCGCCGTGATGCGGGAAATATTGAGGTAATCCGCGAGTTTGCGGGTCGAGGGCAGGTGGGCGCCCGGTTGGACGCGGCCAGCCAGCACGGCCGAGACGAGCGTTTCCCGCAGCTGCGCCTGCAAGCCCAACCCGCTCTCCCGGTCGATGAAGAAGATCGTCTCGGAAATGTTGGTCCGCATGCAACCATCCAGTGTGTCGCCAATCTGGATTTATTCAACTTCCAAACTGGATATAACGCAAGGGAGGCGTCGCATTTATCACTTTCATCAAGAAGACCGGGATAAACCGGCTAAAACAATAATCAATGAGGAGGAACGACGATGCTTTTCAGACATTTCAATCGCATGGCCGCCACGGCCAGCATTCTGGCCGGCCTTTTTGCGTCCGGTGCGGCCTACGCGGAAACCAATCTTGTCGTCGGCTATCAGCAGATCGTCGGCCCGTTCGTGGCCGCGATTGCCGATGGCCGCTTCGACGCGGCCGCCAAGGAGGTCGGTTACACGATCGACTGGCGCCAATTCTCATCGGCCGGCGACATCACGACGGCGCTCGCCTCGGGCGACGTGCCGATCGGCGTGCTTGGCTCGACCGGCACGGCTGCGGCGGCGACTCGCGGCGTGGAGATGCAGCTGTTCTGGATTCTCGACAATATCGGCAAGTCCGAGGCCTTGGTCGCCCGCGACGGGTCGGGCATTGAAACGCCCGCCGACCTCAAGGGCAAGAAGGTCGCGGTACCGTTCGTCTCGACGTCGCATTTCCATCTTCTCGTCGGCATGAGCAAGGTGTGGAACGTCGATCCACGCGAGGTGGAAATCCTCAACCTGAAGCCGCCGCAGATCGTTGCCGCCTGGCAGCGCGGCGATATCGACGCAGCCTATGTCTGGCCGCCGGCGCTGTCGGAAATCCTGAAATCGGGCAAGGTGATCTCGGATTCCGAAGTCATCGGCGCGGCAAGCGTCCCCACCTTCGACGGTCTGGTGGTCGACACGGCCTGGGCGACAGAAAACCCCAAGCTCATGGAGGCTTTCACCAAGGTTCTGGCCCAATCCTACGCCGACTACAACGCCAACAAGGCTGCGTGGACGGTGGATTCGCCGCAGGTGCAGGGCATCGTCAAGCTCATCGGCGGCGACGGCCCGAGCACCGTCGAGGCGCTGGGACTGCTTTCGTTTCCGAATGCGGACGAGCAGGCATCCGACGCCTGGCTCGGCGGCGGGGCGACCCGTGCGCTCAGTGAAAGTGCAAAATTCCTGGTGGAGCAGAAGCAGATCGGCAAGTCGCTCGACGACTATGCGCCCTTCGTGAATTCGAGCTTCGCCGGTGCGGCTGCCAACTAGGGCATCCGTCGATTGCGCACCGGCCGGTGGAGCGGCCGGTGCAGCCATCATCGCTTACAGACGTAACCGAGGTGCAGGGAGGCATTTCTCATGGAAACACTCAGCGTCAGGAATATCAGCCTGACCTATCCGGGTTTGTACTCGGATCAGGCGGTGATTGCCCTGAAGGGCGTCAATCTCACCATCAAGAGCGGAGACTTCGTCGTCGCCCTCGGTGCTTCGGGTTGCGGAAAGACGACATTGCTCAACCTGATGGCGGGCTTCATGGCGCCGTCGGAAGGCGACATCTCGCTCGGCAACCACCGGGTCAACGGGCCCGGCGCCGAGCGTGGCGTGGTCTTCCAAAAACACGCGCTTCTGCCATGGCTCAACGTGATCGAAAACACCGAGTTCGGCCTGAAACTGCGTGGCATCGACAAGGCGGCGCGGCGGGAAATCGCGACGAAAAACCTCGCCCTCGTCGGTCTGCAGGATTTTCACCGCCATATGATCTATCATCTCTCGGGCGGCATGCAGCAGCGCGTCGGCATCGCAAGGGCGCTGACCTGCGACCCGGCCATGCTTCTGATGGACGAGCCGATGGCAGCGCTGGACGCACTGACGCGCGAAACCATCCAGGAATTGCTGCTGGAAGTCTGGCAGCTCACCAACAAGATGTTCTTCTTCATCACGCACAGCGTGGAAGAGGCGCTGTTCCTCGGCTCGCGGCTGATCGTCATGTCGCCGCGCCCGGGCCGCATCACCCATACCTACGAACTCGATTTCAACCGGCAGTTCCTGGCCGAGGGCAATGCCCGGGCGATCAAGTCGAGCCCGGAATTCATCCGTATGCGTGAGGAAGTGCTCGGCATCATCTATGGCGACGAACGTGCGTCCGGCAACCCGGAGATAGCCCATGCTTGACAGAGTGACACGGGCCAAGCCCGCCAAGGCCGGCAAGATCTTTGGGGCTCCGGGTGACGGAAACAGCGCCCTCATCAGCTTCATGACGGCAGCCGTGCTCATCACCCTCTGGTTCCTGGTGACCGCGTCCGGTTGGGTCAAACCGCTCTTCTTGCCCTCGCCGCTGGCGGTCTGGGAGAAGTTCTGGCTGGCCATGACGGACGGCGTTTCGAATTCGACGCTGATGCAGCACACGCTGGCCAGTATCGGCCGCGTCTTCGGCGCCTTCCTGCTGGCGATGGTGACGGCGGTGCCGATCGGCATCCTGATGGGCGTCAACCGCTTCGTGCGCGGCCTGTTTGATCCAATCATCGAATTCTACCGTCCGCTGCCGCCGCTCGCCTACTTGCCGCTGGTTATCATCTGGCTCGGCATCGGCGAATTCCCGAAGGTATTCCTGATCTATCTGGCGATCTTCGCGCCGATGGCGATTGCCGCAAGGGCCGGCGTGCGTTCGGTGTCGACGGAGCAGATCCATGCGGCCTATGCGATGGGCGCCACCCGCGGCCAGGTCATCAGCCAAGTCATCATGAAGGCGGCGTTGCCGGAAATCTTCACCGGCATGCGCATCGGCATCGGCGTCGGCTGGACGACCCTGGTGGCGGCAGAAATGGTCGCCGCCAATCGAGGCCTCGGCTTCATGGTCCTCAACGCAGCGGAAAACCTCGAGAGCGACACCGTGATCATGGGCATTTTCGTCATTGGCATCTTCGCTTTCGCCTTCGACCTTCTGATCCGCTACCTCGAAAAGACGCTGATCCCCTGGAAGGGCCGCGTCTAAGCGGCGGACACTTTCGACACTCCACCTACCCGGCCGTGGTGGCCTTTGAAGACGGCTTTTCCCGTCTCCGGCGAAGCCATGCCCTTCGACAGCCAAAGGACAGGACGATGAAACTGACTGCAACCGATCTCAAAAGCGTGTTCGATGCCTTCAACCGGCACGACATCGATGGGGTGATGCACTTCTTTTCCGAAGACTGTGTGTTCAACGCGGTCGGTGGCCCGGAGGTCTACGGCACACGCTTTGTCGGCATCGCGGCGATCGCAGACGCCTTCAGCGGGGTCTGGAAGGCAATGCCGGATGCGGAATGGGGCAATCACAGCCATTTCGTCGAGGGTGATCGCGGCGTTTCCGAATGGACCTTCTCCGGCACGGCCGCCGATGGCAGCCGTATCGAGGCGGAGGGCTGCGACCTCTTCACCTTCAAGGGCGACAAAATCGTTCGCAAGCAGGCGTTCCGCAAGAACCGCCCTGTCCTTCAGCCTCGCTACTAGGGTCGGAGCAAGGCCATGCAACAGCACACCAATCCCCAGAGGGCCGGCAGGGCGCCGTTCGATCCTGCCTATGATCCCGAACATGCGCCGAACCCGGGCATCGGCAAGGACTACGCGCCCACCTACTGGATCGACACGGCCGGCTCCGAGCCTGAAGACGACGGTCCGATCATGCGCGACATCGATGTCGACGTCGCCATCATAGGCTCGGGCTATACCGGCCTCTCCTGCGCCATCCAGCTGGCCCGCGAGCACGGCATCAAGGCGACAGTGCTGGAAGCCAATGGCGTCGCCTGGGGATGCAGCACCCGCAATGGCGGGCAGGCCCAGCTCTCCGCCGGGCGCCTGAAGCGCTCGCAATGGATCGCTCGCTGGGGCGTCGACGTTGCAAAACGCATGCATTCCGAAATCGCCGAGGGTTTCGACCTGTTCCGCGCGCTGGTCCGCGAGCCGGAGATCGACTGCGATCCGCAGGATGGTGGTCATCTCTACATCGCGCATCGCGACAAGGTTCTCCCGGCGCTCGAAAGCGAGACCCGTGTTCTCAACGATGTCTTCGGCTACCGCGCCCGCATGGTCTCCCGTGACGAGATCCACAGCGATTTCGTCAATGACGCCGAAGCGCGCGGCGCCATGTACGAGCCGGACGGCATGGGCATCCACGCTGCCAAGCTCGCCTTCGGTTACCTCCGGTTGGCGCGGCGCCTTGGTGCCACGGTGCACACGTCGAGCCCTGTGCTCGACTGCACCGCCAAGGGCGGCGTGCACTACCTCCGCACGCCGGGCGGCACGGTGCGCGCCCGCGCCGTCTGCATCGCGACTGCCGGCTACACGTCTCCCGGCATGAATGCGCTGACGAAGCATCGCCTGATGCCGATTCTCTCGAACTCCATCGTCACGCGACCGCTGACGGCGGGCGAGCAGCAGGCGCTGAATTTCAAGGCGCGCATTCCGCTGACCGATACGCGCACGCTGCGCCACTATTACCGCATGCTGCCGGACGGCCGAGTGCAGATCGGCAGTCGCAGCGCCATCACCGGGCGCGACGCCACCAACCCGAAACATCTCGCGCTGCTGCTGGAGGGGCTCTACCGAAAGTTCCCGATCCTGCGCGGTATCGAGATCGACTATTCCTGGTGGGGATGGGTGGATGTCAGCCATGACATGATGCCGCGCATCTTCCAGCCGGATGCCAGCCAAAGGCTGTTCTACGCCATGGGTTATGGCGGCAATGGCGTCATGTATTCGGCCCAGGCCGGCCGTCGCATGGCGCAGATGGTCGCCGGAAAAAGCGCCGGCCTCGACCTTCCGATCTTCACCTCGCCGCTCCCGAGCCACGGGCTTCTCACGCCGTTCCGTCGGCTCGGTCAATGGGGAATGTACCGCTGGTACGCCCTGCGCGACGAAATCCTCTAACCGCCAGACATCTCGATCAATTCCGTCAGGGAAAGGACCCCCACCATGAAAATGACCACCGAGGAAGCCTTCGTCAAAGTTCTCCAGATGCATGGCCTCGAACATGCCTTCGGCATCATTGGCTCGGCCATGATGCCGGTGTCGGACCTGTTTCCCAAGGCCGGCATCCGCTTCTGGGACTGCGCACACGAAACCAATGCCGGCATGATGGCGGACGGTTTTAGCCGCGCGACCGGCACCATGGCGATCGCCATCGGCCAGAACGGCCCGGGCGTCACTGGCTTCATCACCGCGATGAAGACCGCCTACTGGAACCACACGCCGCTCCTAATGGTCACGCCGCAGGCGGCCAACAAGACCATCGGCCAGGGCGGCTTCCAGGAAGTCGACCAGATGGCGATGTTCGAGGAGATGGTCTGCTACCAGGAAGAGGTGCGTGATCCCTCACGCATTCCCGAAGTACTCAACCGGGTCATCGAGAAGGCGATCCGCGGCTGCGCCCCGGCGCAGATCAACATCCCGCGCGACTACTGGACTCAGGTGATCGACGTCGGCCTGCCCTCCATCGTGCGCTTCGAGCGCCCGGCCGGCGGCCCGCAGGCGATCGCCGAGGCTGCAAGGCTGCTGTCGGAAGCCAAATTTCCGGTCATCCTCAACGGCGCCGGCGTCGTTATCGGCGGCGCGATCGGCGCGTCCATGAAGCTCGCCGAGCGGCTCGATGCCCCGGTCTGCTGCGGCTATCAGCACAATGACGCCTTCCCCGGCAGCCACCGCCTGTCGGTCGGCCCGCTCGGCTATAACGGTTCGAAGGCGGCGATGGAGCTGATCTCCAAGGCCGACGTCGTGCTGGCGCTCGGCACGCGACTCAATCCCTTTTCGACCCTGCCGGGCTATGGCATCGACTATTGGCCGAAGAATGCCGCGATCATCCAGGTCGACATCAATGCCGATCGCATCGGTCTCACCAAGAAGGTGTCCGTCGGCATCTGCGGCGACGCAAAGCAGGTGGCAGGCCAGATCCTCGAGCAACTTTCGCCGTCCGCCGGCAATGCCGGCCGCGAGGAGCGCAAGGCGATCATCCACCAGACCCGCTCGGCCTGGCAGCAGCAGCTCTCCTCGATGGACCACGAGGACGACGATGTCGGCACGGAGTGGAACGAAAGTGCGCGCAACCGCGAGCCGGACCGCATGTCGCCGCGCCAGGCCTGGCGGGCGATCCAGGCCGCACTGCCGAAGGAAGCAATCATCTCGACCGACATCGGCAACAACTGCGCAATCGGCAACGCCTATCCGACCTTCGAGCAGGGCCGGAAATATCTCGCACCCGGCATGTTCGGTCCCTGCGGTTACGGCTTCCCGTCGATCGTCGGCGCCAAGATCGGTTGCCCGGATGTGCCGGTGGTCGGCTTTGCCGGCGATGGAGCCTTCGGCATCTCGATGAACGAGATGGGCGCCATCGGCCGCGAGGGCTGGCCGGCGATCACCATGGTGATCTTCCGCAACTATCAGTGGGGTGCGGAAAAGCGCAATACGACGCTCTGGTACGACAACAACTTCGTCGGCACGGAGCTCAACCCCAATCTCAGCTACGCCAAGGTGGCCGAGGGCTGCGGGCTGAAGGGTGTTTCCGTCGATACGACGACGGCTCTCACCGAGGCGCTGTCGAAGGCGATTGCCGACCAGGCGCGTGGCGTGACGACCTTCGTCGAAGTCATCCTCAACCAGGAACTCGGCGAACCCTTCCGCCGTGATGCGATGAAGAAGCCGGTGCCCGTTGCCGGCATCGACCGCGCCGACATGCGCCCGCAGCCGCGGGCCTGATCCGCCCCCATCCATGTCCGCCCGGTGCGCCCGGGCGGGCAAGGTTTACCGCAAGCGACTGGACCGACATCATGACCTTCGCCGCCTCCGTCCAAGACCGTTTCCGGGGCATGCCCTCCGGTTTTGCCGCCTACTGGCCGGGCTTCGCCGTCACCGCCGCCGTGGCCGTCGCCGCCCAGTTCCTGTCCGATCACTACGGCGCGCCGGCCATGTTGATGGCTCTGCTGCTCGGCATCGCCTTCCACTTCCTGTCGGAAGAGGGACGGTGCGTGGCAGGCATCGATTTCTGTGCCAAGCATGTACTCAGGATCGGGGTTGCGCTGCTCGGCATGCGCATCAGCGTCGATCTGCTGATCGGGCTCGGTGCCGGCACCATCCTCCTGCTCGTGTCGGCGCTGGTCGCCACGATCAGCTTCGGCCTGCTCACCGCGAAACTGCTCGGCCGCGGCTGGCGGCTGGCGCTGCTCACCAGTGGTGCCGTCGCCATCTGTGGCGCCTCCGCGGCGATGGCAATCGCCGCCGTGCTGCCGAAGAA
Organism: Shinella sp. GW821-FHT11G07; assembly: GCF_058808115.1. Taxonomy (NCBI): domain Bacteria; kingdom Pseudomonadati; phylum Pseudomonadota; class Alphaproteobacteria; order Hyphomicrobiales; family Rhizobiaceae; genus Shinella; species Shinella sp. GW821-FHT11G07. The sequence continues at coordinate 139,842 of NZ_JBXARJ010000009.1, forward strand.
CGAATTTTCCGAGCGCAACCTGATCTTTACCGTGCTTTCGGTCACGGTGCTCTCGACACTTGCCATGATAGCCTACCCGATCATCGCCCAGACCATGGGGTTGGATGCGCGCGCAACCGGCATCTTCTTCGGCGGCACTATCCATGATGTGGCGCAGGTCGTCGGCGCCGGCTTCTCCGTCTCGCCGGAGGCGGGCGAAACGGCGACGCTCGTCAAACTGATCCGCGTCACCATGCTGGCGCCGGTCGTGCTGGTCTATTCTCTCTCGTTGCGCAACGTGCCGCAGCCGGACGGGGAGAGCGGCAAGCGCCCGCCGCTGATGCCCGGCTTCGTCATCGCCTTTCTGATCTTCGCGGCGCTCAACTCCTTCGGCCTGGTGCCCGAACTGGTGGCGAAGGCCGGCATGGAGACCTCACGCTGGGCGCTGCTCGCCGGCATCGTTGCCGTCGGCATGCGAACCTCGCTACGTCGTGTGCTGGACGTCGGTGGCGATGCTGTCGCTCTCATTGTCGCCGAGACCGCCTTCATCGCTGTCTTCATCCTCGTCGGCATTCACTATCTGGGGCACGCCTGATGAAACCGCTGGACCGAATTCTCGAAGCCGCAAAATCCGCACCGCAACATATCGTGCTCGCTGAAGGGGAAGACCCACGCATTGTCGAGGGGGCGGTGCAGGCCGTCCGCGCGGGCGTCGCCAGTATCACCCTCGTCGGTCGACAACCAATCGTCGAAGAGCGACTTGCAGCGGTCGGGGCAGGAGCGGGCGAGATCCGCATCGAGGATCCTGTTTCATCTCCTCTCACGCCGCGCCTCGCCGCCGCCTATTACGCGCTCCGCAAGACCAAGGGCATCGATGAAGCCGCCGCCGACGCGGCGGTCCGCTCGCCGTTGGTCTTTGCCGCCATGATGGTACGCGAGGGCGAGGCAGACGGGACGGTGGGCGGTGCGGTCGCGACCACCGCCGATACGGTGCGCGCCGCGCTCCAGACCATCGGCCGCGCGCCGGATGTCGGACTGGTATCGAGCTTCTTCCTGATGATGCTGTGCGAAGCGCATCATGTGAAGAAAGGCGCCTTCGTCTTTGCCGATTGCGGGCTGGTGGTCGATCCCGATGCTGCGGGCCTCGCCGATATCGCTGTAATGTCGGCGCGCTCCTTTGAGGCACTGGCCGGCAAGCCTGCGAAGGTGGCGATGCTGTCCTTTTCGACGGCCGGCAGCGCCGCGCACGAGCGTGTCTCAAAGGTGGTGGAGGCAACGCGGCTGGCGCATGCTGCGGAACCCGGTCTCGTCATCGACGGCGAGTTGCAGTTCGACACCGCCTTCGTCGAGGCCGTCAGCGCTGCCAAGGCGCCGCAGTCGGCACTGCACGGCGAGGCAAATGTCTTCGTGTTCCCCAATCTCGACGCTGCCAACATCGGCTACAAGATCGCCCAGCGCATCGGCGGCGCCACCGCCATCGGCCCCATCCTGCAGGGTCTCGCCAAGCCCGCCAACGACCTTTCGCGCGGCTGCACCGCCGCCGACGTCTTCCACATGATCGCCGTGACCGTGGTCCAGGCCGGCAATCGCTGAGGGCCGCGTGCCTCGCTTAAAGTTCAAACAAAACCCACGGGATTTTGAGCGAGTTTTAGCGGCCCCTATCAATTCCGCACTTCCGAGCGAGTTCGCTCGGCGCTGCCATGACAGCCCGATTTCCCGCACATCATACGATCAGAACTCCTGCTTGTGCGTGGGCACGGCCGGGCATTGGTTTTTGGGAGACTTCCTCGAAAATACGTCTCAACCTCATGGCCAAGATTCTTTTGGCAGCACCGCTAGCCGTCATCGCGGCCTTTTCCGGCTTTTTCGGTCTATATCGACACGTTGCAACGTGGCACGGTCGACAAGGGCGTGGTGGCGGAGATCGAATCGTCCGGCCAGCTGGCGGCGGCCGGCATTTCCAACTGGCTGAACGCTCGCGTGATGCTGACCGAACTGGTCGGCGAGATCGCCGGTAAATCGACCGGTAAGGAAGATATGATCCAGCGCTTCGGCAGTCCGCTGCTGTCGCGTGAATTCGCCATGATCTATTACGGCAACGAGGCGGATGGCGCCTTTACGCGCCTTCCACCCGCCAAGATGCCCAAGGATTTCGATCCGCGCAAACGCGCCTGGGACAAGGACGCCGTCAAGCTCGGCGGACCGCTGCTGACGGATCCCTACCATGACACGGCCAGCAACGCGCTGGTGATCAGCGCCGTCGTATCGGTCAAGCGTGACGGCGAACTCATCGGCGTCGCCGGTACCGACCTTCCGCTCGAAGGCCTCATCGGCATCATCGGCAAGGACGATCTCGGCGGAATGGGCTCCGCCTTCCTCGTCAACGGCGACGGCACGGTGCTCGTCCATCCGGATCCCGCTTTGATCTCCAAGTCCCTTGCCGACGTGTTCCCGCAGGCGACCCCGATCATCGACGGCAAGCGGCTCATGTAGACCGAGCTTGGCGGCAAGCAGGTGCTCGTCAGCTTCCTGCCGATTGCCGGGTTGTCGGTCGGCAACTGGTATCTCTACCTGGTCGCCGATCGTGATATCGCCAATGCGAGCATTGGCGAGTTCCTTCTGGCCGCGTCGATCGGCACCGTCGTCGGCGTCGTCGCCATGATCGGGGTGCTGGCGCTGCTTCTGTCGCGACTGGTCGTAAAACCCGTGGTGCGCATGACCGACATGATGAGCCGGCTCGCGCGCGGCAACGTATCGGAGGAGATTCCGGCGGCGAACCGCACCGACGAGATCGGCCGTATGGCCGCTGCCGTCGCCGTGTTCCGCGACAATGCCATCGAGCGCACGCGCTTCGAAAACGCCGCCGAGGAGGGCCGCGTGCTGTCCGAAAGCGAACGCCGCGAGCGTGAGGCAGCCAAAGGCCCGCGAAGCCGCCGAAATCCATCACGCCGTCGAGGCGCTGGCAGACGGCCTGGGTCGACTGGCGGAGGGCGATCTCGCCCACCGCATCGACGCCCCCTTTGCCGGCCATCTCGATCGCCTGCGCACCGACTTCAACCACTCCGTCACCAAACTGCACACGGCGATGACGACGGTCGGCCAGAATGCCCGCGCCATCGATGCCGGCGCCATGGAAATCCGTGCGGCTGCCGACGATCTCGCCCGCCGCACGGAGCAGCAGGCCGCTTCCGTCGAAGAGACCGCCGCCGCGCTGGAGGAGATCACCACGACCGTGAAGGACTCGACCCGCCGCGCGGAAGAGGTCGGCTCGCTGGTCTCGCGCACCCGCACCGGTGCCGAAAAGTCGGGCGAGGTGGTGCGCCGCGCCGTCTCGGCCATTCAGGGCATCGAAAGATCCTCGAGCGAGATCACCAACATCATCGGCGTGATCGACGACATCGCCTTCCAGACCAACTTGCTGGCGTTGAATGCCGGCGTGGAAGCGGCGCGTGCCGGTGAGGCCGGCAAGGGCTTTGCCGTCGTGGCGCAGGAAGTGCGCGAACTCGCCCAACGCTCGGCCAATGCGGCGAAGGAGATCAAGGCGCTGATCACCACGTCGGGTGAACAGGTGCGCTCCGGCGTGTCGCTGGTCGACGAGACGGGTGCTGCCCTCGAAGCGATCGTTCGCGAGGTGCAGGAGATCAACGGCCATGTGAACGCCATCGTCCTGGCCGCCCGCGAGCAATCGACGGGTCTCCAGGAGATCAACACCGCCGTCAACACGATGGACCAGGGCACGCAGCAGAACGCCGCCATGGTGGAGGAGCAGACCGCCGCCAGCCACGGCCTCGCCGCCGAGGCCGCAGCCCTCAACGCGCTTCTGGCGCAGTTCCGGCTCGGCCAGGGTGGCGCAACCTATGCCGCCAACCCGGTGCGCCGGGCGGCCTGACCGGCCTCTCCTTATAAAGGGATTTGGAGGTTGCTACCTGGTGCTCGCAACCTCCAATTCTGGTTCTTTTGACGTGTCAGGGAGGCTGGCGATTTCTATGGCGACAGAAAGATCACGATGCTCGCGGAGCCAGAACTCGACCGTACACCCGTCTCGTCGGCATGCCATTTCAACTAAAATTCAGAGGATTAACTGGGCTGCCTTTTCGGCGATCATGACCGCAGCTGCGTGGGTGTTCCCTGAGACGATTGTCGGCATGATTGAGCAATCAGCGATACGCAGTCCCTCGATGCCGTGTACGCGCAACTTCGGATCGACCACCGCCGCGTCGTCATCGCCCATCCGCGCAGTGCCGACCGGATGGAAAATAGTCGTAGCGATATCGCCTGCGGCATGCGCGAGGTCTTCGGGCGTCTGGATATGCTTGCCCGGCTTAAATTCCTCGGGGCGGAACTGGGCCATCCGCTTGGTTTCCATCAACCGGCGGGCGATGGTTATGGAAGAGGCCGCGACTTCACGGTCGCTCGCGGTGGAGAGGTAGTTGGGTGTGATTTCCGGATGATCGTCGGGCTTGGCTGAGGTGATGCGCACATGCCCACGCGATTCAGGCCTGAGATTGCACGCCGAAACGGTGATGGCAGGAAAGCTGTGCAGTGGTTGGCCGAAAGATTCCAAGGAGAGCGGCTGAACATGGAATTCGATGTTGGGCGTCTCGAAGCCCGCGTCCGACTTCATAAAGATACCGAGTTGGCTCGGCGCCATCGACATGGGTCCGGAGCGTTTGAGGGCATATTCCAGCGCAATCAGAGCTTTGCCCGTGAGGCTTGCCTGGCGCTCGTTTAGCGTTTCTGCTCCCGATACCTTGAAGGCGGTCCTGATTTGCAGATGGTCCTGCAGGTTTTCGCCCACGCCGGGAAGGTTATGTATCACCTCTATGCCGTGGCGTTTGAGAAGCGCGGCAGGCCCTATGCCAGATAGTTGCAGCAGCTTCGGGGTGCCGATCGCTCCTGCGGAGAGGATCAACTCCCTCTGCACCGTCACATGGGCAGGCTTGCCGTTGAGACGCAGGTCGAGCCCCGAAACCCGGCGCCCGGAAAACACGATGCGCTCGGCGTGCGCGTGGGTGAGTATCGTCAAGTTTTTACGATGCCGCACCGGCCTGATGAACGCGCGCACGGCATTGAAACGGAACCCCGATTTCTGGTTCACTTCGAAGTAGGATGAGCCGAAATTGGTGCCAGCGTTGAAATCGTCGACCTTGGGCACACCGAGCTCTTCCGCCGCTTCGCGCACCGCGTCGAGAATCTGCCAACTCAGACGCTGGCGTTCTACCCTGAGCTCACCGCCCTGGCCGTGGAAGGGGCCGGAAAGACTGTGATGGTCTTCCGATTTCCTGAACAGCGGCAGCACATCCTCCCAGCCCCAGCCGGGATTGCCGAGCTGGCGCCAGTGATCGTAGTCGGCGGACTGACCGCGCATGTAGATCATGCCATTTATCGACGAGCAGCCGCCCATCACCTTGCCACGCGGATAGGCTAGCGACCGTCCGTTCAGGCCGGGCTCCGCCATTGTCCGGTAGCCCCAGTCGGTGCGCGGATTGCCCATGCAATAGAGGTAGCCCACCGGAATGTGGATCCAGTGATAGTTGTCCGAGCCGCCGGCCTCCAGAAGCAGCACGCGCTTGCCCTGGTCGGCGCTCAACCGGTTTGCAAGAGTGCAACCGGCCGAGCCAGCCCCAACGATTACATAATCGTAGCTGCCAATTTCTATGCGTTTGCTCATCTGACGCCTCAAGCGACATGCTCTACGGCAATACCCCTAAGGTCCATTTCGTATTCGAGATCGAGGACCGGCGGGTTGTTGAAGTGCCATGTAAGGCCGGCGCGTGCTGCTCCACGCTTGACGATTTCGTCAGCCAGGAATGGATGGAGGTTGTGTATCGTGTAGACTTGGACCGCGGTTGCGTCCTTCCACCCGAAGCCCAGAAGCCCGGAACGCCGCTCCATCTCCGCCAGCACGAATTGTGCTTTGGCGCGCAATCCCGCCGGGGAAAGATCGCCACGGTTGATGATATGATCGCGATAGGCGGCGTGGCCTTCTGGCACCTCTGCGGAACCGGAGACGACGAAGGACGGTGCGGCTTCGGCACTGTGCACTGTGTATGAGAAGGCATAGATCGACGGTACGAGTGGCGGCGTAACCTGCGGACACACGTTGCTGCGCGCAACGGGGTTCAGACCAGTGTCGATGAGGCCCCAGGCTTTGAGGGTCTCCGTATAGCTGCTGTTGAAAGCAACGAAGCCCTCCTCGGTAAATGGTGCGGGTGACCGCAGTTCGCACGCTGCGAATGCTGTAAGCGGCCTGCCGGCAGCACCGATGATCTCTTTGATCTGTGCAAAGCCTTCCTTGAGGGGCAAGGGTGTCGCGAACCGCACCCTCTCCAGGCGAAAGCCCGCCAAGGCGGCCACACCGCCTGAATATTGCGTGACACCTTTGATGAAACGGTAGCCGCCAGACTGAAAGTCAATAACTTCGCCCATGGTGTATATCTCCTGCAGGGGCTGGCCAGATTGGTTGCAGACCATCTGGAATGGGGTCGCCAGAACACCGTGTGCAATTCAGGCAAACGGCGAATATTTTGTTGGGTTCTCAGCGTGCCGGTATCAAGCCGGAAGCGCGTGTTGCGTTCGGGTGTTCGCGGCTCCGGCCGCTTCACCGATGACCCGGTTCTGCAACACTCCGACGTGTTCGATTTCGACTTCGACGAGGTCGCCATCTTTCATGAAGAGAGGAGGGACGCGCGCGAAGCCCACCCCGCCAGGCGTGCCGGTCACGATCACGTCGCCGGGAGAAAGCGGCGTAATACGCGAGATGTAGGCAATCAGCTGCGCTACGGAATGTATCATCTGGCTGGTACGAGCAGCCTGAACGATGTCCCCGTTCAAACGGCAGCTGATGGCCAGGTCTTGCGGATCAGGGATCTCGTCGGCAGTGACAAGGTACGGCCCGAATGCGCCGGTCGCCGGGAAATTTTTTCCCGGAAGGAACTGCGACGTATGGATCTGCCAGTCACGAACCGAGCCGTCATTGTAGCACGAGTAGCCAGCGACATGATCCAACGCGGCATCCTGCTGGATATTGCGACCGCCTCTGCCGATGACGACGGCAAGCTCCGCCTCGAAGTCGAACTGGGTCGAAACCGATGGCATCAGCATCGGCTCGCCATGCGCGCACTGCGAGTCGGCGAAGCGGGCAAACAAGGTCGGATGCTGTGTCGGTGCGTGGCGCGTTTCGACCATATGGTCGTGATAGTTCAGTCCGACGCAGATGATCTTTCCCGGATTGGGAATTGGCGCCTGCTGTTCGATATCGGCAAGCGCCAGCCCTGAGCTGTGGCTGATCGCCTGGGTGCAGATGCCGAGGAAGTCATCTTCGGCGAGGAGGCTTGCGAGCGTCGGAAAGCGATCGCTAAGGACGCCGCTGATGTTGATGACGCGGTCGTCCGTCACGACGCCGTATCCGGCTCGGCCGGCATGGAGAAAACTACAAAGGCGCATTGTTCCTCACTGCGATTGAACGGTATTTGTCCTCGCAAACCGAGTGCCGGTTTGCGGCCGGCAGGATGCCGATCCATGTTTGATTGTTGGTGTGGAGGACCGGACGGGCGGTACCGCCCGTCCTGGTCTTCAGCTGATGTCGAAGGTGATCGTCTTGACGTCGGTGACTTCGCGCAACGTATGCTTTCCGCCGAGGCGGCCCAGGCCGCTTGCCTTGCCCGAAGCGCCGCCAAACGGCAGGTGCAGCTCCCAGTAGCAGCTTGCGCTGTTGACGTTGACGAGGCCGGCCCGGAGCTTTTCACCAAATGCGAAGGCGCGGCTCAGATCGCGGGTGAATACACTGGCGGCGAGCCCATGTGAGGACGCGTTGGCCGTATCGAGCAAATCGGCATCGTCGGCGCAGACCACCAGGGGCGCCACTGGTCCAAACGTTTCGGAAGTATTCAATAGGGCCTGGCGATCGACGCGTCCGAGGACTGTGGGTTCGTAGAACAGGCCCGTGCCCCTCTTGCCGCCGGCATGGATGTCTGCGCCTCGGGCCAACCCATCCGCCACGTGCTCTTCGACTTTGGCGATCACCTGCTGATTGTTCAGCGGCCCCATTGTCGTCTGGGCAAGAAGCGGATCGCCAAGGCGGATGGCCGCGGCAATGCTCGCGATGCGGGCTGCAAGAGCGTCATGGTTCTTCTCGGTGACGAGTACTCGCCCCGTCGCTGCACAGACCTGACCGGCGTTGAAGAAGCTGCCAAACGCGGCAGCCTGTGCTGCCCGATCCAGATCGGCGTCATCCAGCACGACGACCGGCCCGTTGCCGCCTAGCTCCAGCAGCATCGGTTTTCCAGCACCGCGTTTCGCGATTGCGTTTCCGGTCTGCGGGCTGCCGGTGAAGCCGATCCCATGCGTGCCTGGATTGGAGACGATCTCATCCCCGACGATCGCGCCCGGCCCTAAGACAAGATTGACGGCGCCATCGGGAATGCCAGCTTCTGCAATGCATTCCATCAGTTTGACCGCGCAAAGCGACGTGGTTGGCGCAGGTACCCAGACGACCGCGTTGCCCGCCGCAAGGCAGGGGGCGAGATACTCGACGGGGATATTGATTGGAAAATTCCACGGCGTGACGATGGCATAGACGCCACGCGCCTGGCGGAAACTTATCACCCTCTTGCCAGGCGTCTCAACGGGGATGAACTCGCCTTCGAGCCACTTGATCAGCTCGGCAGCCTCCCGGAAACCGGTTGCGGCAGCATCGACCTCACCATAGGCCTCCGTGGCCAGCGGCTTGCCTTGCTCGCGGGCAAGTGTGAGCGCCAGTTCGTCGCGACGCCTCTCTATGACGTCGGCGACGCGGTTGCAGAGGCGTGAGCGATCCCATGGCGACAACCTGGATAGCGCATTGTGGCCAGCCTGCGCCGCCTTGATCGCATCTTGCGCATCACTGCGGTCACCTTCGGCAAGCACCGCCAGGTGCTGGTCGTCGTAAGGCGACCTCGCCTCGAACGTCTTGCCGCTGTTTGACGGTACCCACTTGCCGGCTATGAAATGGTGCGCCTGAACTATACTGTGATCCATTGTCGCTGTTCCGCTTGGTGTATTATTGGGATTGCATGGGATGGCTGCTGCCCGCCGGGTCGATCTCGCGACCCTTCACGATTAGGCGATCGCACACCAATCTTCTGGAAACTTCGAGGCCTTCGCTGGCCGCGTCCCTGAAAGTCCAGGGCTCATCCCGCCATTTCAAGACAGCAACATTGGCTTCGTCGCCGACGGCGATACGGCCGAGGTCCGGACGACCGATTACCTTTGCAGGGTTGGCGCTGCCGGCAGCCAGAGCCGTTGTCTGATCCACGCCGAGCGCGATCATCTTGTTGATCGTGGTCAGAAGGTCGAAAGCAGGGCCGTTCACCGAAAGGGAATGGATGTCCGAGCTGATCAGGTCGGGCACGAAACCTTCGGCCAACATCTCGCGGCAGACGCGGAAGGAGAAGCCGCCCATGCCATGGCCGATGTCGAAATGGACGCCGTTTTCGCGTGCCCGCCATACCGCGTCCCGGACGCGGCCATTTTCGGTCGCCGCATTGGGGTCTGGTCGGCAGCAATGCGTGATGATGTCGCCGGGCCGCAGTTGCTGCAGGACTTCCTCGATGGTGGGAGGGTCGAGGTCGACGTGGCACATCACCGGCAGTTTCAGGCGTTCCGCCACCTTAATCGCCACTTCGAGGGCTGCGCCGCCGTTTTCGCCGGAAGCTTTCCGGCCGGCTCGCACCTTGATGCCGACGATTCTCTCTGGGTAAGCCTGCGCGGCTTCGATGCAGCTCTCTGGGTCGACGAGGCGCATATCGCAGCATTCCCCGACCATGACGCGCTTGGAGAAACCGAAGATTCCCGGAAACGAGATGTTGAGAAAGGCAAAGGCATGGAACGGCAGGGCCTCGAAGATAAAGGTCTTCAGGCCTTCGAAGTTTCCTGCACCGGCCGAGCCGGCATCAACGAAGGTTCCGGTCGCGGATCGATGCGCAACCAGTTCCGGCCGGACCCCCAAGGAGGTGGCGCCCCAGTAAATATGTGTATGGATGTCAGTCAACGCCGGCAGGACGATTGCGTCTCGTACGTCTACGACAATATCGTCCTGACGCGCCAAGCCGGTGCCAATGGCCGAAATGCGATCGTCTACGATGGCGACATCTGCAGTTGCAGCCGGTGTGTCGCCAAACGCCAGGACATGGCCGCCCTGTAGAATTGTTCTTCGTGCCATTGGCGAACTTGTCTCCGGTTAGGGCCCTATGCAGCGCCTGTTGTTGGCGCAGGCCGTTCAAGATGAGTGGTGATCTGCGCATCAAAAAAGCACATACTGACTAGTCAGTCAATATTGACAGCGGCGCTATTTTCATTTCAGATGGCTGTGTCATTCGACATTCACAGCACCATTTGGGAGGTTCTTATGGGCAACAGGTTTTTGGCCGCATTGGTAATCAGTACGGCAACTGCAGCGGCGTTGCTGCACTCTGGCAGTGCTTGGGCCACGGACACAGTGCGGGTCCGGGTTGCGGAATACAGCGCCAAAACAGGCCCATTTTTCCAAGAGCTTGCTAAAAAATTCAATGCTGCGAATCCTGACATCGAGGTCCAGATCGAGCACCTCCCCTGGCCGGAGATGCAGCAGCAGCTCGTCAGCGACATCTCAGCCGGCACCGCACCCGATGTTTCGCATATGGCGACGCGCTGGATGGCGGGATTTGCCAAGGACGGGGCGCTCGCACCGATCGAAGACCTGATGTCGCCCGCCTTTGCCGACACTTTCGTGCCGACATATCTCGATCTTCAAAAGCAGGACGGTCATACGTGGGGCCTGCCGATTGCCGCATCGGCACGCGGCCTGTTCTACAACAAGAAGCTCTTCGACAAGGCTGGTATCGCGAAGCCGCCGACGACCTGGGACGAAACGTTCGAGGCAGCCAAGAAAATCGCCGCGCTCGGCGATGGCGTCTACGGCATCGGCGTTCAGGGCAGGGACCTGGATACCGAGGGGTATTGGTTCTACAGCCTCTGGACCCACGGTGGCAGCATTCTCGGCCCGGACGGTAAGAGCGGTTTCGCCTCCCCGGAGGCCGTGCTGGCGACCAACAACTATCTGCGGATGATCAAGGCAAGCGTCACGCAGCCGGGCGTCACCGGTGCCAGCCGCGAAGACCTGCAAAATCTCTTCGCCGCTGGAAAGATGGGCATGGTCTTGTCGGGCCCCTGGTTCAATGCGCAGCTCGCCGAGCAGGGCAAGGATGTCGAATACGGAATCAGCCGCATTCCGGTCGCCACGACCGAGGCGACTTACGGCGTCACCGACACGATCGCCGTGCTGGAATCCTCGAAAGTGAAGCCCCAGGCGATGAAGTTCCTGGAGTTCATCTTCAACAAGGAAAACAGGCTTGAATTCGGCAAGCTCGAAGGCTTTGTCCCGGTCTTGAAGGCGGAATCGACCGAGCCCTTCTTCACCGAGAATCCGAAGATGTCAGTGTTTCTGGAAATGGGGCCGCTGGCAAAATTTGCACCCCTGTTCCCGCGCTGGGAAGAGATGGCGGACGGCCTCAAGACCGAATTGTCCAGGATCTATTCGGGTGAAGTTTCGGCCGAAGAAGGCCTGAAGCAGGCGGCCGCGAAGATGGACGCGATCCTTGCCGAAGACCAATAGGTCCTGAAATCGTCGTCCGCGGGCGACCCCACTCTCCTCAGGTGGCGTGGCAACCACGCCACCTCTCTTCCTTAAAGGTAAGCGCGTATGCGAGGAATTGAGAATACCGCTCCAAGACGGGGCGTTAATGCGGGTCGGCCGAACAGGGCTGGGCAACCGGATCGGACCTTGGCGATGATCCTGATCGCGCCTTGTCTGCTGCTTTCGGTCGCCGTGATCGGCTATCCGATATTCGACGTGATCCGCATGTCGCTCTTCGATGTGAGCCGCACTGGCATGGTCCGCGAGTTCGCCGGGCTGACCAATTTTGTCAAAGCGTTCGCCGACCCGGTTTTTCTGCAGGCTGCACGCCAGACCTTCGTCTGGACTGTCTGCGTGGTGGGTGGAACCCTGCTGGTCTCGGTGCCGATCGCTCTCATCCTCAATGAGGATTTCTATGGCCGGACGATCGCCCGAACGATCGTGCTGTTGCCGTGGGCCATTTCACTGGCGATGACGGCGGTGGTCTGGCGCTATGTCGTCAACGGTGATTTCGGAACGCTCAACATGACGCTGGCCGCACTTGGTCTGCCATTTGAGAACTATCCCTGGTTGGCCGATGCCAGGATGGCATTCGTCATCGAGATAATGGTCGGAATTTTGGTGTCGGTACCATTTACCGTAACGATTTTGCTTGGTGGACTGACGTCCATTCCGGAGTCCTTGTACGAGGCCTCTGCCATCGACGGGGCGTCGTCGACAAAGAAGTTTTACTACATCACGATGCCACTGCTCTGGCCGTTCATGCAGATCGCGCTCGTCCTCAACGTCATCTATGTCTTCAATTCCTTCCCGATCATCTGGATCATGACGAACGGCGGTCCCGCCAACCGGACCGACATTCTGATCACCTATGTCTACAAGCAAGCCTTCGCCTTCGGGAAGCTTGGCAACGCTGCAGCCGGCTCTGTTGTAATGTTTGCTATGTTGTTGGTCTTCGCCGTCGTCTATCTGTTTCTGACTAAAGCGCAGGGGGCACGCAACGATGTCTAAGGCGAAGAAAAGTCTTGTTTGCTGGGCGCTGCTTTCGCCGTTCCTGGTGATCGTTCTCTTTCCCTATGCGACGATGCTGTCGACGTCGTTGAAGCAGAAGGACGAGATATTCACCTTCCATCGAACCTGGTTGCCACGTGATTTCTATCTGGGCAATTTTGCCGAACTCATTTTCGAGAAAGGTTTCGGACGGGCATTGGTGAACTCGCTGGCCATCAGTGTCGGGGCGACCGTCCTGTCCCTTGCGGTGGCTATCCCTGCCGCCTACGCGCTCACCCGGATGAGGGTTCCAGCCAAGGGTGCGCTGACCAACTACCTGCTTATCACCCAGATGATCTCGCCGATCGTCCTGATTGTCGGCCTGTTCCGAATGTTTGCCTATTTCGGCCTCGTCAACAGCCTTCTATCGGTCATAATCGCGCACAGCGCCTTCTTCATGGCTTTTGCCGTATGGATGCTGCAAAGCTATTTCGCAACAATCCCGAAAGATCTCGAAGAGGCCGCGTGGATGGATGGTGCCGGCCGCTTCAGTGCCTTCGTCCGTGTCTTCCTGCCGCTGTGTCTTCCCGGTGTCGTCGTGACGGCAATCTTCACCTTCGTCAATTCCTGGAATGAATATGCGATGTCGCTGACACTGCTGCGTCAGGTCAGCCAGCAGACCGCACCGGTCCAGATCGCGTTCCTGACAGGGACGCTCTACCAAATTGAATGGCATCTCATCATGGCCGCGACGCTGCTTGCGTCGGTGCCTGTCGCAATCGTCTTTGCATCCATCCAGCGCTACCTCATCGGGGGAATGGCGTTGGGTGGTGTCAAGTAGGAGGAGCAAAGTGGCTTCGATCAATCTCACCAACATTCGCAAGCAATATGGCTCGCTTACGATCATCGACGACATCAATATTGAAATCGAGGATCGGGAGTTTGTTGTACTGGTCGGTCCGTCTGGATGCGGAAAATCTACGCTTTTGCGGATGATAGCTGGGCTGGAATCGATCTCGGGAGGTACCATCGCCATTGACGGCAAGGTCGTTAACGACGTTGGCCCGCAGCACCGCGACTTGGCGATGGTCTTTCAGACCTATGCGCTTTATCCGCATATGACGACTGCCCAGAACATCGGCTTTCCCCTCAAACTGCGCGGCGCCAGCAAGGACGAAATTGACCGTGCTATTGCCGGGGTTGCCAACACGTTACATCTCGATGCGCTTCTTGACCGGCAACCGCGGGCCCTTTCCGGCGGGCAGCGTCAACGCGTCGCGATGGGCCGAGCCATGGTACGAGAGCCGCGGGCATTCCTATTCGATGAACCATTGAGCAATCTCGATGCGAAACTCAGGCATCATATGCGCATCGAGTTGCGCCAATTGCACACGTCGCTGGGTGCCACGTCGATCTATGTCACGCATGACCAGATCGAGGCGATGACCATGGCCGACCGCATCGTCGTGATGAACCGAGGCAAAGTCGAGCAGGTGGGCACTCCGCTTGAGCTTTTCGACAAACCGGCAAATGTTTTCGTCGCCGGGTTTCTCGGTTCGCCGACGATCAACCTGGGCAACGCAACGCTGTCTGCCGCGGACGGATCAGCCAGGCTCGAATTCGATGCCGGTTCTGGTCCGATCGACCTCGCTAATGTCGCGCCCTCGGCTCACAGGGACGTCGTGGCCGGAATCCGGCCGCAACACCTGGAAGTTGTTTCTCCAGAAGGTGCCAAGCTCACCGGAATGGTTGACCTCGTCGAACATACCGGGTGTGAGACGAATGTCATTCTTTCAGTTGGTTCCGAGAAATGGACTGTCCAATCTCGCAACCGGCAGCATCTCATGCAAGGAGAGCATGTCGGACTCGTCTTCGACCCGACCAATCTCCACCTCTTCGCAGCCGAAACGAAGGAACGTATTTGATGGTAACAATGCGCAAGCGAGGCTCCGACAGTGGAGCAGAACCGGCTGGTAGAAAGCGTGACCCCGAACGCACGCGGCTCGCGATCATCGAAGCGGCTCGCGAGGAGTTCGCCGAAAACGGCTACGATGGTGCGCGTACCGATCGCATCGCCACCCGTACCGGCATGAGCAAGGGTGTGCTTTACCACTACTTCAATTCGAAAGACGAGTTGTTCGTCGCCGTTCTGGAGGACATCTATCGGGAACTGCGCTCCCAGAATGAAGCCCTGGTTCTGGCTGATTTCGAGCCGGAAGCGGGTATTCGCGAACTCATTGCGCATACGTACAATTATTTCGTCAATCATCCCGAGTTCATCGTATTGGTGAACTCCGAAAACCTGATGAAATCCGAGCATTTGGCGAGATCGGAGAGTGTCCGCAGCATGTTTTCGCCGCTCTCCCAGCGTCTGGGTGAATTGATCAGCCGCGGTCAAAAGCAGGGTATCTTCCGCTCGAATGTCGATATTATTGAGCTTTACATCTCGATAGTTGGTCTGGGCTACTTCTTCTTGTCCAACCGGTGGACGCTGAGCGTCGTTTTCAATCGCGATCTGCTGGCCGAGGGGGCGGAGGAGAAGCGGCTCGCCCATATGACGGAGATGGTTCTCGACTATTTGCGCAACGTCAAGACGACGGGTGAGCCGAAATGAGTGACGAACCGTTGAAGCTGCCGATGGCCGGAACGCTGCGCTGGCGCGATGTTGTTGAAACCCCGGCAGTACTGATCGACCTCGATATCGTCGAACGAAACATCAAACGCTGCCAGGATCAGTGCAATCGCCTGGGCGTAGCAATCAGGCCTCACATCAAAACGCATAAATTGCCACTGTTTGCCCATGCACAGCTGGCGGTAGGAGCAATTGGCATCACTGCGCAAAAGATCGGCGAAGCCGAGATCATGGTCGACGCGGGCATCGAAGACATCCTGATAACTTTCAACATTGTCGGTGACCGCAAGCTTGAGCGTCTTAAACGACTTGCGGAACGGTCCCGCATATCTGTGGTTGCCGACAGTGCTGCAGTCGTCGAGGGCCTTGCTCGCACATTCGCGAGCGAAAAGCGCGAAATCGGCGTCTTGGTGGAATGCGATACCGGAATGCATCGATGCGGTGTTTTGACATCGGAGAGTGCGCTCGAACTTGCCCGGCTGATATCCGGGTCTCCGGGCCTGCGTTTCTCCGGATTGATGACATATCCGGGTCCTGGTCAAGGCAACGCAGCTTGCGAATGGCTGGACCATGCGGCATGCCTAATCCGTGCGGCGGGCATCGAGACGCCCATCGTTTCCAGCGGCGGGACCCCCGATCTGTATGCGATGAAACACCACCCAGTCCTGACCGAATACAGGCCGGGTAGCTACATCTACAACGATCGCTCACTCGTTACTACCGGCGCGTGCGGCGTTGAGGACTGCGCGCTGACAGTTCTGACGACTGTCATCAGTTCGCCGGAACCCGGTCGCGCCATCGTGGACGCTGGCACAAAGGTGCTGACCTCCGATCTCTTCGGCATGAGCGGCTACGGCTTGGTGCTGGACCGTCCCGATTGGGCGGTGATTTCACTCAACGAAGAGCACGGAAGGATCGAGTATGCCGGCGGACCGGCGCCGGTGGTGGGCGATCTCCTGCGCATTATTCCCAACCACGCCTGCGTCGTCTCCAACATGGTCGACACCGTCCATCTCGTCAGAGGGGAGCACTACATCCGAGCCGAACCAGTGGCCGCGCGTGGACGGATTACCTGACGCCCGGACGAAGCCGTGCCTGCGCTGGTCTTCACACTTCAAAAGCTTCGGCGCGAAGATCGTTTGTTTTAAGAAAGCATAACGCACAGCGTCGACAAATCAGAGCGCAATGCTTCCATATGGAGACATTGCGCTCCAGTCATTCGACACATCAATCCATTGCCGTATGCTTGGTGGCCGTCGATAGAAGGGCGAAGTTGTCGCGGATATAGGTCGCGGTTCGCAGCGCCATTGCAGAAATGGTCGGTGTCGGGTTCACGGTTCCGCCGGTCGCAAGAACACTCCCATCGACAATGAACAAATTGGGTACCTCCCAACTCTGGGTCCAGCCGTTCACCACGGAGGTTTCCGGGTCTTTACCCATCCGGCAAGTGCCCAGCATGTGCCAGGCGGGTGTTCTGTACACGCCATCTTCGTCACGATAGTCTTGGAGGCAGTATTCGACGGCATCGCATGCCTGCGCAAGCTCCTTCAGCCGATCAAGCATGTAGTTCATCATGCGCTTGTCGTTCTCGCCGGGGGCATACTGCACTTTTGCCCCTGGCATTCCGTCTGAATCTGTTTGTTCAGTGTCCAGCGACACGCGATTCTCTGGATTGGGAAGATCGTCTCCTATCGCAAAGACACCAATGGAGCGGCCGAAATGATTTTCGAACCATTGATGGTGGCCGGATCCCCAGGGCGCGCGCGCCGAAGAGAACCATCCAGCGGCCAGTTCGCCCGCAGAGGGGGTTGAGGTCACACAGTTCAGATTGAAGCCATTCACGAAACCGCGCGATATGTCGGTCTCCGCGAATTCGCGCGAGATGAGCGAGGCCGCATAGCCGATATGGCCGTCGACGGGACCATCGACCCACATTTCGGACGCCACGAGCGTGTGGTGCAGCAGGTTCCGGCCGACCTGATCATTGCTGTTGGCCAGATTGTTTGAGGCCAGGAGAAGACGCGGCGTTCCGACGCCATTGGCGGCGAGGACGACAATTCGTGCCTTTTGAAACAGGATCTGATCCGAGTTGCGATCGATGTAATATACGCCCGTTGCTCGCCCATCCGCTCCCTTCTCAATCTTCAAGACGCGGGCGTGGGTCCGCAGGTCGCATCCGGCACGGATTGCCTTGGGCCATATCGAAGTCGAGAATTCGTTCATCGAACCGCGAGGACAGCCGTTGCATACGCCGCAGTTGTTGCAGGCAGGGCGGCCGTCATAGTCTTCCGAGATGACTGATGCCTCTACCGGCCACCAATGCCAATCCAGCTTGTCAAAACCGGCGGAAAGCCGCCGAGCGACATCAGACACAGGCAGTGGCCTTGTCGGGCAGCGTTCACGCGGCGGCATTGCAAGATCCCCGGCCAGTCCCGAGACGCCTATGATTCTGTCTGCGCTTTCATAAAAAGGGGAAATATCCTCATAGGTGATAGGCCAGTCTGGCTGAAGCCCGTGTTCGGTGCCTTTCCTGAAGTCCGAGGGCCGGTATCGAGGCCATAGGCCGCCATAAACGTTGGTGGACCCTCCAACGCCATTCCACATCAGAATCTGCGATGAGTCGGATTTGACCGGGAAATCATCGGCATGATCGCGCCTGTTAACGTCAGGGTTCCATCTGGTCCGCCGCTGCCAGGACCAGTCCGCAAGATGATGCGGTCGATCGTCGTCATTCACCCAGGCCCCTTGCTCCAGACAAACCACATCCAGGCCAGCCTGCGCGAGTACCAGCGCCGCAAGAGCGCCTGTCGCTCCAGCGCCAATAATCAGGATGTCACACATTCTCTCCTCACTCATCGCTGCAGGCCCCAATGTGTGGTCACCGTATCAAGATCGAGCGATGACAAATCCAGAGGGGTGACGTCCCCGGTCCGCATGTAAGATCCACGACCGTGGCGCGGCGTATCGTGTTCATGGTCAAAGGCAGGCATGACATATCCGTCTGCATGAGGGGATGCAGAGTATGGCCGACCGCTAGCCCTGATCGCCTCTACAACGACTGGCATCTCGTAGTAGGCGAGGACCGCTGCGGTATAGATTTTCTCGAAGAGGGCGGGGCTTAGCTCTTCAAAGCGTCGGACCGCCGAGGTGCGGTTTGCTGAGGCGGTACTAAGTAGGCCATCCGAACTGCAATCGAGAACGGGTGCCAACTGCTCGAAGAGAGCGGACGATTCCTCGCCAAACAGGCGAAGCAATATCACGTTATCTAGGCCGATTTCGGAAGCTTTTGGCCATAAAGTGTCGCCTGGAATAAGCTCATCAATCAGCAGTTTAAGAATGTGCGGTTGTTCGGTTCGGTTACTCGAAGAGAGGATTGTTGTTGTAATCGACAATTCAGTTCTTCCTAAATCATCTGGTTGAATTCGATCTGGTTGAGTTTTTCTTTTTGAAAAAATGAACTCGGGAATTTTGTGAGTTTTGTAGTCACTTGTTGACCAGGAGAAGCGCGAATTTAACGGGTACTCTTCATGCGTCTCAATGCAGGCCGAGATACAAGTTCGGTTCTCTCCATGGATCTCCCGATTGCCGTTTATAGCATATAAACTGACTGGTTAGTCAATAAGAATCGTTCGCCACAAAAACTGGTCTACCGCTGCGAAGTGATCCTTTCTTGAAGCGGGCCTATGAGCCTCGGAACGGCATTGAAATGGTGCCGGAAAAACACAAGACGGAAGAGACCGTGATGAAGCTCGTCAAGTTGATGTGTCGACCGCCATCGCCAGAAGCGAATATCCGGCTAGGCCAGAACGGACCAACATCATATATCGGACTCCAGGGTTATCTCGGCAACGACCATGTCCGGCGCCAGTGCCGAGATGTCGACATGAAGCACGTCGCCGGCTTCACGTCTTGGGTCGTGCCGTTGATCACTATTTCGCGGCCCGAAGGGTTGCGATCGCCGACGCTGACATTTAGCGAAGCGCAAAGCTTCAGCAGGCGCTCGGTTCAAACAGGCTTCAGGGCTCCCTTCGCTACTGCGTCGATTTCACTCAGCGGAAAAATTTCCTCCGAATAACGAGATGTTTCCTGTAAGGAACATAATTCGTAGGAGATAACGATGACCGAGAAGAACGAGAAAGACGGGCAGAAGCTGGCCCTGTTGTCCCAGGATCCGCACCGGATTCGCGAACCGCGCGAAAACAATCTGGAAATGGCGATCGGGCACGAGGTTCGCACCTATCGCAAAGCGCTCGGCATCACTGTCACCGACCTCGCCGCCGCAACGGGCATTTCCGTGGGCATGCTGTCGAAGATCGAGAACGGCAACATCTCACCCTCGCTGACCACGCTGCAAGCCCTGACCAGGGCGCTCGGCGTGCCGCTCACGGCGTTCTTTCGCCGGTTCGAGGAGCCGCACAATGCGACTTTCGTCAAGGCCGGCGAAGGCGTGAACATCGAGCGGCGCGGCACGCGCGCGGGGCATCAATACAGCCTGCTCGGCCACATCGCCAACAATACCAGCGGCGTCACGGTCGAACCCTATCTCATAACGCTGACGACCGAGTCCGATGTCTTCCCGACGTTCCAGCATGAAGGCATGGAGTTCCTCCACATGCTGGAAGGTGAAGTGGTCTATCGCCACGGCGACCAGCTCTACACCATGCAACCGGGTGACAGCCTGTTCTTCGATGCCGATTCACCGCACGGACCACAGGAACTGGTTCATCTGCCGGCCCGTTACCTGTCAATCATCAGCTATCCGCAGAAGCGGAATCAAAACAATTGATTGTGCTCTTAAGGAAAAACTGAAGCCCAGGCGGCCTGCCTACCGCGCCGTTCTTGCGTCCACGCCGAACTCAAGGCTCATCTGGATCAACTCGTCCCACAGGCTTTCGGCAAAGCCGCGCAACACCAGAAGCTCAAAACTTTCCGTGTCCGTCCGGGTGATCAGCGCCGAGATGTGGCCGATCAGCGTCATGGTGGACTGGCCAACGGGGAAGCTGACTCTGTCGAGATCGACGGCCGTGCCCTTGGCAAGGACGCTCTCGACTGCCCGTCCGCCGATGCCGATCCGGATGCGGCCGTGGCCTTGATCGGAAATAGAGGCCTTGCCGTCCAATAGCGGCGTCTTGCCGAAAATTTCCGCAGCGGAAAGGGTCGCGTCGCCGATGACGAACCATTGTCCGGGGCCATAGGGACGCACCGCATGAGGGCTGCCATCGCCGATCCGCGGGATGAGGTCTTCAAGGTCGCCGCTTCCGCGCGCGGCCAGAACCTGCAGCACATAGCCTTCCGGCAGAGTGGTGAGCGTAATCCGCGCAGCGGTTGACGGAGCGCCGAACGAGCCGGCCTTGGCATCGGCAAGGGCTGGTCGGTGAAGGAGCGCAAAATCAGCCATGGAGCTTTCCGTTTTCCGGGTCGAAGAAGACCGGGCTGCACAGCACGGCCTTGGTGTATTCGTTTTTCAGGTCGTTCCAGACAGTGACATGCTCGCCGTGCCGCGTCGGCCCATGCTTGACGAGGGCGAGGCCGATGGTCGAGCCAAGGTTGGGCGAATAGCAACTGGAGGAGACATAGCCCTGGTCGTTTTCGAGCGTCGGAACGGCACCATCCGAGAGGATATGCGAGCCTGTCTTGAAGGTCGTCGCCGGATCGAGCGGCTTGACGCCGACCAGCGAAAGCCGGTCATCCGCCGTCAGGCCCTCGCGCGACAGCATCGCCTTGCCGATGAAATCCGGCTTGGTCGTGGAGACCATCTTGGCGAAGCCGAGGTCGGACGGGATGACCGTGCCGTTGATCTCGGAATGGGTGACATGGCCTTTCTCAATGCGCATGACGCCGAGCGCCTCGACACCGTAAGGGCAAATGTCATGCGGCTTGCCGGCCTCCATGATCGCATCGGCGATCGCCTCTCCATACCCGGCCGGAACTGCGAGTTCATAGGCCAGTTCTCCGGAAAACGAGATGCGGAACAGCCGGCCGATCAGCGTGCCGCCGCAGAGTGACACTTCCTTGGCCCCGAGGAACGGGAAGGCCGCGTCCGAAATGTCTTCGTCCACCAGCGTCTGCAGGATCATGCGCGATTTCGGCCCGGCAACGGCGATCTGCGCCCATTGATCGGTCGAGGAGGCGAACTGCACGTCGAGATCGGACCACAGCGCCTGGGCGCAGAATTCCAGATGGTTCATCACGCCTGCCGCATAAGCCGTGGTCGTCGTCATGAAGAAATGGGTTTCGCCAAGGCGGCTCGTCGTGCCGTCATCGTAGATCATGCCGTCTTCGCGCAGCATCAGGCCATACCGCGCCTTGCCGATCGGTAGTTTCAGGAAGGCGTTGCAATAGACCCGGTTGAGGAATTCAGCGGCGTCCTTGCCGAAAATCTCGATCTTGCCGAGCGTCGAGACGTCGCAGATACCGGCGTTCTTGCGGACATTGAGCACTTCGCGGTCGACGCTTTCGCGCCAGCTCGTTTCGCCCGCCTTCGGGAACCAGGACGAGCGGTACCAGAGGCCCGTTTCGACGAAGACCGCCCCATTCTTCTTGGCCCAATCATGCAGCGGCGACTTGCGCACCGGCTGGAAGTGCTTGCCCTTGGAAGCGCCGGTCAGCGCACCGAAGGAGAGTGGCGTATAGAACGGGCGGAATGTCGTGGTGCCGACGTCGGCCGGTGAGACCTTTCGCGCTTCGGCGAGAATGCCGATGGCGTTGATGTTCGACAGCTTGCCCTGGTCGGTTGCCATGCCGTTGGTGGTGTAGCGCTTGGCAAGCTCGACATGGCCGTAACCTTCGCTGACCGCGAGGCCGAGGTCCTTGAGGTGCACGTCGTTCTGGTAATCGACGAAGGCCTTGCCTTTCGATCCGTGGATGCGCCAGAGCGGCTTGGAAACGGTTGCCGTGTCGGCCTTTTCGGCGAATGCGGCGCTGGCCTTAGAGAAACCGAGCGCCTGAAGGACGGATGCGGCCTTTCCGGCGCCATCTGCAAGGCAGGCGTCGATGCTGCCCGTGCCTGCGGTGGCACCCACAACGGTCAGCCCTTCCAGGATTTCCGGCGCAAGGAACGCAGCCTTGGCATCGGACCAGACCGGTTTTGCCCCGCGATGGCAGGCGAGATGAATGATCGGGCTCCAGCCGCCGGACATGCCGAGTGCGTCCGCCGGGATGGTTTCCGTGCGGCCGTTGCTGAGAACGGTCACGCCCTTGAGGCTCCGGCCGCCCTTGGCATCGACAACCACGGCGTCGGGCTGGATGCGCGCCTTGCCGGACCATGTGCGGGCCGCATCCGGCCGGCTGTCGACGATGGCCGCGACATCAAGGCCGGCGCCTTCGAGATCAGCGGCGGCCGCGTAGCCGGAAGCGTCGTTGGTGAAGATGACCGTGCTCTTTCCGGGCGCGATAGCCTGCCGGTTGAGATAGGAGCGCATGGCGCCAGCCATCATCACGCCGGGAATGTCATTGCCGCCGAAAACCAGCGGACGCTCCTCTGCGCCGGAAGCGAGGATCGCCTGTTTGGCGGCGATGCGCCAGATGCGCTCGACCGGCCGGTTCGGGTCTACCGTGGCCGTGTTCTTCTGCACGCTTTCGACGGCGCCAAAGACATTGCCGTCGTACCAGCCGAAGACGGTCGTCCGGGAGAAGATGCGGACATTCGGCATATCCGCCAGCTCGGCCAGCGTCTGGGCCAGCAGGTCGCTCGCGGATTGTCCACTGACGGGTGCCGTTTCTGACAGCAATGAACCGCCGGGCTCAAAACCTTCATCGGCAAGAATGACGCGGGCACCGGCGCGGCCGGCCGTCAGGGCGGCGGCGAGGCCGGCTGGGCCCGCGCCGATGACCAGAAGATCGCAATGCGCCCAGCATTTCTCGTAGCTATCGGGATCTGGCTCATAGGTCGCGCGGCCAAGACCAGCCGCCTTGCGGATGATCGGCTCGTAGACCTTTTCCCAGAAGGCGGCCGGCCACATGAAGGTCTTGTAGTAGAAGCCGGCGCTGAGGAAGGGCGAGAGCAGGCTGTTAATAGCGCCGAGGTCGAAATCGACCGAGGGCCAGCGGTTCTGGCTCTTGGCGGTCAGGCCGCTGTAGAGCTCGACCAGCGTGGCGCGGGTATTGGCCTCGGTGCGTCCGCCTTCGCCGATCGTCACCAGGGCATTGGGCTCGGCGGCACCCGCCGTCAGGATGCCGCGCGGGCGATGGTACTTGAAGCTGCGGCCGACGAGCTGGCGGCCGTTTGCCAAAAGTGCCGAAGCCAGCGTATCGCCGGCAAAACCCTGCATCGGCTTGCCGTCGAAGGTGAAGTCGAGCGGCTTGGCGCGATCGATGCGGCCGCCCCGGGAAAGACGATAGGACGTCATGCGGTCGCTCCCTCAGCGCGGGCATCGGTGACAGCATGGATTGCATGGGTCATCGTATCGCGCTCGACCACCAACCAGCGGCGGCAGCCGGATGTGTGGTGCCAATGTTCCTTGTGGCGCCCGCGCGGATTGTCGCGCAGGTAGACGTAAGCGTGCCAGGCGTCCTCACCGGCATCCGGCGCCGGGCGGGTGATGCCGGCATCGCCGCGAACGGTGAATTCTTCCTTGGGGCGCGGCCCGCAATGGGGGCAGGCGATCAGGCTGGCCATATGAAGTCCTCAGTGCAGGTTGGGTTGCGAGCCGACGCCCTTTTCATCGATCATCCGGCCGCGCGCGAAGCGGTCGAGCCGGAAGGCGCGGCCGGTCTCGTGCGGTTCGTTCCTGGCGATCAGATGGGCGTAGCAGAAGCCGGAGGCGGGCGTGGCCTTGAAGCCGCCGTAACACCAGCCGGCGTTCAGGTAGAGATTGTCGATGTGGGTGCGGTCGATGATCGGCGAGCCGTCCATGCTCATGTCCATCACTCCGCCCCAGGAGCGTAGCACCCGGACACGCGACAGCGCCGGGATCATCGCGACCCCGGCCTCGGCGACATGCTCGACCGTCGCGAGATTGCCGCGCTGCGCATAGGAATTGTAGCCGTCTATATCACCGCCGAAGACGAGGCCGCCCTTGTCGGACTGGGACACGTAGAAGTGACCGGCGCCGAAGGTGACGACATTGTCGATGAACGGTTTCAGCCCCTCGGAAACGAAAGCCTGCAGAACATGGCTTTCGATCGGCAGCTTCAGGTCGACCATGTCGGCAACCACGGTGGAATTGCCGGCCGCCGCGAGCGCCAGCTTGCCGCAGCCGATAAAGCCCTGACTGGTCTCGACACCGGTGACGCGGCCGTTTTCGCGGCGGATGCCGGTGACCTCGCAATTCTGGATGATATCGACGCCGCGCATATCCGCGCCGCGGGCATAGCCCCAGGCAACGGCGTCATGGCGCACGGTGCCGCCGCGTTTCTGCATCAGCGCGCCCTGAATCGGGAAACGGGCATTGTCGAAATCGAGGAAGGGCAGCATCTGGCGCACGGCGTTGCGGTCGAGCAGGTCGGCATCGACACCGTGCAGGCGCATGGCGTTGCCGCGCCGCGTATAGGCGTCGCGCTGGGCATCGGAATGATAGAGGTTGAGCACGCCGCGCTGGGAGACCATCGCGTTGAAGTTGAAATCCTGCTCCAGCCCCTCCCAGAGCTTCATCGACAGCTCGTAGAACGGATTGTTGCCCTGCAGCAGGTAGTTGGAGCGGATGATCGTGGTGTTGCGGCCGACATTGCCGGAGCCGATATAGCCCTTTTCCAGCACGGCGACATTGGTGACGCCGAATTCCTTGGCGAGGTAGTAGGCCGTGGCCAGACCATGCCCGCCGCCGCCGATGATGACCACGTCATAGTGGTTCTTCGGAACCGGACTGCGCCACGCTGGCGCCCAGCCCTTGTTGCCGCGCAGGGCGTTCAGGAAAACGGAAAAGGCAGAGTAGCGCATGGCAATGGAATCCCGGTGGAGCCTACCGATCATGACAGGATTGCGTTTCGGCACTTGCAGAAAAGAGACGTTTTAGGCCATGATTGAGACATGGCCTCAGATGACCTGAAAAACATCCAGAAGATCGGCTTTATCCTCATCCCAGGATTTGCGCTGATGTCCTATGCCTCGGCTGTGGAGCCGCTACGGGCCGCCAACCTTCTGGCCGGCCGGGATATCTATGCGCTTTCGGCGCATGTCGTCGAAGGAAATGCCGGGATGACCTCGTCGGGCATTCCCGTTCCCTCCACGCCGCTGCCGGGCCGTGGCGCCGGTTTCCACACCGTCTTTGTCTGCGCCGGCGGCACGCCGGTCGACTGGAACGTGCCGGCCGTCCTGGCGTGCCTGCGCCAGCTTGCCCGCGACGGCGTGCGCATCGGCGGCATTTCCGGTGGTCCCTATCTGATGGCGGCGGCGGGATTGCTGGAGGATCGCGACTTCACCATCCACTGGGAACATGCCCCGGCCCTGGTGGAGGCCTTTCCGCGTCTTGCGCCCCGTCAGGCGCGCTATGTCCTCGATGGCAACCGCATCACCTGTGGCGGCGGCGTGGCCCCGCTCGACATGATGCACGCGCTGATCTCCGAGCGCATGGGCTCGGATTTCGCCCGCAGGGTAAGCGACTGGTACCTGCATACCCAGGTGGAAAGCTCCGGGGCACCCCAGCGGGCTTCGCTGGCGGAGCGTTACGGGGTCAACCATCCGGGCCTGCTGATGGTGCTGGAAAAAATGGAAGCCACGATCGAGGCGCCACTCGACCGGCAGGCCATGGCCAAACTGGCTGGCGTTTCGCCACGTCACCTCGATCGGCTCTTTTCCAGCCTGATGGGCTCGTCCTTCCTGCTCGAATACCGGAAACTGCGATTGGATCACGCCCGGCGCCTATTGCAGCAAAGCCCGCTTTCCATCTCCGAAATTGCCTTCGCCACCGGGTTTTCCAGCGCCGGGCATTTTGCCCGAACCTACCGCGCGGCCTTCGGCGAGCCGCCGGGCGCGCACCGCCAGTCGACAGTGCCGACGATGCCGATAGAATTGCTTTAAAAGAAAATAACTTTCCTCGTAGTTGAAATCAAAAAACGCACCTGCTATCCATCTTTCATCAACGAAACGAAGGATTGTCCCCATGTGCGGAATTGTCGGATTGTTTTTGAAGGACAGAAGTCTGGAGTCGCAATTGGGTGCCATGCTGTCCGATATGCTGGTCACCATGACCGACCGCGGGCCCGATAGCGCCGGCATCGCCATCTACGGTACGCCTTCAGACGGCCGCGCGAAAATCACCGTGCAATCGGCCGACCCCAAACAGGATTTTGCCGGGCTTGAAGCAGCATTGAAGCCAGCCGATTCGAGCGTTGCCGTTGAGCTGAAAAGCACCCACGCGGTCATCGAAGCCAGTGCCGACAAGGCTCAGGCGGTGCGCGACCTGCTGGGCCAGGAGCGCCCGGAGATTCGTGTCATGGGGTCCGGCGACAGCGTCGAGATCTACAAGGAAGTCGGCCTGCCGAAGGACGTGGTTTCCCGCTTCGGCATTCGCCAGATGGCGGGTACGCATGGCATCGGCCATACCCGCATGGCTACGGAATCGGCCGTCACCACGCTTGGTGCCCATCCGTTCTCGACCGGCGCCGACCAGTGCCTCGTGCACAACGGCTCGCTTTCCAACCACAACAACCTGCGCCGCGAACTGGTGCGTGAAGGCATGACCTTCGAGACGCAGAACGATACCGAAGTCGCCGCCGCCTATCTGTCGGCCGAGATGGCCAAGGGCAAGGATCTCGGGCAGGCACTGACCAGCGCGCTCGACGATCTCGACGGCTTCTTCACCTTCGTCGTCGGCACGAAATCCGGCTTCGGCGTGGTGCGCGATCCCATTGCGTGCAAGCCGGCCGTAATGGCCGAAACGGACCAATATATCGCCTTCGGCTCGGAATACCGCGCGCTCGTCGACCTGCCGGGCATCGAAAATGCGCGCGTCTGGGAGCCGGAGCCGGCCACCGTGTATTTCTGGGATCATGAGAAGGCGGCCTAACCGTGGATGTCAGCGTCAAACGAGAAAGTCTGGAAGCGATGCGCGTATTCGACCTTGCCACAACGCCGTTGCGCGAACTGAACAGCGCGCTTCACGCTATCGCCCCCGGCACCAATGATACGAATTTCGAGGTCGTCAATCCGCGCGGCAGCCATGCCGTTGCCGTAGGCATCGATCAGCCGGTCACCGTCGAAGTGCGCGGCAGCGTCGGCTATTATTGCGCCGGCATGAACGATGGCGGCACAGTGACCGTCCATGGCTCTGCCGGGCCTGGTGTTGCGGAAAACATGATGTCGGGCACGGTTGTCATCGAGGGTGATGCCAGCCAGTATGCCGGTGCCACGGGTCGTGGTGGCCTCCTTGTCATCAAGGGCAACGCTGCCTCGCGCTGCGGCATCTCGATGAAGGGCATCGATATCGTCGTCCAGGGCAATATCGGTCACATGTCGGCCTTCATGGGCCAGTCGGGTCACCTGGTGGTGCTTGGCAATGCCGGTGATGCGCTCGGCGATTCCCTCTACGAGGCCAAGCTGTTCGTGCGCGGCGAGGTCAAGAGCCTCGGCGCCGACTGCATCCAGAAGGAAATGAAGCCAAAGCATCTGAAGCTGCTTGCCGAGCTTCTGGAAAGAGCCGGCATTACGGGTGTCTCGCCGGAAGAATTCAAGCGCTACGGTTCGGCCCGCACGCTCTACAACTTCAACATCGATAACGCTGATGCGTACTAAGGCAGGGACCCGTTCATGAGCTATCACAACCCCTATACCCCGCCACGCAAGTCAGCGACCTTCGACGATTATACGCTGGCGGAAATCCGGCGCGCGGCGGCGACCGGCATCTATGATATCAGAGGCGCCGGCACCAAGCGCAAGGTGCCGCATTTCGACGACCTGTTGTTTCTTGGCGCGTCGATCTCGCGCTATCCGCTCGAAGGCTACCGCGAGAAATGCGACACATCCGTCGTGCTCGGCGCGCGCCACGCCAAGAAGCCGATCATCCTGAAGACCCCAATCACCATTGCCGGCATGAGCTTCGGTGCGCTCTCGGGCAATGCCAAGGAGGCGCTCGGCCGCGGTGCCACGATCGCTGGCACATCGACCACCACCGGCGACGGCGGCATGACGGACGAGGAGCGCGGCCACAGCCAGACGCTGGTCTATCAGTATCTGCCGTCACGCTACGGCATGAACCCGCGCGACCTGCGCCGCGCTGATGCCATCGAGATCGTCGTCGGGCAGGGTGCCAAGCCTGGCGGTGGCGGCATGCTGCTCGGCCAGAAGATTTCCGACCGCGTTGCCAACATGCGCAACCTGCCCAAGGGCATCGACCAGCGCTCGGCCTGCCGTCATCCCGACTGGACCGGCCCGGACGATCTTGAAATCAAGATCATGGAACTGCGCGAAATCACCGATTGGGAAAAGCCGATCTATGTGAAGGTCGGTGGCGCGCGTCCCTATTACGATACGGCGCTTGCGGTGAAGGCCGGTGCCGACGTTGTCGTGCTCGACGGCATGCAGGGCGGCACGGCGGCGACGCAGGACGTCTTCATCGAGAATGTCGGCATGCCGACGCTGGCCTGCATCCGCCCCGCCGTCCAGGCGCTGCAGGATCTCGGCATGCACCGCAAGGTGCAGCTGATCATCTCCGGCGGCATCCGGTCCGGCGCCGACGTGGCCAAGGCTTTGGCGCTGGGTGCCGACGCGGTTGCCATCGGCACGGCAGCGCTGGTCGCCATCGGCGACAACGATCCGCACTGGGAAGAGGAATACCAGAAGCTCGGAACGACGGCCGGCGCCTATGACGACTGGCATGAAGGCAAGGATCCGGCCGGCATCACCACGCAGGATCCGGAGCTTTCCAAGCGTCTGGATCCGGTTGCTGCCGGACGGCGTCTTGCCAACTATCTCAAGGTGATGACGCTCGAGGCCCAGACCATCGCGCGCGCCTGCGGCAAGAACCATCTCCACAATCTGGAACCGGAAGACCTCGTTGCGCTGACGATCGAGGCATCGGCCATGGCGCAGGTGCCGCTTGCAGGCACCAGCTGGATCCCCGGCAAGGGAGGCTTCTAACCCTTAAAAAAGCTTCGGCCGTCGTCTGATCTCCCAAGCCAGCGGCGGCTATTTTCTTGAAAAAGTGTCTGAATAATCCAAAGGGGAACACAGTGACACTCGATCTTGCTACCTTTGCCAAGGACCGTGGCATCAAATATTTCATGATCAGCTTTACCGACCTTTTCGGCGGCCAGCGGGCAAAGCTTGTTCCGGCGGAAGCAATCGCCGACATGCAGAAGGACGGCGCGGGTTTTGCGGGCTTTGCCACCTGGCTCGATCTGACGCCCGCCCATCCCGATCTCTTTGCGCTTCCGGATGCGTCTTCTGCCATCCAGCTTCCGTGGAAGAAGGATGTCGCATGGGTTGCCGCCGACTGCGTGATGGACGACCAGCCGGTCGACCAGGCGCCGCGCGTCATGCTGAAGCGATTGATCGCCGAAGCCGCCAAGGAAGGTCTTCGGGTCAAAACCGGTGTCGAGCCGGAATTCTTCCTGATCGCGCCGGACGGCGGCAAGATTTCCGACGAGTTCGATACGGCTGAAAAGCCCTGCTATGATCAGCAGGCCGTCATGCGCCGTTACGACGTGATCGCCGAGATCTGCGATTACATGCTCGAACTGGGCTGGAAGCCGTACCAGAACGACCATGAGGACGCGAACGGCCAGTTCGAGATGAACTGGGAATATGACGACGCGCTGCAGACGGCCGACAAACATTCCTTCTTCAAGTTCATGGTGAAGACGGTCGCCGAGAAACACGGCCTTCGCGCCACCTTCATGCCCAAGCCCTTCAAGGGGCTGACCGGCAACGGCTGCCACGCCCATATCTCCGTCTGGGATCTGGAAGGCAAGACCAATGCCTTCGCCGACAAGACCATGCCATTCGGTCTTTCGGCCAAGGGCAAGACCTTCCTCGGCGGTATCATGCAGCATGCGTCGGCGCTTGCGGCGGTGACCAATCCGACGGTCAACTCCTACAAGCGCATCAACGCGCCGCGCACCATTTCCGGTGCAACCTGGGCGCCGAATACGGTGACCTGGACGGGCAACAACCGAACGCACATGGTTCGCGTTCCGGGGCCGGGGCGGTTCGAATTGCGCCTGCCGGATGGTGCCGTCAATCCGTACCTGCTGCAGGCCATCATCATCGCCGCCGGCCTGAACGGCATTCGCAAAAACGCCGATCCGGGCCGCCACTACGACATCGACATGTACAAGGAAGGCCATACCGTCACAGACGCACCGCGCCTGCCCTTGAACCTGCTCGATGCGCTGCGGGAATATGACAAGGACGAGGATCTGAAGGCTACGCTCGGCAAGGGGTTCTCCAGCGCCTACCTGAAGCTCAAGCATCAAGAATGGAATGCCTACGCGTCGCATTTCACGGATTGGGAGCGGCAGACGACGCTCGATATCTGAGGCTTGGCGCTTCGGAAAAGAGACGCCACTTCGGCAATCGTTTGACCGGGAAAAGAACCGATGAAAAGCCACGTCCTGACAGTATCGTGCCAATCGACCCGCGGCATTGTCGCCGCGATCACCGGCTACCTCGCCGAGAAGGGGTGTTACATCTCGGATTCGTCGCAGTTCGACGACCTGGAGACGGGCCTGTTCTTCATGCGCCTGACCTTCCTCTCTCAGGAAGGCGTATCGGAAGAAGACATCAAGGCCGGCTTTGCCCCGGTCGCCAAAAAGTTCGCCATGACCTGGCGCTTCAACGACAGCGACGAGCGCATGAAGGTGCTGCTGATGGTGTCGCGCTTCGGCCATTGCCTGAACGACCTGCTCTACCGCTGGAAGATCGGTGCGTTGCCGATCGACATTGTCGGGGTCGTGTCGAACCACTTCGACTACCAGAAGGTCATCGTCAACCACGACATCCCCTTCTACCACATCAAGGTGACGAAGGAGAACAAGCCGCAGGCCGAAGCCCGGCTGATGGAGGTGGTGGAACAGTCCGGTGCGGAGCTGATCGTGCTTGCCCGCTACATGCAGGTGCTGTCGGATGCGGTGTGCAAGAAGATGTCGGGGCGGATCATCAACATCCACCACTCGTTCCTGCCGTCGTTCAAGGGGGCGAACCCGTACAAGCAGGCCTTCGAGCGCGGCGTAAAACTGATCGGTGCGACGGCGCACTATGTGACGGAGGACCTCGACGAGGGTCCGATCATCGAGCAGGACGTGGCGCGCATCACGCATGCGCAGTCTGCGGAGGACTATGTGTCGATCGGCCGGGACGTGGAGAGCCAGGTTCTGGCGCGCGCCGTGCACGCGCACATCCACCACCGCACCTTCATGAACGGCAACAAGACGATCGTCTTCCCGCCGAGCCCCGGCAGCTACGCGTCAGAGCGTATGGGTTGAACCATGGGGATCGCGGCGCGTATTGACGGGAAGAAAGTCGCGGCGTCGGTGACCGAGGCTGTGAAGGCTGCGACCGCGACACTTGAAGAGGAAACCGGGGTGAAGACCGGGCTTGCGGTCGTTATCGTCGGCGATGATCCGGCAAGCCACGCCTATGTCGGCGCCAAAGGTCGCCTGGCCAAGGAATGCGGCTTCAACTCCACCCAGCACACGCTGCCGGAGGAGACCACGCAAGAGGATCTCGCAAGCCTTGTCGCGTCGCTGAACGCGGATCCCGCCGTGCATGGCATCCTGGTGCAACTGCCCCTGCCGAAGCACCTCGACGCCGAGCCGATCATCCAGTCGATCAGGCCGGAGAAGGACGTCGATGGCCTGCATGTGGTCAACGCCGGCAAGCTTGCGACCGGCGATCTGGCGACCGGCCTGATTTCCTGCACACCGGCAGGTGCCATGCGTCTCGTCCGCTCCATCCATGGCGAGGATCTGGCGGGTCTGACAGCCGTCGTCATTGGCCGCTCCAACCTGTTTGGCAAGCCGATGGGGCAATTGCTGCTCCATGCCAATGCGACGGTGACGATCGCGCATTCGCGCACGAAGGACCTTGCCGGTGTTTGCCGCAACGCGGACATCCTCGTTGCCGCTGTCGGTCGCCCGGAAATGGTGAAGGCCGACTGGGTGAAGCCGGGCGCCACCGTCATCGATGTCGGCATCAACCGCATCGATGCGCCGGAGGGCGGCGAGGGGAGGAGCCGTCTGGTGGGCGATGTTGCCTATGACGAGGTTTTAGAGGTTGCCGGTGCGATCACCCCGGTTCCGGGCGGCGTCGGGCCGATGACCATCGCCATGCTGATGGCCAACACCGTGATCGCCGCCTATCGCGCATCGGGCCGTGAACCGCCGCATTTCTAGACTGATGCCAAAGAACAATGGAGATACCAGTTTTAACACTCTTGCGAGTTTGAACAGCGGCGATATACTCAGGAAATAAATATTCCGCAAAAGAAAATGGGAACGAGAATATGAGTCTTAGCTGGCGTTTTTCCGCCCTTGCAGACAGGCATCGGGCACTCGGATCGAACCTCGAAGACTGGAGCGGCATGGGAACCGCCTGGACCTACGACAAGGACATCTACGAAGAGCACATCGCCGTGCGCACCAAGGCCGGCATCATGGATGTCTCGGGCCTGAAGAAGGTCCATCTCGTCGGCCCGCATGCGATCGCCATTCTGGAATATATCACCACCCGCGACATGACGAAGGTCTATCCCGGCAAGTCGGTCTATGCCTGCATGCTCAACGACCGCGGCCACTTCACCGACGATTGCATCGTCTACCGCACTGGTCCCAATTCCTGGATGCTGGTGCATGGCTCGGGCTCCGGCTTCGAGGAAATCGTCAAGCAGGCACAGGGCCGCAATTGCGCCGTGCTGTTCGATGACGACCTGCACGACCTGTCCCTCCAGGGCCCGCTCGCCGTCGACTATCTCGAAAAATACGTGCCCGGCATCCGCGACCTCAAATATTTCCATCACATGCAGACGACTTTGTTCGGCGCGCCGGTGATGATCTCGCGCACCGGCTATACCGGCGAGCGCGGCTACGAAATCTTCGTGCGCGGCCAGGATGCCGGCATGGTCTGGGACCGGATCGTCGATGAAGGCAAGGCGATGGGCATCATCCCCGTCTGCTTCAGCGTACTCGACATGCTGCGCGTCGAAAGCTACCTGCTGTTCTATCCCTACGACAATTCGCAGATGTATCCCTTCGCCAACGAACAGCCTGGCGACAGCCTGTGGGAACTCGGCCTCGATTTCACCGTCAGCCCCGGCAAGACCGGCTTCCGCGGTGCCGAGGAACATGCCCGCCTCAAGGGCAAGGAGCGCTTCAAGATCTTCGGCCTGCTGGTCGAGGCCGATGGTCCGACCGATCTTGGCGACGAGGTCTGGGCCGGCGACAAGAAGGTGGGCGTCATCACCTGCCCGTCCTATTCCAAGCTCACCAACCGCTCCATGGCGATCATGCGCGTCGACGTTCCCTATGCCGTGCAGGGCACCAAGCTCGAAGTGAAGGGCAAGACCGTCAACGCACCGGCCATCGCCCACACCATCACCTTCGACGATCCAAAGAAGACGAAACGGACGGCGCAAGGCTGAGGATATCGGCATGCTCGTACAAGGGATCAAAAGCAGGCCGGAATATAAGGGGCTCGACATTGATCCCCATGCCAAACGCCACCTCTTCGTCCTCGAGGGCGAAGGGGCTCAGGCCCTGATCGATCAGGTCGGGGCCAAGGGCAACGACTTCCTGGCAAAGTCGGAAATCCTCTATCTGGCGGCGGGTGCGGCCCCCAAGGCCTATGACGTGACGCTTTCGACGCTCGCGCCCGATGTCTTCTGGCAGGCGCCGACGCTTCAGCCGCTGCTCTTTCGCCTGCGCGCCTGTCTTGAGCAGGCCCGGATGGGAACGCGGCTCTCCATCGCCGGCACCGAGGGTTTTATCGGCCAGATCATGCAGGTGGCGATCGAATATGGCATCGACTACCATTCGATCCACACCGAACATCGCGGTTCGACGGCACGCCGCGTGCAATGCGTGCACTGCAAGGGCATCACCGACAATGTGACGACCAGCCCCTTTGCCTGTAGTCATTGTGGTCTGCCGCTTCTGGTGCGCGATCACTACTCCAGACGGCTTGGCGCCTTCCAGGGCGTCAACATCGATGCAGAAGAACCGGGTACGGCCCCAGAACCTGAGGAGATGTTCCCGTGAGCCTCAACACAGACATGCCTGTGCGGGTCGCCGCGGTGACGCAGGTGACTGATCTGGTCAAGCGCTTCCGCTTCGAGCGGCTGGACGGCCATCCCATGCCGTTCTTCTCCGGCGGTGCCCATGTCGTCGTCTCGATGAACGACAACGGACTGCTGCGGCGCAATCCCTATTCGCTGATGTCCAACCCCGACGACAACAGCGCCTATGAAATCAGCGTGCTCCGCGTTCCCAATTCCCGCGGCGGCTCGATCTTCATGCACGAACAGGTGCGCCCCGGCGATCAATTGACCGTCAGCCAGCCGGTCAACCTCTTCGCGCCGGACCATCGCGGCCGCAAGCACATCCTGATTGCCGGCGGCATCGGCATCACGCCGTTCATCGCCATGATGCAGCAGTTCAGCCGCGACAACATCCCGTTCGAACTGCACTACGCCATCCGCTCGCGCTCGCACGGCGCCTACTGGCAGCAACTGCTCGATCGCTACGGCCCGCGCCGCATCAAGATCTATGTCGACGAGGAAAAGTCATTCATCCCCGTTGCCGAGATCGCCGACAACCAGCCGCTCGGCACGCATCTCTATGTCTGTGGGCCCGCCGGCATGATCGACGGCGTTCTGATGACGGGGCTGAAAGCCGGCTGGCCGAAGGAAAACCTGCATTCGGAACGGTTCCTTGCGCCGCCCGCCGGCCTGCCGTTCCAGGTATTTCTCGAAAAATCCGACATCCATATGACCGTCGGTGAGCACCAGAGCATTCTGGAAGCGGCCGAGGCCCATGGCTGCGACGCCCCCTACATGTGTCGCGGCGGCGCCTGCGGCCAGTGCGAGACGGAGGTGCTCTCCTGTGATGGCACATTGCAGCACAACGACATCTACCTGTCGGATGAGGAAAAGGCGTCCGGCAAGAAGGTCATGATCTGCGTCTCGCGGTTCAAGGGCCAGCAACTCGTTCTTCAATTGTAGCTTAAGGGGACCGGACAGATGACCATCACGTTCAGGAGCGAAACGTTCCGCGACGACTTCACCTTCCGCAACAGCCTCTACAACATCAAGCGCTTTCCCTTCCCCTTCGATCGCGACGAATACATGTATTCGGTCAACATGGAGCCGCATATCCGGGGCAAGGCGGACAGCGTTTTCGAAAACCTGATCGATGTCGACGAACACTATGTCGCCGAGATGCAGGACCGGGCGATGGTGCTGAAGGACGATCCGCTGCGCTGCCAGGCGCTGCCGCACATGATGGCGGCGCAATGGGACGTGCTGGAGCTCATCATGGAGCATCAGGCACAGGATTACCCGGAGCATTTCACGCTGACGAAGGACGGCGACCGCTGGCGCTGGATCAACCGGCCGATGGGCATCGACGACACCTTCACCTTCGGCGATCCGGCAACGCTTCCCCACCCGCCGATGGAATACATCACCCGCCAGGCCCAGGGCGATTTCTGCATCGTCGACCAGCGCGACAACAATCTCTGGATGGATGCCGGCATGGTGACCACTCAGGCCGACTGGTCGCTGGATTTCGACATCGGCATGAACTTCATGGAATGGCATGGTCCCGTACCGCTCGCCCACCAGATCGGCGTGTTCGACCGGGCGCTGAAATTCCTGCTCAACCTGCAACAGGGCAAGCCGACCCGCCGCCTCAACTGGACGATGACGGTCAATCCTCGGCTCGATACGTCGCCGGAAAACTATCATAAATGGGGGCCGGACCGCACGACGGTGACGCCGGAGAATGTCGGCGACAAGATGCACCTGCGCGTCGAGTTGCAGAGCCTCTGGCGCCTGCCGCGCTCCAACGCCATCCTCTTCGTCATCCGCTGTTACCTGATCAGCCTGAACGAACTGGTGACCGTTCCCAAATGGGGCCGCCGCCTGCCGCGCGTCCTGAAAAGCCTGCCGCCTGAGATCGCCGACTACAAGGGTCTGACCCGCAACCGGCCGATCATGATCGACTGGCTGGCGAAATATGACGATGGGGCACCGACAACTGCAGGCATCCATCCGGATTGAAGGTCTTCACAAAGCTTACAACGATATAAAAGGGAACAGACACATATGACCAGAGTAGCGGTGATCGGCGCGGGGCCATCGGGCCTTGCTCAATTGAGAGCCTTCCAGTCCGCCGCCCAGAAGGGTGCGGAAATCCCCGAAGTGGTCTGCTTCGAAAAACAGGCCGATTGGGGCGGCTTGTGGAACTACACCTGGCGCACCGGGCTCGATGAATATGGCGAGCCGGTCCATGGCAGCATGTACCGCTATCTCTGGTCGAATGGACCCAAGGAATGCCTGGAATTCGCCGACTACTCCTTCGAGGAACATTTCGGCAAGCCGATCGGCTCCTATCCGCCCCGTGCGGTGCTGTGGGACTATATCAAAGGCCGCGTCGAAAAGGCCGACGTGCGCAAATGGGTGCGCTTCTCGACACCCGTTCGCATGGTGCGGTTCGATGAGGCGACGAAGAAGTTCACGGTGACGGCGCACAACCGCGTTGAGGACCGGATGTATGACGAAGAATTCGACTATGTCGTCGTCGCCTCCGGCCATTTCTCGACACCGAACGTGCCCTATTTCGAAGGCGTGAAGACCTTTGGCGGCCGCGTGCTGCATGCCCACGATTTCCGCGATGCTCTGGAGTTCAAGGACAAGGATGTGCTGATTGTCGGCCGCAGCTATTCGGCCGAGGACATCGGTTCGCAATGCTGGAAATACGGCGCGAAATCGGTGACCACGAGCTACCGTTCCAAGCCGATGGGCTTCAAATGGCCGGAGCGCTTCGAGGAGCGGCCACTCTTGCAGAAACTCGTCAACAAGACGGCCCACTTCGCCGACGGATCAACCAAGGAGGTCGATGCCCTGATCCTCTGCACCGGTTACCTCCACCATTTCCCGTTCCTGCCGGACGACCTGCGCCTGAAGACGGCCAACCGCCTGTGGTCCGACAACCTCTACAAGGGCGTCGTCTACGAGGACAATCCACAGCTGATGTATATCGGCATGCAGGACCAGTTCTATACCTTCAACATGTTCGACGCCCAGGCCTGGTATGCCCGCGACGTCATCATGGGCCGCATCGACCTGCCCTCGAAGGCGGAGATGAAGGCGCATTTCGACACATGGCGCGCCCGTGAGGAAACGCTTGAGGATGCCGAGCAGATGATCTGGTTCCAGGGCGACTATGTTATCGAGCTTCTGGAGCACACCGACTATCCGAAGTTCGACGTCGAGGGCACCAACAAGACCTTCATGGAATGGGAGCACCACAAGGCCGAGAACATCATGGGCTTCCGCGACAACGCCTACAAGTCGCTGATGACCGGCACCCTCGCACCCAAGCATCATACGCCGTGGCTTGAGGCTATGGACGATACGCTCGAGGTCTATCTGAAGAACTGATTTTGGTTCGACGACGACAAAGCCGAAGGCCTTTTTGGTCTTCGGCTCGTGGTTTAAAATGACGAAGTTTCATTCGCCCTCCAGCAACCGCCAGGTTCCCATGGATTTTCTGAGCAGCGTTCTCGGTCGCATGAATGGTTTTCTGTACCGGTGCCGGGCGGATGAACATTACACGATGCTGGAGATGACCGACGGCATCCAGCGGATCTTTGGCTATCCGACCGACGAGATCGTCGGCAACCGTGTGCGCGCCTTTACTTCCATCATGTGCGAGGATGACGTACCGGCCATGGACGCGGCGGTCGGCAAGGCGCTGGAAAACCACACCGACTGGACGCTCGAATACCGCATCCGCCACAACAAGGGTCACTATCTCTGGGTTACCGAAACCGGCGGCGGCGTCTGGGGCACCAACGGCGAGTTGCTCTATCTCGAAGGCAGCATCGTCAACATCGAATCCTTCTACCAACGCATCGACGAGCAGACCGCCGACATGCGCGCCACTGCCTCGCGCACTGCCGAAATCCTGCACTCTTTGCGCTCGCTGAAACTGCTCGCCGTCAATGCCGGCATCGAGGCAGCGCGCGCCGGCACGGCCGGTGCCGGCTTCGCCGTGCTCGCCTCGGAAATGCGTGCCCTTGCCAATGATTCCGAGGCGGTCGCAAGGCAGATTGCGACAACGCAGAGCAAATCGGGCTGAAGGCCGTCTGCTC
Source organism: Shinella sp. GW821-FHT11G07 (assembly GCF_058808115.1). Classification (NCBI taxonomy): domain Bacteria; kingdom Pseudomonadati; phylum Pseudomonadota; class Alphaproteobacteria; order Hyphomicrobiales; family Rhizobiaceae; genus Shinella; species Shinella sp. GW821-FHT11G07. The sequence continues at coordinate 178,341 of NZ_JBXARJ010000009.1, forward strand.
CTGAGAGCAACGTTTCGACGTACTGCGTGGCTCACAATAAGCGTTTTTGTGATTTGTTCTTATCCATGATAGGATGCCCCAAAGGAGTATCTGCATGGCGACCATGACCATATCCCTGCCCGATCCCATGAAAGAATGGATCGAAGCCCAGATCAGCAAGGGCGAGTACGCGAGTACCAGCGATTATGTGCGCGATCTCGTGCGCCGCGATCGTTCCCGCAGAGATCAGGAATTGACCATCGACGACTTGCGCCAGATCGTTCTGGAATCCCGGTCGAGCGGACCCGGCAAACAAAGCGTCGACGAGATTTTCGAAAATGCAGAGCGCCTTGCCAGAGCAAGGGGCGTCGTGCGTGACTAGCTACACGCTGACAGAGCGTGCCGAAGATGACTTGCTCGCCCTGTTTCTCGATGGCATCGAGATGTTCGGTCTCACCCAGGCCCGTCGTTACAAGGGTGAATTGGTACGCTGTTTTCAGTTGATAGCGTCGCGTCCACAGATGGGCAGGCTCATCCCATCGATCGGCGAGCGTGTGCGGCGGCACACGCATCAGAGCCACATCATTCTCTACGAGGAGGCGACAGATACCGTCCTCATCCTCGCAGTCGTTCCCGCAAGGAGCGTCCGTCTTCTGAAGCTATGACCGCGGCTTGAGCTTCTGCGGATCGTAGTGCGCAAACGGCACGATTTTCGCCGGTAGCCGCTTCTGCTGGCCGTCCAGCTTGCCGATCTCGACGTCGGTGCCGATTTCCGAATGCAGGGCGTCCATCCGTGCCAGCGCGATCGTCTTCTTCAGGATTGGCGAACGCGTCGAACTGGTAACCACGCCCACCTGCGCCCGGCCGATATGCACCGTGTCGCCGTGGCCGACGGCGTCGTTGGCGTCGATATCGAGACCGACCAGTTTGTAGCGCGGGTTCTCCTTGCGCTTGATCAGCGCCTCGCGGCCGATGAAATCTTCGGTCTTCGACTTCAGCGGCACGGTAAAGCCGATGCCGGCTTCGAACGGATCGGTCTGGTCGGAGAAATCATAATGGGCGAACACCAGACCGGCTTCGATGCGCACCATGTCGAGCGCTTCCAGGCCCATCGGCTTCAGCCCGTGCTTCTGGCCGGCCTCCCAGACAGCATCGAACACGGCAAGGGCATCCTTCGGATGACAGAAGATCTCGTAGCCGAGTTCGCCCGTATAGCCGGTGCGCGAAACGACGACCGGTGCGCCTTCGAAATGACCGATGCGGCCGACAGCCAAGCGGAACCATTCGAGTTCGCCAATCGACGGCTGCGCCGGTGCGGTCCAGATGATCTCCTTGATGATGTCCCTGCTCTTCGGTCCCTGGACGGCGAGGTTGTGCATCTGGTCGGTGGAGGAGCGCACCCAGGCCTTGTAGCCCATCTTCTCCGCCTGCTCGCGCAGCCAGATGCCGCTGACGTCATCGCCGCCGATCCAGCGGAAATTGTTCTGGCCGAGCCGGAACACAGTGCCGTCGTCGATCATGCCGCCGTTCTCGTAGCACATGGCCGTGTAGACCACTTGGCCCGGCGAGAGCTTGCGGATATCGCGTGTGACGCAATATTGCAGCAGCGCCTCGGCGTCCGGCCCCGTTACCTCGAATTTGCGCAGTGGCGACAGGTCCATCACCACGGCGTTTTCGCGGCAGGCCCAGTATTCCTCGATCGCCCCTTCATTGTTGAAGCGGTTCGGCAACCAATAGCCGCGATATTCCACATGATTGCGGGTCAGACCTGAGAGGCGGGGATGGAAGGCGGTTTCCTGGGTCATTTCGGGCTCTGCATCGGGGGTCATTCGGATGGCGACGGCGCGCGAGAATTTTTCTTTGTCCGAATAGGTGCGGACATGGATATCGGTCGGGTCCCAACCGTTCGCCGCATCGATATCGTCCGGGCAGGACGACGAGACGCAGACGAGATCAGTCAACGCCCGCATCAGCACATAATCGCCCGGCCGCGACCAGGGCTCGTCGAGATAGAGCTGGTTATGATGATCGACATTGGTGTTGTAGAAGTAGTTGAGCGCTTCCCAGCCCTTGCGCGGCGCAATGCCGTAGGGCGCCAGCGCGTGGTTGAAATTATCCGTGCAGTTGACATGCCCCGGATAACCCATGTCGTCGTAGTAGCGCGAGTTGCAGGCAGTGGCGAAGGCATCATGACGCCCGACCGTATCCTGCACGATCTCCACCAGCGGCTCGAAATCCCGGTCGAACGCCTTCGATGGCAGCCCCGGCATCGGGTAGCTGCGCCCGAGAAGCGTGCGCGTCACCGTCGCATCGAGCGCCAGATCCAGTCCCTTGTCGACCTTGCGGGCCGAAAAGGCCTGGAAATCCGTACATTGCCGGCCTGAAACGTCGATGACCTGAATGAACTCACCGGCCCGCACGAAATAGGCCGAAGCCCGCGCCGCCTGAATGCGCAGATCCTGTATCGGATCGGCCATCGGCTCCGGCAGCATGTCCTCGTAAGTACGTTCGATTGTGGAGCGGGCGATCCGCAGTTCCAGCGCGGTCGCGGTGTTCTGTGCTTCCGCGTCCATCGGCGGCGCCGGGGCCGCGACGATCAGCAGGCCGTCCAGCCCGATCGTTAACTCGGCCGAGGCACCTGGCGAGGAGCTTTCCCCAAACAGCACCAGCGCCTGAGCGCCCGCAGGGTCGATATTGCGCCGTTTCAATGCGGCGAGCGTCCGTCGTGCGCTGTCTTCGTCCCGCCCGAGAATTTCCTGAAGACCATCAGCGGATCGCGAAAACGCGACGCCGAGCCCCGCCGCATTGAACCGGCCGCCGGCATCGACGAAGCTCACTTCACAGAGTTGTCCGCCTTCGACATCCTTGATGACGACCCGGTCGCCGGCTGTGACCTTGACCACCGTCGTGCCACGTCCCTTGACGCGATAGCGCTCGACGCCGGCCGGCAGCGCCGGCATGCCCGGCCGCAGTATGGTGCTGGGCCGCGGCGGCATCAGGGTGCCTGCAAATCGTCCGGACGTGTCCATCTCAGCTCCCACCCAATGCACGGTCGTTTCGATGCCCTGAAAGGGCCGCTTTATGCACCGGCAATATGGCAAAACTATCCTACGGGAGGCCCCGAAAAGTAAAGAGAGACTTGACCCAGAAGAAAAAAAATTCACTATGAGAATAAGTTGCGGTCGCGAAATTGCAAACGGGAACAGGTGGTGACACTGCGAAAACGCAGGCGCCATCCAGCGGAAAAACCGCAGCGAGAACCATCAGATTGGGAATGCGCGCAAACGCGCTTCACGGCAAAAACTGGTCGAGGAGACTGTTTATGGCATCTATCGTTGAGACCGAGGGATCGGCAACCTCGGGCACGGGGTTGATTCGTGCGCTGGACTGGAAAGGGGCATTCTGGGTCGCCGCCGGCGTGCCCCCGCTCGTGCTGTTTTCCATCGGCGGCATTGCAGGCACGACGGGCAAGCTCGCCTTCGTGGTCTGGATCATTTCCATGGTGATGGGCTTCCTGCAATCCTTCACCTACGCCGAAATCGCCGGCATGTTCGGCAACAAATCGGGTGGCGCCTCGATCTATGGCGCCACTGCCTGGTTGCGCTATTCGAAATTCATCGCGCCGCTCTCGGTGTGGTGCAACTGGTTCGCCTGGTCGCCGGTTCTGTCGCTCGGCTGCGCCATCGCGGCGGGCTATATCCTCAATGCGCTGTTCCCCATTCCCGGCGCCACGTCCCCGGCCGTCATGGAATGGGTCACTGCCAATATGGCAACGCTGACGGCGGAAAGCCCGCGCGTCGTCGAATGGCTTGCCGTCAATGCCGGCAAGACATCGCAAGACGCCATCTCCGCCCTGCTGTCGACCGATGCCGTTGCGGCCCTGACACCGGCGATCCGCAACTGGTCGCTGCTCACCTTCGACATTCCGTTCCTTGCCACGGCAAACCTCAACGCCACCTTCGTCATCGGCGGCATCCTGATGCTGGTCATCTTCGCGATCCAGCATCGCGGCATCCAGGGAACGGCGAACGTCCAGAAATGGCTCGCGCTTATCGTCCTGCTGCCGCTCCTGGTCATCGGCCTGTACCCGATCTTCTCCGGCCAGATCGACAGCGCCAACGTCACCAACCTCGTTCCGCCGACAGCCGGTTATTCCGGGATCGACGGTGTGTGGAGCAATGGCGGCTGGACGCTATTCCTCGGCGGCCTCTATATCGCCGCCTGGTCGACCTATGGCTTTGAAACCGCCGTCTGCTACACCCGCGAACTGAAGAACCCCAAAACCGATACGTTCAAGGCGATCTTCTATTCCGGCCTTCTCTGCTGCCTGTTCTTCTTCCTCATTCCCTTTACCTTCCAGGGCGTTCTCGGCCATGCGGGCATGCTTGCCCCTGGCATCGTCGATGGCACGGGCGTCGCGGAAGCGCTGGCCAGCCTCGTCCATGGCGGCCAGATCGTCACCCAGATCCTCGTTCTCCTGATGATCATGGCGCTGTTCCTCGCCATCATGACCGCAATGGCCGGCTCGTCGCGTACCCTCTATCAGGGCTCGAAGGACGGCTGGCTTCCGAAGTACCTCGACCACGTCAACGAACATGGCGCGCCGACCCGCGCTATGTGGACCGACTTCGCCTTCAATCTCATCCTGCTCGCCATCGCCTCCGACGTGGCCGGCTACTTCTTCGTGCTGGCCGTCTCCAATGTCGGCTACATCATCTTCAACTTCCTCAACCTCAATGCCGGCTGGATCCACCGCATGGATTCCGGCCATATCCCGCGCCCGTGGAAAGCACCGACCTGGCTGATCGGCCTCAACACCGTTCTCGCCTTCGTCAACGCGCTGTTCCTCGGCGCTGGTGCAAAGGTCTGGGGTTACTCCAACGCGCTCTGGGTCGGCTTCATCTTTGCCGCCCTTATCCTGCCGGTCTTCGCCTATCGCCACTATGTGCGTGACGGTGGAAAATTCCCGGTCGGCGCCATGGAAGACCTCGGTCTCGTCGGCCAGGATCTGGGCATCAAGAAAGCCGGCATCCTGCCCTATGCAGCGCTCGCCGCCGGCCTCGCCGTCGTCCTCGCCGCCAACGCCTACTTCCAGCTCCCGGCCTAGCCGGGTAGCTATCAAACAAAATGGAGCCGCGCATCGAAAGATTGCGCGGTTTCGTCTGTTTTCTACGCCTCGCGATGGAGCTGCGCTGGGGAAGCGACGTTCCCGGACGGAACAAGGGCAGCTTTGAACCGTATATCAAGATTTTGGCCACCCGGACGGTTCACCCCTCCTGGAGTTTGTCAGGGAAAAATGGAAGCCGGTGTTCCCGAAAAGACAAACGAAATAAAGGAATCCAGAGCCCATCCTACTCAAACTGAGCCGGCTGGTCCCCAGGAGAAAGGCCAATGACGCCTTACTCTCCGGCAGCGTCGAATGCGGCGCTCGGCTCAAAGCCAAGAAGCCGTTGCTTGAGCGCTCCTCTGGCCGTCTTGATGACGATGTAGAGTGGCGGTTCGCTTTTGGTCGATATCCAAATAGAGCTGCTGGACATCGGCCGCGAAGGTGCTGAACACACCGGCAAGTCCTATTGTGGAGTAGCGCTTACTGCCTGCAAGGCCACCCCATGATATGAGACGTCTCGCTGGAGCGTCCTGCTTTGAGAGCAGCACCGCGCGTGACAGTGACTCCGATTCTCAGTCCGCGGCAATCCTTGGATGCGATTTCATGGTGGGGAATGTGAAAGAGGTTGGCGATCTGGTCGCGGGTGGACGGGAAACGCTGGAGATGTCGGGCTCATCGGAAGCTCTACATGATCCGTTCTCACCGCAGGGTCGGTTGATGGGAGCTTTCCCTGAACACGTTGCGGCTCGGATCAGACTGTTTCTTTCAATGGCCAAACTTCAACGACGCCATGTGCAACTGCACAGGGCACGACCGAAACCTTTTTGATAGCTTCGCCCAAGTCGGCTGCCTCGATGATGGCGAAACCGGCGATTGGCAAGGCGGACGACATGAACGGTCCATCGCGGGTTTCCACGCCAACGGCCTCTGGATTGCGAACCTGAACCGGTGTGCCGGCGATCCCTATCACAGCGCCCTCGGATCTTAATTTATCGTCCTGGGCATGCGCGGCGTCTCTGACGGACTGGGCCGTGCGGTTGTAGTCGGCCGCGTCGCCATATCCGATTGTGATAAACTTGGGCATTGTCGCGTCTCCTTTCAGCGGTTTTGGGCTGCAGCCTCGGCGACAACGGTGCCACAAGCGAGGAAGCGAACCACAGCTTTGCTGATCGGCGATCTGCCATCATTTTGCCGGGCGCTGTTTTTCTAGCGGTTGCACCGATCTAATTGGTCGCCAGAATCGATGACTTGCCACACAGCGGAGCGGGTTCGTCAGATACCTGACCCATCGAGTTGCTGGGTGTCTTGGCCTTGCCAGGGCGACGGCGTGGAGGCGCGGCTTAGATTGGCCGAGGGCATCGGCATCCAGCACTTCAGCTCCGGCTCGGCATATTCAATGATGCAGCCAGGTGCGGAATCGGAGGCGCGCCAGCCTTCTGCGCCGAACCGATCGCCATTCGACCAATAGGCGACATCGACTTCTGCCGGCCCTTGTTCGGACGAACGAACTGTGACGAGGATCCGGCTACCGTCTCTCGGCGCGCTTGCAATGTGGCGCCACCGGTCTGGCTCGTCCATTGTTGTTCCTCCCGCCTTGTTACGGGTTGAAGTATCGCCTCGCCATCGAAAGGGGTCAATTCAAACTTTGCATCCTCTTTCGTGTCGCTCGCCTCGCCCCTCCAGAGAATGAAGCACAACCTGTTTCACAGGCGAACATATCATCGGCCTGTCGAAGGAGCATGAGGGCGGGCACCCCGGTCTCGGAGGCTTCCTCGCCTTGCATCGACCGCTAATGCGCAAAATCCCGACGACTACCGCAAGCCCGCGGGAGAGCCGCGTCGGCATTGGAGCTAGGTTCGATCCTGTCAATGTTGCCCAACTGAATTCCGGGATGGGCCATTCAAACAGGAGCTTGTCATGCCAGCCTATCTCGTTGTCGATCTCGACATTCACGATCATGATGCGATCGCCGACTATCGTTCCAAGGCGCTGCCGCTTGTCGCCAAGGCCGGCGGTCGGCTCGTTGCTCTGGATGATGCGCCCCTGCGACTCGAGGGCTGGGAGGCGAGCAATATGCTGATCATCCAGTTCCCGAGCATGCAGGCGATCCAGGATCTGTTCGCCTCGTCGGATTATGCTCCCCTGGCCAGGCAGAGACAGGCCGCGGCGGGATCGCGGATTGTTGCCCTGCGCGGTTTCGAGCCCGGTTGACGGAAAAACACGGCGGGCAGGCAGTGAAAATGTCGCGCTGAGTTAAAAATCGGCGTGAAAGCGGCGAGATTGTTTGGTATCGATAAACAATGCCGCCGTTCATTTCCTGCGAGGAAACGATGACGCCGACCGTCCAAGGAAGCGAATTCGCGCAATTGCGAACCTTCGTCACTGTTGCTGAACTCTTGAGCTTCAGCCGCGCGGCGGAGCGGCTCGGCATCACGCCGTCGTCGCTCAGCCAGACGATCCGCACGCTGGAGGAGCGGCTGGGCATCCGTCTGCTCAATCGCACGACGCGCAGTGTCGCTCTCACCCCGGCCGGCGAAGCCCTGCTGTTGCGCCTTCGCCCGGCGATGGATGAAATCAGCGCGGCGCTCGACAGCGCCGTACGTTTCCGCGACACGCCGGCCGGCACGGTGCGTGTGCATGCCGCGCGTGCGGCGGCGCAGGCCTTCATCACGCCGATGCTCGGCGCTTTCAGCCGATCCTATCCCGAGATCACGGTCGATGTGACCGTCGACGATGCGGTGGTCGATATCGTCGCCGGCGGATGGGACGTCGCCATCCGTCCAGGCGAGGTGATCGAGCGGGACATGATCGCGGTCGAGGTTGGCGGCGCCCTTTGCCAGCGCCCGGTGGCGACGCCCGGTTACGTTGCACAACACGGCCTGCCGGAAACGCCGGAAGACCTGTTGAACCACACGTGTCTTCTCTGGCGCTGGTCGGGCCAGAGCCTTCCCTATGCCTGGGAGTTCCACCGGGACGGCGGCTGGTTCGAGCTCGTCGTGAAGGGGCCGATCATTACGAATGATCGGAGCATGGTTCTCTCGGCGTGCCTGGATGGTGCGGGCATCGCCTTTGCGACGAACCGGGAAACCGATCACCTGATCGCGAACGGGCGGCTCGTCACGATGCTCGATGCCTATTGCGAAGCCTATCCGGGATTTTTCCTCTGCTATCCCAAGCAAAGACAGATGGCGCCCGCCTTGCGTGCCTTCATCGACGCGGTGCGAGGTGCTGCACGGCAGGAGCAGTAGGGTGCACCTTCTCTCAGCGAGAGAAGTCGCCGGATTATACGCTCTCGGCTAACAAAGAACGGTGGAATTCCGTCGATTATCCTTTGCTGCCGCGTCACCCATACTCCCGTCCATCAGCAAACAACGACGACGATTTCGTCGAAAGAGATCGGGAGCGTGTCATGGAAAACCTCACGAACATTACGATCCTGCGTGCCCGTCCTGGGTTGTCGGAGGCCCTGGGGCGCGCGCTCGAAAGGCTTGTCGAACCGTGCCGCGCGGCAGCGGGCTGCCTTCAGTTCCGCGTGCACCGTTCGCAGGACGAGGCCGGTGTCTGGTGCATCTACGAGACGTGGCGCTCACGGGCGGATCTGCGGGATAATCTCTGCCACGCGCGCATGGACGGATATTACAGCCTCCTGCGCCATCTTGCCGAACCGGAACTCGACCTCCTGACCTTCTCGGAAGCCTCATCCCCTGCACCAGCCGCCAATGTCGCTGGCGGCACAAGCTGGTCCAGTTCTTCGCTTGTTCCAGCTTGAAAGGGAAGGGCATTGTGTTCCTCCAGCTAACAAGCCCTGTTGAAAGGCGTTGGATTATAAGCCGCGCCATCCCGGCCTAATCTTCCTTCCAGAGCCGGCGAACCAGTCAAGGACATCGCCGCACGGAAGGAGACGGTCATGGCAAAGCGGGTCTGGTTCATTACCGGCATATCGAGGGGGCTCGGATATGCCCTTGCGCAGGCAGCCCTTGAGCGCGGCGATCCGGTCATCGGCACGACGCGCAGCGGTGCCGCGCCGGAGGGGCTTGAAGCGCAGGGCCTGCATGTGCTGCCGCTGGACATGGGCGATGCGGCATCGATCGATCAGGCGCTGGCGTCGGCCTTTGCGCTGCATGGCCGGATCGATGTTCTGGTCAACAATGCGGGATATGGTCTTCTCGGCCCGGTCGAAGCGGCCGATGATCGTGAGGTGCGCGACATTTTCGCGGTCAACCTCTTCACTCCACTCGCCATCATTCGCCGCGCGCTTCCCAGAATGCGCGGGCAGGGGCGGGGGCACATCGTCAACGTCGCGTCGATCGCCGGCATCGCGCCGGCGCCGGGTTCCGGGATCTATGCTGGAACGAAGGCAGCGTTGTCGGCGATCTCCTATGCGCTCGCCCAGGAACTGGCGCCGTTCGGGCTGTGGGTGACGGTTGTCGAACCCGGCTCGTTGCGCACCGACTTCCTGTCGGACCGGTCTGTCCTGCGCAGCGGCGCGACCATCGATGACTATGTCGCCACCAGCGGCCGGGCGGTCGATGGTCTCCTCAGCAAGGACGGCAGGCAGGCCGGCGATCCCCAGCGGGCAGCGCTGGCCATTCTCGCGGCTGTCGATGCGGAGGAGCCGCCGCTTGATCTGCTGCTCGGCAGCGATGCGCTGCAGCGCGCCCGCACCCGCCTCGATCGCTTCGATGACGATGTCCGGCAATGGGAGGACGTCAGCCGCAGCACCGATTTTCCGCAAATGGCCTAGCGCGCCTGCCCAGATCGAATCCAACCCCGCTACCAAGCTTCCCAAAAAGGAGACACGCAATGTCGAACTTCACAAACCTCGTGTTCATTCGCGCCCAAAGCGGTCGTTCAGCGGACCTTGGCGAGGCCCTTCTGGCCCTCGTCGCTCCCTCCCGCGAGGAAGAGGCCTGCCTGTCCTACGATGTGCATCGGTCGAACGACGATCCCGACTTGTGGATGGTCTACGAAAACTGGCGTTCCGCCGGTGATCTCGAAGGGCACTTCGCGCTTGCGCACATGCAGGCCTTCATCGCTCGCATCCCCGATCTGGTCGAGGGTGATCTCGACCTCAACAACTTCACCCGGCTCTCTGCTTGAACCAACCAACTCAAAACGAAGGATCATTTCCATGAGCAACATCACAAACAAGATCGTTCTCGTCACGGGCGCCAGCAGCGGCATCGGCGAGGCAGTGGCGCGCGCCCTTGCCAAGGCCGGCGCGACGGTCGTGCTCGGCGCACGACGCACCGACCGTCTTGAAACCTTGGCCGCAGAAATTACCGCTGCCGGCGGCAAGGTCCTTTACCGGAGTCTCGACGTTACCTCCCGGCAGGACGTCCAGGCCTTCGCCGATGCAGCGCTCGATGCCTTTGGACGCATCGACGTCATCATCAACAATGCCGGCGTCATGCCGCTGTCGCCGCTGGCGTCGCTGAAGGTGGACGAATGGGACCGCATGGTCGACGTCAACATCAAGGGCGTGCTCTACGGCATCGCCGCCGTGCTGCCGGCGATGAACCGGCAGGGCGCCGGGCAGGTCATCAATGTGTCCTCCGTCGGTGGCCTCACCGTTTCGCCGACCGCCGCCGTCTATTGCGCCACCAAATATGCGGTGCGGGCGATTTCCGACGGGCTGCGGCAGGAGAACGACCGGATCCGGGTGACCTGCGTCTATCCGGGCGTCGTGGAATCGGAACTGGCCAACACCATCACCGATGCCACCGCGGCCGAAGCCATGGTCGCCAATCGCCGGATCGCGTTGAAGCCGGAGGCCATTGCGGAGGCGATCGCCCATGTCATCGGCCAGCCGGCGGATGTCGATACCAGCGAAATCGTCATCCGGCCGACCGCCAGCATGTGAGCGGAGGCCGGGATGTCGAATCATTTTAGACTTGCAACGATGGGGCTTGCCGCAATGCTGTTGTGCATGGCTCCCGCCCAGGAAGGATATTCCCAGATGAACGCAACCGCCCCCGACCAGAACCACCCCTATGTCGGCATGTGGATCACCGAGGATGGCCGCATTCGCCACAACCTTCTGCCGAACGGCCGCTATGACGAGGCGCGCGGCCGTCGGGAGAGCGCCTACCAGGGTCGATATGAGGTTCGCGGCAACCACATCGACTATTGGGATGATACAGGCTTCACCGCCGATGGCGACTTCATCGGCGGGGTACTCCATCACGCCGGCATGATTCTCTATCGTGGCGGGAAGATGCCGGAATAGGCGGGACAGGCCAGACATTCCGTTTTCGTGGCGCTGGATATGTTTGTTTCCAGCGCCACATTGGCATGAGGCCACCGATCGGGAGATGACCATGGCCCTGGACGAACCATCCGTCAGTCTGCCCATTCCCGAACGGACCTCTCCGATCGGGCTCGAAAATTACATCAGTGGAAGCACGCTGATCAGCGGCGACGGACCAGCCTGGAAGGACGTTTTCGTGCAGGTGCTCTCCCGCAACCGCGTTCAGCACCCGTTCCTGGTGCCCGCCGTTGCGGAGCCGCTCATCGTCTGGATCATGTCCGGCAGCGCCGTGGTGGAAGAGCGGGACCTTCGCGGCGAATGGACGGCAAACCGCGTCGAGGTTGGCGATTTCTTCCTGACATGCTCGCCGGTACCTTACGAAATGCGATGGCAGGCCGAGGGTGAAAAACCCTTTCGGGTGATGCATCTCTATGTTTCCGTGCCGCTGTTCGAGAGGGTGGCCGAGGCGATGCACGGCAAGGCCGGCGCCAACGTGACATTACAGGATGTATCCGGCGGCCGTGACGGGACGCTGTCGTACATCCTGGGTCTTCTCCATGAAGAGCTGGCGGCAGACGGCGGCGGCAACCCACTTTATGTCGAAGGGCTGGCGCAGAGCCTGGCCGTCCATCTGATCCGCCACTATGCGACTGCCGACACGGAGATGCGCGCACAAAACGCCCTGCCCGGCGCAAAGCTCCGGCGGGCGATCGCCTTCATGGAAGACCGGCTGGAAGAGCCTTTCGACCTTGCCCGCTTGGCGCAGGCGGTGGGCATCAGCGAATTTCATTTCAGCCGGCTGTTCAAGAAGGCGACGGGCCTTCCCCCCTCGCACTATTTCATCCGCCAGCGGGTGGCCAAGGCCCAGCAGCTTTTGCAGGAAACCGATGCCAGCATCATCGAGATCGGCCTGACCGTCGGCTATTCCAGCCCTAGCCATTTCGCCCAGATCTTTCGACGTGAAACGGGTCTCTCGCCGAGCGACTATCGCAGAGAGTAGGGTCGTCCGGCCCTGCCGACCACGAATAGAGCAAGATCCCGACAGTCACGGCAAGGCGCCGGGAGAGAGGAAAGCTCGGGTTTACTAGAGTTCTCCTTGTCGAACGCGAATGCCTCTCCGCTTCCGGAGCGGGTTCGCAAGCAACAAGGAGACAGATCATGACGAACATCAACGGAAAAGTCGCGCTGATCACCGGCGCCTCGAGCGGCATCGGCGCCGCAACGGCCCTGGCCTTGGCTGCCGCCGGCGTGAAGGTCGGTATTGCCGCCCGGCGCACCGATCGGCTGGAAGCGCTGAAGGCTGACATCACGGCAAAGGGCGGCGAAGCCCTGGTCATCGATATGGACGTGGTCGACCCGGCCTCGGTCGAGGCTGGCGTCAAAAAACTGGTTGATGCCTATGGTACGATCGACATTCTTTTCAACAATGCCGGCCTGATGCCGCTTTCCGACATCGACCAGTTCAAGACCTCCGAATGGCTTCGCATGGTCGACGTCAACCTGAAGGGTCTGCTGAACACCACTGCAGCCGTGCTGCCGCAGATGATCAGGCAGCATTCCGGTCATATCTTCAACACGTCGTCGATCGCCGGTCGCAAGGTCTTCAAGGGACTGTCGGTCTACTGCGCGACGAAGCATGCCGTGACCGCCTTCTCCGACGGCCTGCGCATGGAGGTCGGCCAGAAGCACAATATCCGCGTCACCTGCATCCAGCCGGGTGCGGTCGCGACCGAGCTCTATGACCAGATCACGGATCCCGGCTATCGCCAGCAGATGGATGATCTCGCAAAGCAGATGACCTTCCTGCAAGGCGCCGACGTTGCCGAGACCATCCTGTTTGCCGCCCAGGCGCCGGCTCATGTCAACGTGGCCGAGCTCTTCGTCCTGCCGGTCGAACAGGGCTGGTAAGCTGCCATCTCGCATCGTGAACCATCGGCCTTCCCGTCCACGACGGGGAGGCCGAGCATCAAGGAGTTTCCCCATGAAGGAAGTACCGGCCTCTGAGGCCTATCGCCAGCTCGAGCCAGGCCCGATCGTGCTGGTCACGACCCGCCACAACGGCAAGCCCAACATCATGACGATGGGCTTCCACATGATGATCCAGCACGCGCCACCGTTGATCGGCTGCATCATCGGCCCCTGGGATCACAGCCACCGCGCGCTTCGGGCAACCGGTGAATGCGTTATCGCCATCCCGACCATCGATCTTGCGGAGACGGTCGTCGATATCGGCAACTGCTCGGGTGACACGGTCGACAAGTTCGAGCGCTTCGGCCTGACGCAGCAGCCGGCCCGCACGGTGGCCGCACCGCTGATCAAGGAGTGCCTCGTCAACATCGAATGCAGGGTTGCCGATACCAGCCTCGTCGAGGCTTACAACCTCTTCATCCTTGAGGCCGAGCAGCTGTGGATCGACCCGGTCCGTAAGGAACGGCGAACCTTGCACCATCGCGGCGATGGCAGCTTTTGCGCCGATGGTGATGTGCTCGATCTCCGCGAACGCATGGTGAAATGGCGCCACCTTTCGCGGTGACGCCATCGGCTCGTCAGCAGTCGCCGAGCATCGAGGCTTGCCGGCAATGGGCGGCGGCGTAACCCGACCCGGGATCGGCGAGAGCACTAACCGTTGCTGGTGCCTCCGCCTTGGCATCACTGGTCCATCGATCAAAGTTGGTGACGAGGACGAACAGCAGGACAACGACCACGGCAAGGGCTTCCACCAGGGACGGGCGGGGGCGTCGGCGCGGACGGCAGGTGATAGTGTCGCTCTTTGCGACATCCCAGAAAACGGGATGCAGATTGTCACAATCGGACATGACGGTTCCTTTGGGGAAGAGGTTCAGGGAACTAGAACCATCGGACCGTTGTTGCGGCGTTCGAGAATGTCGGCATGCGCCTGCTGTGCCTCGGAAAGCGGATACTTCCGGGCGGTGACCGCGCCGAACACGCCGGTCCGCCAGGCTGCGAACACCGCATCCGCGGCGACCTGCAGATTGTCTTTCGTCACATGCTGGGCGGTGCTGCCGCGCACCAGGCGGATGCCGCGCCGGCTGAGGTCAGCTTCGTCGATGGCGGCACCACCGGAGGCCGCTCCGATCACGGCGATCGTTCCGCCATCGCGGATCGCCTTGAGCGTGGTGGCGAAGGTCGTTGCTCCGACCAGTTCGTAAACGATGTCGACGCCGTTGGGGGCGAGCCTGCGGATATGGTCATCAAGCCCGGTAGTGTCATAGGCGAAGGCGTGATCGACGACCTCCCGCAAGGCCGGCAGCTTGTGGCGGGAACCGGTTCCGATCACCGTGAAGCCGCGCGCCCGCAGCCAGCGGGCGAGCAGATTGCCCACGCCACCCGTCGCGCCCTGTACGAGGACGATATCCGAGCCGCTTGGCTTCGCCATGGCGTTGATAGCCATCCAGGCGGTCAGGCCTTTTGTGAGAAGGGTTGCGGCCGTCTCGGTCGATACGTCATCCGGCAGCCTGACGAGGACGTCCTCGTTCACGACACGGGATGTGGCGTAACTGCCGGGTGCGAAGAAATAGGCAACCCGGTCGCCGACGGCAAAACGGCTGACTCCCTTGCCGATCGCTTCGACGATGCCGGCGCCCTCGACCCCAGCTACGGCCGGCAGGCCGACTTTGAACGTGCCGTCCCGAAACATGGTGTCGACGAAGTTCACGCCGATGGCGTCCTGCTTTATCAGCACCTCGCCGGCGCCGGGTGCGTGGGTATTTTCCTGTTCGACGTGCAGGACGGACGGGCCGCCCCATTGGCTGTATTTGACGACGTACGTCATGGCTTTCTCCATTGGGCAGGCAAGGCCTGCCTCCTGATTGGTTTTGATTGGGGAGTGCCGCAGGGAATTTGCACCTGCCGGCATTTTGAAATGAAGTCTTACCGCCCGAAGGCGCCGAGCTGGCGCAGGCCTGTCATCCAGTCCTCGGTATGCCAGGTTTTCTGGATCTTGCCGCCTTCGACGAGGTGAATGTCGACGGCCTGAATTCGGAGTTTTTTGCCGGATGCCGGAAGACCGGCAAAGGGTCCTGTCTGCGTGCCGGAAATGGTCGACCGGACAACGATCATGTTGCCCTCCGCGACGATGTCCTCGACTGCGATCCGGAAGTCCGGGAAGGCGGTGTGAAGCATCTTCAGAAGGGACTTTGCAGTTTGGGCTCCAGGCGCGGCATCGGGTGCATCGGGGATGTCGCGCCAGGTGTCGGAAAGGATGGCTTCGAGGATTTCCGGCTGGTTCCGGTCGAAGGCTTCGTACCACTTGACCGCGATTGCCGTTTCTTGGTTTTCCGGTGCCGCCATGACCCCTTGGCCAACAAGGAGCGCGGCCACCAGCGGGAGAATTTTCAGAATGCGCATGGGTTTTTCTGTTCGATCGATGTTTTGGGGGATTTGACGGAACGGGAGAACGCCGGCCCGAGGCCGGCGTGATCCACCCGCTTAGCGGCGCCAGCCGTCGATGCTGAACTTGCCGCCGCCGAGTGCGATGACATTCAGCAGGCCACCGGCCATGGCGATGTTCTTGAAGAAGTGGACGAACTGGTTGAGGTCCGCGAGATCGTTGTGGAAGCTCACGGCGGTCGCGACCGAGAACACGGCGAGCACGGCGGCGACAAGGCGTGTCTGGTAACCCAGCGCAAGGGCGAGGCCGCCGATGATTTCCACGATGAGTGCCGTGCCATACGCCAGCGTCGGGAAGGGCAGGCCGACGGATTCGATGTAGCCGATCGTCATGGCCGGAGCGGCAAGCTTGTTCAGACCGGAAAGCACGAAAATCAGGCTGATGAGAATGCGGCCGGCGGTCGGCAGGACAGCCTGTACGGCGGCGGAAGAGGCCAGGTCTTCTACCTGGCGGGCGATTGCTGTGTGCGACATGTTCGTATCCTTTTCGAAATCGGCAGGCCACCACGGCCGCCCTGTGAGAAGCACTATGGCGTCACCTGACTCATCGTAAAAGCCGAATAAAATAGACAATAACGCTCTATAATTTCGAATAGTTTCTCGCCAGCTGTGACCGGTGGTGGCCTTGATCGGCAGCAGTGAATCCCAACGCGAAAAGCCCCCATCGTTTGTGCGATGAGGGCTTTTCGCGTTGGATGTGAAGCGTATCGACCGTGCGGCGAAAAGGCTCCGTCAGCCCTTCCTGATCAGATTGACGGCGACCAGCGGACCGCCGAACTGCTGGACGGGCGCGGACGCCTTGAGGCTGCCGAGATTGAGCGCAGCGAAACCCAGCTTCTCGATCAGGCCGACGACGCTGGCATTGGCTGCCTCATCATCGCCCGACAGCAACACGACCCGGCGCCCGGAGGCCTCGACGGGATCGGCGGCCAGAACCGCGGCCGGTATCGTGTTGAAGGCCTTGACCACTTTCGCGCCGGGCAGAGCCTCGGCGACGATTTCGCTCGACAGTCTGCCGCCGAGATCGGCGGGACGGAATTCGGGGAACTGGATCGCGTTCGTCGCGTCGACGACGATGGTGCCCGACCAGTCCTTGCGCACCTTTGCAAGGTCTGGCACCGCCGTGAACGGCAGGGCGAGGATGACAATATCCTGCGCCAGGGCTTCGTCGAGTTCGACAGGGATGACTGCGTCGCCATGTTTCCCGGCGACGGCGTCGAGGGATGCCGCGCCCCGGCTGTTGGCCACCTTGACCGGTATGCGCTTTGCCGAAAAATGCGTGATGAGAGCCGAGCCGATCGCGCCCGAGCCGATGATTGCGTAGGTCATGTTCGCTTTCCTTTGGGTTCGTTGGGTTGGGGTTACGTTATGTTTGCCGGCCCATCGGGCAGCGGCGTAAACTCGGTTTCTCCCGGCACGCCCGGGAACTCCCGGTTTCGCCAGTCGCGGGCCGCCTGCTCGATCCGGTCTCGGCGGCTCGACACGAAATTCCAGAAGATGTGCCGTTTCTCGGCGAGCGGCTCGCCGCCAAGCACCATCAGCCGCGCCGGGCCGATCGCCTTGAGGACGATTTCGGAACCGGGCTTGAAGACGATCAACTGGTCCGCCGTGAAACGCTCGTCCTGCCCGGCGACCTCGATGGCGCCGCTGACGACGAAGACGGCCCGCTCGATATGCTCCCCGTCGATGCGAAAGCGTGCGCCGGAGACGAGAGCCACATCGGCATTGAACAGGTCGGAGAAGGTTTTTGTCGGCGCGCGCCGGCCATGCAGCGAACCAGCGATCAGGCGCATGTCGATGCCCTCGCCCTCGACGCGCGGCAGTTCGTGTGCGCCAAGATGCTGGAAGCCGGGGTCGGTTTCCTCATGGCTTGCCGGCAGCGCCACCCAGCTCTGGAAGCCGAACAGCCGCCCGCCCGCTTCCCGCAGCGTGTCGCTGCTGCGCTCGGAATGGACGATGCCCCGTCCCGCGGTCATGACGTTGACCTCGCCGGGCTTGATCTTCTGGACGTAGTTCTCGCTGTCGCGATGGATGATCTCGCCGTCGATCAGATAGCTGATCGTCGAAAGCCCGATATGCGGGTGCGGCCGGGAGTCGATGCCGGCGCCGGCGCCGAAGGTCACAGGCCCGAAACTGTCCAGGAAGATGAAAGGACCGACGGTCCGCCGCAGCGGCGAGGGTAGCGCGCGTTTCACCGAAAAACCGCCGAGATCGCGTGTCGCCGGAAGAATGATCTGTTCTATTCGGGCATTCGAAGCGAATGTCATTTTGAGCTCCTTCAACGATCCCCACTTCAGCCGGAAGGCGAGGAGGATGTTGCTGTCGAGCTTCAAATTACCGCTGGTGGCTTGCGGAAAAAACTGACATAAATTGGACAGGAACGTTCGAGGAAATAGATATGCAGAATCCCGGCATGCCCACCCTTGACCAGCTCAAGGTGTTTCTCACGGTGGTGGATGTCGGGAGTTTTGCAGGGGCCGCGCGCAAGCTGGGGCGTGCCACGTCGGTGATCAGCTATTCGATAGCCAATCTCGAAGCGCAACTCGGCGTCTCGCTGTTCGACCGCGACACGACGAAGAAGCCGCAGCTGACGACGGAGGGGCGCACCGTGCTGGCGGAGGCGAGGATCGTCTCGAACGGCATTAATGGCTTGCGTGCCAAAGTGCGGGCCATGCTCGAAGGCGTGGAGCCGGAAATTCACGTCGCGCTGGATGTCATGCTGCCCGCCTCGCGCGTCACCGATGCCCTGAAAGCCTTCAGCGAAGCCTTCCCCTCCGTGACGCTGCATCTCTATGTCGAGGCTCTGGGGGCGGTCACGCAAATGGTGCTGAACCGGGCGGCGGTGATCGGCGTCAGCGGCCCGCTCGACATCGAGGTCGACGGGCTGGAGCGGATCGGCGCCGGTTTCGTCCACCTCATTCCGGTGGCAGCACCTTCGCACCCTCTGGCGAAGGCGGGAAAAAACCTGCCGGGCGCCGGGCGCGAACATGTGCAGCTCGTGCTGACTGACCGCTCGACCTTGACGCAAGGGTTTCAGCTGGGGGTCGTCGGCGCACGTACCTGGCGACTGGCCGACCTGGGTTCCAAACACATGCTTTTGAAGGAGGGCATGGGCTGGGGCAACATGCCCGAGCCCATGGTGCGCGAGGATATCCGGACGGGCCGTCTGGTCCATCTCGACATGCCGGATTGCAAGGGTGGCCCCTACCGGCTCCAGGCGGTTCACCGCACCGATGTTCCCCCCGGTCCAGCGGGCCGCTTCCTGATTGCGCATTTCGAAAATCAGGCCGAAGACGACGACATGACCTATTCCAATCGGTGGTAGCCTCCGCCAAGGTCGGCCACGGCCGTCATTTCATGACGAGGACATTTTTTTCCGCCGCTTCGCCCGCCGCTGTGCTGCGATAGGCGTCGGCGGCTTGATCGAACGGCCATTCCCGCAACGGCGGCTTCTTGAAGGCGCCGCCGTCGAACGCTGCCTTGAGCCGGTCGAGAATGCCGGCGATCTCCTCGCCCGTGAGTTTTGCGGTATCGACGCCCAAAAGTGTCGAGCGGTTGTGATAGAAGTCGGCAAGGTCGAACTCGACGCGCTTCTGACCGACACTGGTGATGACGAGTTGGCGGCCACCCAGGGCCAGTGATTTGAGCGCCGGCTCGAACATTGGGCCACCGACCGCATCGAGCACCACGTCGGCGCCCTTGCCCCAGGTGGCCGCGCGGACGGCCTCCGGCAGGTCTTTTTTCGAGAGGTCGATGAAGTCGTCCGCCTCGTTCGCGGCCTTGTTTCTCGCCGCCACGATGGTGCGGGCGCCGAGGTGACGGGCGATCTGCGTGGCGGCGCGCCCGACGGCGCCGAGGCCACCGGTGATCAGCAGGGTTTCGCCCGCCTTTAGCGCACCGACATCGACAAGCGCATGCCAGGCCGTGACGAAAGGTGCTCCGACCGCCGCGGCCTCGGCCATCGACAGAGTGGCGGGTTTCTCCGACAGCCAGCTTGCAGGCAGAACGACATAGTCCGCATGCGCGCCATCGCGCCGGAACCCGAAGCCGGCGCCACTCCCCCAGACCTCCTTGCCGGCAAGGTCGCCTCCGACGACAACACCGGCAAAATCGCGGCCGGGCGTGCGCGGAACCGAGCCGCCGAACAGGCCGCTGACGATCTTCACGTCACTCGGATTGATCGCCGCCGCACGGACCTTGACCAGCACCTCGCCGGCATTGAGGGCGGGAACGGGGATATCCTGATGGGTCAGGACATCCGGCGTACCGAATTGTTCAAAACGAAGGGCTTTCATCGTCAAAAATCCTTTGCGGAGCGTTTCGCGTCAGAGGACGGCCAGCAGGCCGCCGTCCACGAGGAGTGCGATGCCCGAGACGTAGCTGGAGAGATCCGAGCCGAGATAGGCGACTGCGTCACCCACTTCGGAGGGCTGACCGAGGCGGCGTAGCGGCGTGCGCTTGCGAAACCCTTCGGATGCCTCGGCAATGCCGGGGCTGGTGCGCAGCAATTCGGTATCGATGGTTCCCGGTGCCACGGCGTTGACGCGGATGCCGTCTGGGCCCAGCGCGTCGGCCAGCGATTTCGCCATCAGCACCACCCCGCCCTTGCTGGTGGAATAGGCGACGGTGATGCCGGCGCCCGATATGCCGCCCATGCTGGCCATCAGCACAATGCTGCCGCCCTTGCCGTTCGCCTTCATCTGGCGGGCCGCCGCCTGCGCGCCGAACAGCGGACCGTCGAGATTGATCGACAGCAGCCGGTGATAATCGTCCTCCGGCACGTCCGCGCCGTCGTTGCGCAGCGTAATGCCGGCATTGGCGACCATGACGTCGACGCCACCGAATTCGGCCGATGCGGCGATGAGCGCGTCGTTGTCGGCGCGTTTGCTGACATCGGTCTTCACGAAACGGGCGGCCGAGCCGATGGCCTCGATCTCCTCGACGGTCGGCCTGCCGCCTTCGCGCGGCTCTTCGATGATGTCGGCGACGATCACGGCCTTGGCGCCATGTTCGGCGGCGCGGATGGCGATGGCGCGGCCGATGCCGCTCGATGCGCCTGTCACGACCACCACCTTGTTCTTCAGAATGTCACTCATTGCAGTCTTCCTTCGGGATGATGGACTGGCTCAAGCTGTCGGCTGGAGTTGGAGGCCGAGCTGGCCGACGAGTGAATAGAGATTGGCGACACCCCAATGCTCGGTGATCTTGCCGTCGACGACGCGCATGGCATCGACCGTTTCGAATTGGATGGTCTTGCCGGTCGGAGGAATGCCGAGAAAGGTGCCCTTGTGCGTGCCGTGATAGGTCTTGAAGGTCGTGACGAGATTGCCGTCGGCCGCTTGCCAATGAATGTCCGCGTGGAAATCCGGAAACGCCTGGCGCAGGCCGGCATAGAGGCCACGCACGCCTTCCTTGTCCGGCACCATGTTCGGCTGCGGCGTGTGGTCGAGAAAATCCTCGGAAAAGACTTCGTCGAAGACGGCGAAATTGCCCTTTCCTTGCACTTCCTCGGTGTTGCGGCGCACCACTGCGATCGCGGCTTCGCTTTCTGCACTTCTGGTCATGGTCGTATCCTTCGTGTCTGGAATTGGGGTTAAAGTTCAAAACCGCCGATGGTCATGCCGCCGTCGACGACGATCATCTGGCCAAAGATGTAGCTTGCGGCCGGGGAGCTCAGCCAAACGGCGACCTCGGCCAGTTCGCGCGGCTGGCCGCCGCGCTTGGCAGGGATGGCCTTTCGGGCGAGGTCGGCGAAGGCCGGGTTCTGGGCGCTGTTGGCCACCACCATCGGCGTGTCGGTCCAGCCCGGGGCAAGCGCGTTTACGCGGATATTGCGGCTGGCATTTTCCATCGCCGCGACGCGGGTCAGGCCGTGAATGCCGTGTTTGGAGGCGGCATAGGCGCTCATGCCGCCCGGTCCCGTCAGTGCGGCGACGGAGGCGGTGTTGGTGATCGCGCCGGCACCCGTCTTCGCGATCAGCGGGATCTCGTATTTCATGCCGAGGAACACGCTGCGCAGGTTGACGGTCAGCACCCGATCGAAATCGTCGGTCGGGTAGTCCTCGATGCGGTGAGTACCGCCGGTGATGCCGGCATTGTTGAACGCTGCGTCCAGTCGGCCGGTGTCCCTTTCGATGCGCGCGAGAAAGGCTTTCACCTCCGCCTCGCTCGAAACGTCGATCCGTTGGATGTCGATCTTTCCCGGCGCCGCGACGTCCTTGGTTTCCTCAAGGCCGCCCAGATTGAGGTCGGCCGCGAAAACATGGGCGCCACGCTCGGCAAACAATCTTGCCGCCTCCCGGCCGATCCCCGAGCCTGCGCCGGTGACCAGAACCACTTTACCGTCGAAATCAGTAGGCATGGCTTCGCTCCTCGCCCGCGCTGCGGGACGACGCTTCCGTTGTGATTGTCGGTGTTGAAGAGTGTGGGCCGGGGGAGTGAACCCCCGGCCGATCAGTAGGTCAGCCGAAGACCTTGATGGCAGCGGCAGCAACGAGTTCGCCCTGGTGGCGTGCGCCGGCGAGGTCGATTTCGGTCGGCTGGCGCGATCCGTCGCCGCCTGCCACCGTGGTCGCACCATAGGGTGCACCGCCGACGATTTCGTCCACGCTCATCTGGCCCTGATGGCTGTAGGGAAGGCCGACAATCATCATACCGAAATGCAGGAGGTTGGTGATGATCGAAAACAGCGTGGTTTCCTGTCCGCCGTGCTGCGTGGCACTGGAGGCGAAGGCGCCGCCGATCTTGCCGTTCAGGGCGCCGCGCGCCCAAAGGCCGCCGGCCTGGTCGAGAAAGGCTGCCATCTGCGAGGTGATGCGGCCAAAACGCGTGCCGGTGCCGATGACGATGGCGTCATAGTCCGCCAGCTCCGCGACGGTGGCGATTGGCGCCTTCTGGTCGAGCTTGAAATGGGCGTTGCGGGCAATCTCTTCCGGCACGGTTTCCGGAACGCGTTTGACGTCGACTTCGGCTCCGGCCTTGCGGGCGCCCTCCGCGACGGCATAGGCCATCGTCTCGATATGTCCGTAGGTCGAATAATAAAGGACCAGTACCTTCGCCATTTTGTTCTCCGTTGGTTGGATGCAGTCGCCCTTGCGGCTTGGGAATAAGCTGGCATCAAACGGCTTGGGGGAACAGTCGAATAAAATGAGTGGTTACGGTCGAAGAAATCGAACGGTGCATGGGACCTGATTGTCATTGGACCTGTCCGCCAGGACGAATGGTGCGATCGTTCGAGTATTTCGACCGTAACCCTCGAATCTTTGCCGCTATTGCCGGATTTTCAGACGTGTAGCCTTTCCGAACACACAAGCGCGTGCGCTTGGGAAAGGAGGCGGTCATGGACCTGCGCAGACTTCGCTACTTCGTGGCCGTCGCCGAAGAACTTCATTTCGGACGGGCAGCCGACCGGGTGCATGTGGTGCAATCGGCCGTCAGCCAGCAGCTGAAGCTCCTGGAGGACGAACTCGGCTTCACCCTGATCAAGCGTTCGCGCCAGGATGTCAGCCTCACCTTGCTCGGCGAGGTCTTTCTTCCGGAGGCGCGCGACATCCTGCAGCGCACCGACGAAGCGGTCCGGCGCTTGAAGGCATCGGCCAGCGGCATTGTCGGGCGCCTCTCCATCGGCTTCGTCGACAATGTGCT
Source organism: Shinella sp. GW821-FHT11G07 (assembly GCF_058808115.1). Taxonomy (NCBI): domain Bacteria; kingdom Pseudomonadati; phylum Pseudomonadota; class Alphaproteobacteria; order Hyphomicrobiales; family Rhizobiaceae; genus Shinella; species Shinella sp. GW821-FHT11G07. The sequence continues at coordinate 201,731 of NZ_JBXARJ010000009.1, forward strand.
GTGGACGCTGCTGTCGCCGATCATCCGGGATTTTCGCGAGCGCTGGCCGCATGTCGATCTCAAGCTGATCCCGATGGACCGGGATGTCCAGGTCGAGGCCATAGCCGGCGGCGCGGTCGATATCGGCATCATCCCGGCCCCCTCCCATCTCGCGGCTTCAGTCCGTACCGAGGTGCTGATTTCCGCGCCGCTGATGGTCGCGCTTCCATCGGCGAACGGGCTGGCGTTGAAGGCTGCGGTATCGATGACGGAGCTCGCCGCGGAGCCTTTCGTGACCTTCCCCCTGCAGATGAACAGCCGCATTCTGGATCTGCTCAAGACAGCCTGTGCGGGCGCGGGTTTTGCGCCGCGTGTCACGCAGGAGGGCGGGCAGTTGCACACGCTGCTCTCCCTCGTCAGTGCCGGGCTTGGTGTCACGCTGGTGCCGAAATGGGTGGCGCAGCTTCCCCAGCCGGGAGTGGTCTTCCGCGACCTCATGGACTTTGACACGCCTTACGAACTGCTCCTCGCCTGGAAGGACGATGAGCCGAACCCGTCTGCCGTCACCTTCCGCGAGGTGGCGCATGACGTTGTGCAGGAGATCTTGAGCGGTACGTCGCGTGCCGGCAGGCCCTGATCTCAAATCCAGATCACGAGGTCATTAATCCTCGTTGGACGAAGATCATAAATTTTAGAACACTTCAAGCAACGGAAATCGAGATGGGAGCTCCCGATGATAGACGGCCTGAACGTGATAGACGCGGTCATCCATGCCTACAATATGGATGAACGAAATTTTGCAAACCGCTTCGCAAAACCCTTATGCGATCTTGTCTATGACTCTGTCATGGCGGCCGCACTGCCCGGCTATGCTCCGACACGAAAACAATTCTACCGGGACTGGAGTATCGAAGAGACGGTCGATCAGGTTTTTGTCGAAAGCGACACGGATCTGGCGGTCTATCACGCTCTGCCGATCTACTCCTTTCACGATGGGCTCTGTAGTTTCGAAAAGGCCGTCGAGGCGAAAAAACGGTGGCCGAACCGGATGATCACCTATTGCGGCGTCGATCCGCTGACGGGTACCGCCGCGCTCGACGAACTCGAACGCCAGGTCGAAATCCTGAAGCCCGTCGGCCTGAAACTCTATCCCAACAGCTGGGTCGGCCAGGAAATCCAGGGCTGGAAGATGGACGACCCGGAGGTGGCCTTCCCGCTGTTCCAGCGGGCGCAGGAGCTCGGCATCAAGGTGGTGGCGATCCACAAGGCGCTGCCGCTCGGCCCGGTCGCCATCGAACATTATCGCGTCAGCGATATCGACCGTGCCTGCATGGCCTTTCCGGATCTCAATTTCGAGATCATCCATGGCGGCATGGCCTTTGCGGAAGAGACCGCCTGGCAACTGGCGCGCTTCCCCAATGTCTATGTGAACCTCGAAATCACCTGCGCGCTGGCCGCGACCCGGCCGGCCGCCTTCCAGCACATCATGGCCTCGCTCGTCGGCCCCGGCGGACAGAATGCAATCGACCGCATCCTCTGGGGGACCGGCGCGATGGCCTTCCATCCGCAGCCGCTGCTCGAAGCGTTTGTGCACAAGTTCGCTTTCCCCGACGAACTGGTTTCCGGCGCGGGCCTGCCGCAGATCGACCGGGCGGCGAAGAAGAAGATCCTCTTCGACAACTATGCCCGCATGACCGGCCTCGACCTGGAATCGCGGATTGCCGCAACGAAGGACGACGGGTTCGCCAAGCGCCGCCGCGCAGGTGTCGCAGCACCCTTCTCGACGATGCAGGAGGCGGCCTATGCTTGACGAGGCAGCAATCTACGAGGCCCTCGAACGGGTCGTGGACCCGTGCTCGATCGCGACGGGTGCGCCGATCACGCTCAGGGAAATGGGCATGATCGAATCGATCGACATCGACTAAGGCGCGGTGCGGGTGACGTTGAGGTTGACCAGTCCTGTCTGCTGGCAGGCCGCCAACATCATCGCCATGGTCGAAAAGGCGGTCGGCGCCCTGCCGGGTGCCGACAGTGTGGTCTGCGCACTGAACGGCCGGGCGCAGTGGATGCCCGACATGATGCATCCGGACGCAACAGCACGCCTGCGGCGCCTGCGTCCGTTGCCGGAGGCGCGGCCATGAGCGCCGCCGAAAAGGTTCCGCCGGTCACAAAGGCCTATCGCAGCCGTTTCGTGAGTGTCGACGGAATCCGCACGCACTATCTTGAGGCCGGTGAAGGGCCGGCCGTCGTGCTACTGCACAGCGGCGAGTTCGGCGGGTGTGCGGAACTGAGCTGGGAGTACCTCATACCCCGGCTTGTGGAACACTACCGGGTGATCGCGCCGGATTGGCTCGGTTTCGGGCAGACGGCGAAGATCCATGACTTCGACGGCAAGCGGGCGCGTATGATCGCGCATATGGCACGCTTCCTCGAGGTTCTGGCGATTGATCGGGCGTCGTTCATCGGCAATTCCATGGGGGCGACGTTCCTGCTGCAGATCGCGGCGGAACGGCATCCGGGTTTTGCCATCGACAGGCTCGTGGCGATCAGCGGCGGCGGCTGGATGTCGGAGAACGAGGCGCGCAGGCGGCTCACCCATTATGATGGCAGCCTCGACGGCATGGTCGGTATCCTCCAGTCTCTGTTCGAGGGCAGCGTCTGGCACAGCGATGAGGAGTACGTCCGTCGGCGCCATGCGCTCAGCATCGCGCCGGGCGCCTGGGAGGCGGTGGCGGCCGCGCGCTTCCGCTCGCCGAATGCCCCGGAGCGCAAGGAATTCGGACAGGCTGATGCAACGAACTATGAGGCGGTCGGCATTCCGACGCTGCTGATCGCCGGGGCGGAGGACAAGCTGCGCCTGCCCGGCTACGCCAGCGAAGTGGCCAAGCGCATTCCGGGCGGCACGGTCGCCGTCATCCCGGGTTGCGGCCATTGCGCCAATATCGAGCGGCCGGACATCGTGGGGGATCTCATCCTCGATTTCCTGGCGGACGCGGCCGGACAACCCGTCGCGGCCTGACCACCGCAGGGCAACTATCAAATGACCATCGAAAATCGACCGCGTCGCGAAAGCGGCGGCAACGAACACCTGCGCCCGAAAACGGCGCAGGGACCCATCACCGGCATCAACCATTCAGGGAGCATGACATGCCCAATCGTCTCAAAGGAAAAGTTGCAATCGTCACCGGCGCCGCCAGCGGCATCGGCCAGGGAACCGCACTGCTGTTTGCCCGGGAGGGCGCGACCGTCATCGGCGTCGATGTCAACCAGGAGGCGCTGGCCGGCACCGTGGCCACCGCAAAGGCCGACGGTTTCGAGATCGACCCCGTCTCCTATGACCTGACCAGCGAAGCGGGTGCTGCCGCCCTCATGGACTATGTCGCGCAAAAATACGGCGGCATCGACACGCTGGTGACGGCGGCGGGCTTCGTCGAGTTCGCTGCCGTGCCCGACATGACGCTGGTGCAGTGGCACAAGACGCTGAAGGGCGAACTCGACATCGTCTTCCTGCCCGTGCGCGCCGCCTGGCCGCATATGATCAAACGCGGCGGCGGCAGTATCGTCAACTTCGCCTCGATCTCCGCCTGGGGCGCCACGCGCAACATGGGCGCAATCGCCCATTTCACCGGCAAGGGCGGCGTGCTCTCGATGACCCGCCAGATGGCCTATGAGGGTGCGCGCCACGGCATCCGCGCCAACACGGTCTCGCCCGGCATCATCCACACCCCGGCCGCCCAATTCGCCTTCGACAACCTACCGGGCTTCGAAGACTCCATGAAGACCAACACGATGATCGGCCGCCACGGCAAGCCCGATGATGTCGCCTGGGCCATCGTCTACCTCGTCTCGGACGAGGCGAGCTGGGTGACCGGCACGGACATCAAGGTGGATGGCGGCCTCACGGCCTGGTGAGGCCCCAATCCCGGGATCGACGGAGAGTGTGATGACGAGCAGTTACGTATTCCAACCCCCTTCCGTCTCGACCGTCCCGGTTGTCGGTGGGGGCGACTTTCCGGTCCGGCGCATCTACTGCGTCGGCCGGAACTATGAGGCCCATGCGCGGGAAATGGGTTTTGAGGTCGATCGGGAGGAGCCGTTCTTCTTCCTGAAACCCGGCGATACGGTGGAACTGGACGGCGCGCGCATTCCCTATCCGCGGATGACCGGCAACTACCATTACGAGGTCGAGCTGGTCGTCGCCATCGGCAAGGCAGGAGCGAATATTCCCGTCGAGGACGCCGCGTCCCATATCTTCGGCTATGCCGTCGGCCTCGACATGACGCGCCGCGACGTGCAGATCGCCGCCCGTGAAAAAGGCCGCCCGTGGGACATGGGCAAGGCGTTCGATCGCTCCGCGCCTATCGGCGAGATCGTTCCCCTAGCCCGATGGAACGCCGTCGCGGATGCGACGATGACGCTCGACGTCAACGGTGAGCGTCGGCAGGAAAGCAGGCTCGCCAAGCTGATCTGGTCGGTCGGCGAGATCATCCACTGGCTGTCGCGCTACATGGACCTCGCCCCCGGCGACCTCATCTATACCGGCACGCCCGAGGGCGTCGGTGCCGTGGTGCGCGGTGACGCGCTCGAAGCCCGCATCGATGGCCTTCCGCCGCTTCGGGTGTCGGTCACATGAGCGAACCCGTCACTCTCCACGGCTACTACCGCTCGTCGGCTTCGTTCCGGGTCCGCATCGCGCTCAACCTCAAGGGCGTGGCGTACACAACCATTCCGCATCACTTGCGGCGCGGCGAACAGACCCAGCCGCACTATCGCCGGATCAATCCGCAGGGTCTGGTCCCGGCGCTGGAGATCGACGGAAAGACGTTCACGCAGTCGCTCGCCATCATCGAATACCTGGACGAGACGCGGCCCGAGCCGCCATTGCTGCCCGGTGACGCCGCAGGCAGGGCCCGGGTCCGCGCGCTTGCGCAGATCATCGCCTGCGATGTGCATCCGATCGACAATCTGCGGGTGCTTAATTACCTGCGCGGGCCGCTCGGCCTGCCGGATGAGGCGGTCGCCCGCTGGTACAACCACTGGATTGCCGAAGGATTTTTCGCGCTGGAGGCCGCGCTTTCGACAAGCGCCGAGACCGGCCGGTTCTGCCATGGCGATACGGTGTCGCTCGCCGATATCTGCCTCGTGCCGCAGGTCATCAACGCAAAAACCTACGCCTTGGACCTCTCTCCCTTTCCGACATTGAAACGTATCGCGGAAGCAGCACTGGCGCTCACCGCTTTCGAACAGGCTTTGCCAGCCAACCAGGAGGATGCAGAATGATACCCGTCGTGACCAATGCAAACGATACGGTCGACCGATCCGGCCGGCCGAAGGGCTATGAGTGGAAGGCGGTGACGCTGCTGTCGCTCGGCCTTGGCCTCGTCGGCGTCGACCGGTTCATCATCGTGCCGATGATGCCGGTTCTCGCCAGCGATCTCGGCCTCGACTACCAGGATCTCGGCATTATAACCGGCGCGCTCGCGGTGGCCTGGGGCCTGTCCTCGCTCTTCACCGGCAACCTGTCCGACCGCTTCGGCTTCAAGAAAATCATCGTTCCGGCTTTGTTCATCTTCTCGCTGATCGCCGGTTTCAGCGGTCTTGCAACGGGCCTTGCCTCGCTTGTGCTGGCGCGTGTGTTGATGGGGCTGGCCGAAGGCGCCTTCACCCCCGCGAGCATCATCGCGACGATGGACGCCTCGCCGCCGAAAAGGCACGGGCTGAACGTCGGCATCCAGCAGACCATGCCGGCGCTGCTCGGCCTTGGCCTTGCGCCGCTGGCAGTGACGCAACTGCTCAAGGTTATCGATTGGCCCTGGATCTTCCTGATGGTCGCCATCCCCGGCGTGGTCATCGCCTACCTGTTGCACCGCGTCCTGCAGCAGTCTACCCCATCGGAAATCGCCGCCCACAGCGCGACCCATGATGCCGGCACACACACCTGGTACGAGGTCTTCACCTACCGCAACGTGCCGCTCGCCATTCTCTGCCAGCTGTTCTGGCTGACCTGCATCATCGTCGTGGCAGCACTGTTTCCGAGCTATCTGGTGGACTACCTGCACCTTAACATGGACCAGATGGGCCTCATCCTGTCCTCCATGGGTTTTGGCGGCGCGCTCGGCGCCCTGACGCTGCCCGCACTGTCCGACCGTATCGGCCGCAAACCCGTCATGCTGCTCTCCGCCGTGCTGGCCTTCGGCGCCTTCTGGATTTTCGGCGGGGCCGGCGCGAACGTCACCGTGCTCTTCCTCTGCATGATGGTCGCGATGGGCAGCCTTTATGCGCTTCTCACACTGACGGTCGGCCCGATCACCGCGGAATCCGTGCCCGCCCGCCTGATGGCGACGGGCTCCGGCATGGTCATCGGCATCGGCGAGATTTTCGGCGGCGGCTTTGCGCCTGCCATCGCCGGCACCATCGCAAAACACTACGGCATCGAGCACGCCGCCGCGGTCCCGCTCTATGCCCTCGGTCTTGGCATCGTCGTCATCCTGCTACTCAAGGAAACCGCCCCCATCCGCCTTCGCGGCAAGACCATCGCGGAACCGCTTGCAACAGGAGGCGCGCATGTCGGCTGATCATCTCACGGCGACCTCCACGGAGGCAGTACGCCAGGGCTTCTATGACCGGATCAGCCGGAGCAACATGACGCCGCTATGGACGTCGCTGGCTGATCTCGTAACCCCCACCCCGCGCAGCCTTTGCCGCCCAGCGCATTGGGATTTTTCGACGATTCGCGAGGCGATCCTGGAGGCGGGCGACTTGATCACGGCGAAGGAGGCGGAGCGGCGCGTCCTCGTCCTGGAAAACCCCGGCCTGCGCGGGCAATCGAAAATCACCACCGATCTTTATGCCGGGGTGCAGCTCGTGCTGCCCGGTGAGGTAGCCCCGGCGCACCGCCATACGCAAAGCGCGCTGCGTTTCGTGCTGGAGGGTAGCGGCGCCCACACCACCGTCAACGGCGAGAAGACCATCATGCACGAGGGCGATTTCATCATCACCCCGCCGATGGCCTGGCATGATCACGGAAACCAGAGTTCGGACCCCATCTTCTGGCTGGATGGGCTCGACATTCCCATCGTGCAGTTCCTCGACGCGTCGTTTGCCGAACATCTCGACCGGGACGAGCAACCGCTGGACCGCCCGATCGGCGACAGTGACGCCCGCTATGGCGCGAACTTGCTGCCCGTCGATCACGGCGCGGGTGACGGCACGTCCCCCGTCTTCAACTACCCCTACGACCGAACCCGCGACGCACTCGAACGCATGCGCCGCCACGACGCCTGGGATCCGTACCATGGGCTGAAAATGCGCTACACCAATCCGATCACCGGCAACCACGCCATGGCGACCATCGGCACCTTCATCCAACTGCTGCCGAAAGGGTTTGCGACCGCCCGCTATCGTTCGACGGACGCCACCGTTTTCGTGCCGATCGAAGGTCGGGGCCGCACCCATATCGGTGACACGGTCATCGAATGGGGCAAGCGCGATATCTTCGTCGTGCCCTCGTGGCATCATGTCTGGCATGAGACCGACGAGGACAGCGTGCTGTTCTCCTTCTCCGACCGTCCCGTACAGCAGGCGCTCTATCTGTTTCGGGAAGAGCGCGGCCATGCTTGACAGTGTATCCGGCATCGCCGTGCATCATGTCGGGATCACGGTCACATCCCTCGAAACGTCGCTGCGTTTCTGGGTCGATATTCTCGGCTTCGACCTGGTCGGGCGCGATGTGTTGCAGGATCGTGATTTCGTCCGCGACGTCACGGGCGTCCATGACGGATCGATCGAACTTGCCATGCTGGCCAAGGGGCCGCACGTCGTGGAATTGCTGGAGTACAAGACGGCGCTTGGGCGAAAACCGCTTGCCTTCCAGGCCTGCGACAGCGGTGCGTCGCATCTCGGCTTGCTGGTGGAGGATGCCGATGCCTTGCTGTGCGTGGTGGCGAGCCATGGCTGGGTGGCCTTCGGCCTGCCGCAGACGGTGGAGAAAGGTCCCTGGACCGGCCGGCGCGTCGCCTACCTGAAGGGGCCGGACAATGTGCTGATCGAACTCGTCGAACCAGGTCCGGGGGAGGACTAAGCGGGTGCCGGGGGCATCCGGCCCCGCACCCGCTCATGCGCCCATCGGAAATCTGGAACGTTACGTTCGACACTATCGGGCTGGTTGGCACACGCAGCGAGATTAAGATCGGCGCCAGGCAAACCGAGGACCTTGAACATGAACGGAGAAACGCTGCTCGACCCGGAACTCCGCCCGTTCCTGCTGGAGGGAGGTGGCCTCGGCCTCAACGCCGATAACCTTGCCTCTGTGCGGGCAATGGTCGAGCAGTCTTTCGGGCAGTTGGGCATGGTGGGCGAGGCGCCGCGCATTGTCGTCGTCGCCGGCCCGGTCGGCGCGCCGCCCATCCAGTTGCGTATCTATACCCCACCCGGAACGGGGATGAAGCCCGCGATCTACAACGTCCACGGTGGCGGTTATGTTCTGGGCTCGGCAGCGTCGAACGACGGCCTGAACTGGCAGCTGGCGGCGGACACCGCAAGCGTCGTCGTGTCCGTGGACTATCGCCTGGCGCCAGAAACGCCGTTCCCCGGCCCGGTCGAGGATTGTTATGCCGGCCTGCGCTGGCTCTTCGAAAATGCCTCCGCACTCGGCGTGGACGAACGCCGCATCACCATCATGGGCGACAGTGCCGGCCGGGGCCTCGCCGCCGCGACGACGCTTCTTGCGCGCGATCGCGGTGCGTTCCTGCCTTCGGGCGTCATGCTGATCTATCCGATGCTCGACCATCGGACAGGCTCGGACCAGGATGTCCAGCCGAACCCCACAACGGGAGGATTTGTCTGGACGGCCGAGGACAATCGCTTCGGATGGACCTCCATGAGAGGCGCCTATGCCGTCGACGATGAACGCGCGGGTTACTTCTCTCCCAGCCTTGCCGAACATCTCGACGGTTTCCCGCCCTTGTTCCTGGCGGTCGGTGGCCTGGACCTCTTCCTTGAGGAAGGCGTGAACTTCTCGCTTCGCGCTTCAAGAGCCGGCGTCCCGGTGGAATGCCATGTCTATCCCGGGGCAGCCCATGGATTTGACCTGATTGGAGACACAGCACTCGGGCGTCAGTTCCGTTTCGATCGACATGCTGCATTGAGCCGGTGGAACGCGCGTTCTGTATGAAGCTCACGCGGCGTCTTGCCGCTCCTTCTGAACTGTCCGGATTCGGGCGACAATCTCTGCCATCGCCGCGGTAGGTGGCGCCATCCCGCCGATACGGGACCAGCGCCGTTTTCGAAAGGGCGATGCCGGGCAGCCTCCGGCCGAGCCGCCCCGCAGGATGCGAAAGAGCATTTCGCGCTTACAAGCGGCTGCGAGGGCGGCGATCTCGTCTGGGTTAGGCTCTCATGCGACTGGCCCGTCGTCGTCGATCGCCCTGATGGTTGCGAGGCGCATTAGGGCTGCGGAAACGCCGGAGCCATAGTCGGGATCAGCCTTCGTGCAGTTGGTGACGTGGCGCTGCTGGATATGTACGGCGGCTGCGCCGACGGCGCGGGCGGTGTTGTCGAACAGTATTTGGCGCTGCATCGTGTTCATCTTGCGGAACAGGTCGCCGGGTTGGCGGTAGTGATCATCATCGACGCGGTGATCCCAATGGGCCGCCGCACCTTCGATCTCAAGCGGCGGCTCGTTGAAATCAGGCTGGTCGGTCCATTCTCCCCGACTGTTTGGAAAATAGGTCGGGGTGCGGCCAAGATTACCATCGGTGCGCATCGCGCCGTCGCGGTGATAGCTATGGAACGGGCATTTTGGCGCGTTGACCGGAATGAGGTGATGGTTGACGCCGAGGCGATAGCGCGCCGCATCCCCATAGGAGAACAGCCGGGCCTGCAACATCTTGTCAGGCGAGAAACTGATGCCCGGCACGATGTGAGCCGGCGAGAACGACGCCTGCTCGACCTCGGCGAAAACGTTCTCCGGGTTTTGGTTCAACTCGAAGTACCCCACCTCGATGAGCGGGAAATTCGCCTTCGGCCAGATCTTGGTCAGGTCGAACGGGTTGAACGGAAGGGCCTTGGCTTCAGCGTCCGTCATCATCTGGATGAAGAGTGTCCAGCGCGGAAAGTCGCCGCTCTCTATGCTGTCGAAGAGATCGCGCTGATGCGTTTCGCGGTCTTTGCCGACCAGGGCTTCGGCCTCCGCATCGCTCAGGTTCTTGATGCCCTGCTGGGTACGGAAGTGGAATTTCACCCAGGTCCGCTCATTGGCGGCATTGATGAAGCTGTAGGTGTGGCTGCCGAAACCGTGCATGTGGCGGTAGCTCTTGGGGATGCCGCGCTCGCTCATCACGATCGTTACCTGGTGAAGGGCTTCCGGGAGCAAGGTCCAGAAGTCCCAGTTGTTGTCGGCCGAACGCATGCCCGTGCGCGGATCGCGCTTGATGGCGTGGTTCAAATCCGGGAAGCGCAGCGGATCGCGGAAGAAGAACACGGGCGTATTGTTACCGACCATGTCCCAGTTGCCTTCCTCGGTGTAGAATTTCAGGGCGAAGCCACGGATGTCGCGCTCGGCGTCGGCCGCACCGCGCTCCCCTGCGACGGTCGAGAAACGGGCGAACATCGGCGTCTGTTTGCCGATCTGCGAGAAGATCCGGGCCTTGGTGTAGCGGCTGATGTCGTGTGTGACGGTGAATGTGCCGAAGGCGCCGGAGCCCTTGGCGTGCATGCGGCGCTCCGGGATCACCTCACGGTCGAAGTGGGCGAGCTTCTCGATCAGCCAGATGTCCTGCAGCAGCGCCGGTCCTCGGCGACCTGCCGTCTGGATGTTGAGATTATCGCTGACGGGTGCTCCGGTTGCATGGGTTAGATATTTCGGTGTGTCAGTCATTGGGTGGTCCCTTGTTGGGAGTTGCTACGGCCAAACGAACTGGCCGTGCCCCCTCGTTACGTTCGGGATGAATCAGCCGTGCCAATGGGAGCAGCGGATGACGCTGCAGAAGTTGCCGCGGTGGAAATGCGGCTCCCTGTCGGCGATGACGTCGGCCTTGACGTTGCCGAAGGTCGTGTCCGGCTTGTGCTTGATCCCGTCGTAGAACGCCTGGATGATGTCTTCCTTGAACTCAGGCGTGCGCGGGAACGCTTTCACGACGGCCTCGCGCTCGTGGTCCGAATAGTCCTTGTAGGTGAGACCGAGCACGTCCATCTCGACGCCCGCGGTCACCAGCGCGACGACAGGGTGCATATGGACCGGCACGCCCGGCGTGGTGTGCAGCGCGATGGCGGTCCAGACTGTGTAGGCGTCTTTCTCGGGAATGCCGTGGCTGCGCAGGAAGTCGCGGGCGGCGTGGGCGCTATCGACCTCGAACCGCTCGTGTGGGCTGCTGTGGCTCGGCATCAGGCCGATATCGTGGAACATCGCGCCAGCGTAGAGCAGTTCCCGGTCGAACTTCAGTCCACGATGCAATCCGGCGAGTGCGCCGAAATGATAGACGCGGCTCGAATGATTGAAGAGCAGGTCGGTCTCGGTGTCGCGGATGTAGTCGGCGATCGCACGCGCCAGCTTGCTGTCGGGGATGGCGGCCGCTTCGATGATCTTGGTCATTGCTGTCTCCTGTGTTTTTGCTCGCCAGGACGATAGATCTGGAGTAGGTGTGTCTGCAATTGTCGTAATACGACGAATTCTGACAAATCCGGGCTGAGGCGGACGTGCCCATGAAGGTGAAGACGAAAACGGTGGTGATGGTCGCGTTGCCCGGTGTGCAGCTTCTTGACATCTCTGGTCCCCTCGACGTATTCGCCGAGGCAAACGCGCAGGCCGGTTATGCGGCATACCGGCTGCTGGTGGCGGCAGGGGAGGCCGGGCCGATCCGCAGTTCGTCGGGGGCGCGGCTGATGCCCGACTGGATCATCGACGGCGAGAACGGCGAGGCGATAGACACATTGCTCGTAGCGGGATGTCCGAATGCCGCGGAGGTCCCCGCTGACCGTATGGTGGTCGATTGGTTGCGACGCAGAGCGCCCGCCGCGCGGCGCTTCGGATCGGTGTGCAGCGGCGCCTTCTTTCTCGCGGCAGCCGGCCTGCTCGACGGCCGCAGGGTGACGACCCACTGGGCGGTGGCAGAGCAATTGGCGCTGACATATCCGAACGTCGTCATCGACCAGGACGCGATTCATGTCAGCGATGGCCAGCTCAGGACCGCGGCGGGGGTTACGGCCGGCCTGGACCTCGCGCTGGCGCTGGTGGAGGAAGATCTCGGGCGCGACATCGCGATGAAGGTTGCAAGCCAGCTCGTCATGTTCTTCAAGCGTCCGGGCGGACAGATGCAGTTCAGCCGCAAGGGTGAGGCCGTGCCGGCGGGGCGGGCGGCACTGCAGGAACTGCAGCGCTGGGTGGCCGCCAATCCGGCGCTCGACCACAGCGTCGCAAGCCTCGCGAAGCGCATGGAGCTCAGCCCGCGCCATTTTGCCCGGCTGTTCCGGAACGAGGTGGGAATAACGCCTGCGACATGGGTTGAGGAAGCCCGTGTCAGCGCGGCCAGGCTATTGCTGGAGCAAGGCCATGAAGCGCCAAAACAGGTCGCTGCACATTGTGGCTTCGCGGATGCCGACACATTGCGCCGGGCGTTTGCCCGCCATGTTGGGGTCACGCCGGCCGAGTATCGCAAGCGGTTCGCCAGCCTGGCGACGTAGAGCGGGCGAGCGGCGCTTGGGTAACCAACACCACTGATTTTAGCCTCCGAATGAAGACTTGTCGAGTTTTGGTGCGGTTACGTGCTTCCCTACCGCGCTAAGATACTCTGGCGACCATCGCCCGAAACGGCGTTGCGGATGATTCGGGGTGAATGGTCCCGGGTTTCTAAAGTCGGGTTGACTACTGCTCTCCGGCGTTTGAAAAATGGGCTTGTGATAAGGGGAGGTGAATGATGGCTGAAGAACAGACTCTAACCGGGAATCCGGACGGTGCATCGACGGTCGCCGACGCGGCTGCGCCGGCGCCGAAAAAGCAACGGCTACCGAGGGGCAAAAGAGCAGCGGCAGAAGCAAAGACAGCTCCTTCGCCTCTAAAGGAAGCGAAAAATTCTAACGGCCGCAAAAAGCGAGCCGGAGCTCCAAGTGAGGTGACGCCGATTTCTGCGGTCAAGCCGGTTGCAGCCAAGCGTCGAAGGGATGGAGCCGTCGCTCATCCGGCCGGGGCGATCGCTGGATCACCTTCGTCCGCGAGTGACGAGATGGCTGAGCTTCTGCAGCTTGAGGAAGAGAATCGCCGACTCCGGAAAACGTTGGCTGAAAAGCTTCGGGCAGAAAACGCCGACCTGCGAAAGAAGCTTGGTCTAGTCTAGCGGGCCGGCATGCCCGTAGCGGATTGAGATCGGCTGTAGCGTCGAAATTGTCGGGGTCAAAATGTGATCCGGCTCACAACGGGAGCCTGATCAATGCGGCGCCAGACATGCCGTGGATGAGGGGCTAGCACGATGAAGTCACCGTGGAAACTTCTGGCGAACTTGATTTCGCGCGCCCGATCAGCGGAACTGGAGCACGGTGCAAATCCTGATGACGCTGAAGCGACGGCACGCTCGGTCCAATCGGACGAGGTGCTGGCGCTGTCATCTGCATCTGAGGCGTCCCTTCTGCCTCGGACCGATCAGCTCGACGCCATACAAGCAGCGAGTTTAAATGAAGATGCTGGTGCGCGTGCGTCGACGAGCGCGCCGATTGGTGGCAAACGGCCTGAGACGCTAGCGCGAAACCGGTTCAAGCGCGGTCGTCCCAACGCAGCGGTAGTGGCGAAAAATGAGGAAGCGGGCAAAAGGGGCCGGACTGGAACACGGACGAAGCGGTCCGGCCAGGCGAAGAACACGTCAACGGGCGCGGCGACTCAAAACACACACGCCTCGGACAGCTCGCGAGGCCATTCGGTGCCCTCACAGGAAGGCGACTACGCAGATATGCAGCGTGCGGACGAGGAGATCCTGCGGCTAAGAAGCCAATTGGCGGACGCGCTTGTTGTGCAGAACGGTCAGCTCAAGAAGATGCTGGAGCGATTTGGCGTTTCTTGAGCGGGTAAACCGGGCTGGCTTTTCATCAGGCCTGCTTGTTGCGCAAGTTCATGCGGTCGAGCATCCGGAGAAGTTCAGCCCGCTCCGATTCAAGCTGCTGCCGCAGCCGAGCCCCAAGGTTCCGGTTCAAGTTGTCGAGCTCCATCAACGCGTCAAAGCTCATCAAGGGTGCTACTGCCGCCTCCGATGGCTGCGGCGATGGTCTCAAGCTGGGCTGCAACGTCTGTTTGGGTGCTGAGCGTCTGCGCGAAGTGCGTGGCGTTCTTGTCGTTAGAGCGGAATGGGCTTCATCCGCTGGTTTTTCCGTTGAGACGATTGCCAGCGGTTGATCACTGTCGGAAGACACCGGTGCCTGAGCTTCGACTATCGGCTTAGCCACGCTGGGCGCGGCAATGACGATGTCAGCAGGCGCCTGCTTTTCCTCGAAGATTTGAGGTGAGTGCACTTTCACCTCGCGGGCCAATGCCTTGAAGTCCGTATAACCCCATATCGAGGGCGCAGCAGAGGTCTTCGGTCGGCGTCGGCTCGATTTTATCTCGACAACAAAGTTGCGTTGCGACTTCATGCGGATCAGGTTCTCGGTTCCACTCTTTGCGCCGCAGTTCAGCAACACAGGCAGCGACATACATTGGTCGCGCCAAACGGACAATAGTGTCAGGCGGCTGGGAGTTACTTCATTCCAAGCCGCTTGCGCAACTCGGCGTTTTCGGCGCGCAGCTTTTCGGCCAGCAGGTTACGGAGGCGGATGTTTTCAGCCTCGAGCTTGAGCAGGTCCACAAGGCTATCGTCTTGCGGAGCGGGTTGCGCGACTTTTGCTTCAGATGACGGCACTGAGCGCTTCCACTGATAGAAAGTCTGGTCGGAGATGCCGGCCTCTTTGGCCGCCGCTTTCAGTGTTGATCCGCCGCTGAGGCTATTCTCGATCTGGGTAATCTTCTCGAGCTTCTCGCTTTCGGAGTGCCGGCGCGCCTTCGATTGAACCGCAACCGATGCCACTCGTGAGGGTGCGACAGCGACTGGTGCGTTGGTCTCCTTGCGCTTTGCTGGAGACCGACGTTTCTTGGCAGCGGTGGGGGCCGCAACGGGTGTCACGTCAACCGTTTGGGTGTTCGCATCAAGGTTTGGTTCGTCGGCCATGGTGGGCTCCAGCAAAAGACAGGCTTTTGTCGTGTGCTGGATACGGAGAGTCAAGCCCAACCGTGTTGCGACGCCTGCGATGGGCGCCAAAAACCTTCGTCGGCAATCGGTGCTCGCTGTCGGAAGGAGAGGGATGTTCCTAAACCCATCCCGGGTTACGGATTGACCCATCGTTGGTCCGCTAGAGCGCCAAACTCATCATAGGTGAACAGGGCTCTTCGGTTATCGGCGTGCCGTAATTCAAACCAGTCCAAGGCTTCGGCCCGGAAACTCAGTACGCCAAAGAATGCCTTTCCGTCAGAGTCGGCGATAGCATTTGCCGCCATCGATTTGGGTATTGCCCCGACGTGCACGTCGTCGCCGGGAGGCCCGCCTGCGTAGGTACTGCGCGTCCATGGTGAGAGCCCGGCCCAGGCCTTGTCCGCACGTTCGCTGACTGGCCCATGAAGCTCCACCATTCCCTGCAGACGGAGCTGTAATTTCGTTCGCGCGCAGAAGCCCAGGATCGTCACGGACGCGTGGTGCGATATCTCCTGCCACTTGGCGCTTCGGGTGTCCGTATGGACCTCAATGAGACGTCTGGTTCTCTCGACACGACGCAGCACGACCATGCGCGCCTGCGGTCGACCGGAGGCATCTACCGAACACAGGCTCACATATCTGAAGCCCGACTGCGGATTGACGGTTGCAGCTTCGAGTTCTGCCCATGCGGATGCGTCAGTGTCGGTAAGATTCACGGTGAGGCCTCTTCTATTGTGATGGTGTGCGGTACTCTCTCCGAGCCCTCCAGAATGGAAACTTCACGGGAATAGGCGCACGCAGCAAATTCGAGAGAGGCTTGATATTCTGGGTCTTCGTAACAGGCTTCGCCGTTTCATAGCTGGCGAAACGCAAGATGAACTGCCGCGGAAAATGGGCTCCCTCGACAGTCTCAACGCGGTGCCTGCCCGCAATGATTTCGACGTCGTAGCGCTTTGCAATGATGGCGAAGATTTCATTGTATGCTTTGAGCGCTTCGCCGTCTTTGACGTCGCTGCCTTTGACAACCCAGTAGCCCGACATTGCCGCTCCCCCTATCTTGCGAGGCGGCCCCGACCGATTAGCCGGAGCTGCTGCGTTAGCTCAGATCAGACCGACCGGGTGATGCCACCGTCTACCTTGAGGTTCTGGCCAGTGATGTAACCGGCACCCTCTGAAACAAGGAAGGAAATCGTTGCCGCCACTTCGGCGCTGGTGCCATAGCGCTTCATCGGAATGCTGTCACGGCGCTCATCCACGGCTGGAAGGCTGTTGATCCAGCCGGGCAACACGTTGTTGATCCGGATGCCTTCAGCGGCGTAGGTTTCCGCGTAGATCTTCGTGAAGGCGGCAAGGCCTGCACGAAACACTGCAGAAGTCGGGAACATCGCCGAGGGTTCGAACGCCCAGGCCGTGGAGATGTTGACGATAGCGCCTGCCTTCTGTGCCTGCATGATCGGCGTCACCAGACGGACCGGGCGGATGACGTTCATGAGGTAGACGTCAAGGCCCGTGTGCCACTGCTCGTCTGTGATCTCGACGATCTGCGCGCGGGGACCGTGTCCGGCGCTGTTGACCAACGCGTCGATACGCCCCCACGTCTCCATCGTCGCATCGACCAGGCGCTTCAAATCATCGTTTGACTGGTTCGAGCCAGTCACGCCGATGCCGCCCAATTCCTTGGCGAGCGCTTCGCCCTTGCCCGACGATGACAGGATCGCGACTTTGAAGCCGTCCGCAGCGAGGCGCCTCGCTGCCTCGGCGCCCATTCCGCTGCCGCCTGCGGTGATGATCGCAACTTTTTCTACAGACATAGCGTGATCTCTTTCTTGCTTCCGGCTTCGATTGTAGGGTTTATGATCGTTGAATATCACGCCACTTACGCGAAGACGAAACAGTTATCCTTCTATTTGACAGTAGAAAAACTATCGATGATTGAGACCCTTAGAAAGCTTCCCTCACTCAACGGCCTTAAAGCATTCGAAGTGGCCGCCCGGCACCTCAACTTCCGCATGGCCGCGGAAGAACTCGGTGTGACACAGGGCGCGGTAGCTCAGCAGGTCCGCGGTCTTGAAGCCGAACTCGGTGTGATCCTGTTCGAGCGTCTTCCGCGCACACTGGCCCTGACCGGCGAGGGACGACGCTACATTGCCGATATCCGCCGTGCATTCGAGATCATCTCGCAGGCGACGGTGGAGTTGACACCTCAGCCGGTCAAGTTGACGATCAGCACCACACCGACGTTCGCCTCGAAGTGGTTGATCCCGAGGTTGCCCGATTTCACGACACGTCATCCCGATCTTGATCTGCATATTCTGGCGACAGACCGTGTGTCGAGCTTCCATGCTGATGGGGTCGACGTCGCAGTCCGATATGGCCGGCCTCCGTTCGGACCGGGCCTGGCACATCAGCTGCTGTTCGAACAGGAGATCGTCGCGGTATGCAGTCCGTCCCTGCTTTCAGAGCTTGGGACGCCGGGTACGACGGAGCAACTCGCTCGGTACACACTCCTCCACGACGCGCATAATTTTTGGCCGGAGTTCATTGAGAAGCACTTCGGAAGACGAGATCAGACGTCCTTCAAGGGCATCAGTTTCAACCAGACCTCGCACGCGATCGAAGCGGCGATCGCCGGACAGGGTGTCGTGCTGGCGAACCGTGATTTCGTTGCCCGGGATATTCTGGACGATCGGCTCGTCCGCGTCACCGATGGGTCACTCCGCGGTCCGTCCGACTTCTATCTGGTGTGGCCGCGGTATCGGAAATCGGACGCGCTCAATACGGTCTTGAGTTGGATCACTGCGGAAGCATAGCACCCGCAGATCACCAGTTTGGAGTTGGCGTCAGTTCACCACCACCAATGCTACGCCGCGTTGAGCTTCTTTTCGCAGCGAAGCAGCATGCCGTAGAGGTCGCGCGGCTCGTCGGGATCGGCAAGGAGATCGAGCTCGGTAAACATGCCGTGTTCGGAAATCTTCTTCCGCACATAGCGCAGCGCCGAGAAGTCCTCGATCGCGAAGCCCACGCTGTCGAAGAGCGTGATCTGGTCGGCGCTCCTGCGACCTTCGATCTCGCCGGTCATGACCTGCCACAGTTCGATGACGGGATGCTCGGCCGGCAGCTGCTGGATTTCGCCTTCGATGCGTGTCTGCTGTGGATATTCGACGAAGATGTCCGAGCGCAGCAGGATGTCCTTGCTGAGTTCGGTCTTTCCGGGGCAGTCGCCACCCACTGCATTGATGTGGATGCCGGGGCCGACATGATTGTCGGACAAGATCGTCGCATACTGCTTGTCGGCCGTGACGGTGGTGACGATGTCGGCGCCCTCGACGGCGTCCTCGACGGAGGAGCACTCGACGATGGTGAAGCCGAGGCCGGCAAGGTTACGGGCGCATTTCCTCGTCGCCGACGCGTCGATATCGTAGAGGCGGAGCTTGTCGACGCCGAGAAGCGACTTGAAGGCGCGCGCCTGGAATTCGCTTTGCGCGCCATTGCCGATGATGGCCATGGTGCGGGCATTCGGCCGGGCGAGGTACTTTGCCGCGACTGCCGAGGTCGCCGCGGTGCGCAACGCCGTCAGGATCGTCATTTCGGTCAGCAGCATCGGGTAGCCGTTGCCGACATCCGACAGGACACCGAAGGCCGTCACGGTCTGCCGGCCGTCGCGCGTGTTCTTCGGATGGCCGTTCACATATTTGAAGCCGTAGAGCGTCCCGTCGCTGGTTGGCATCAGTTCGATGACGCCTTCTTCGGAATGCGACGCGACGCGCGGGGTCTTGTCGAAGACCGGCCAGCGGCGGAAGTCCTCCTCAATCACCGCTGCCAGTTCCGTCAGGAACCGATCGATGCCGACCTTCAGCACCAGTTTCATCATATGGTCCACGCTGACGAACGGAACCACGTTCAATTTCGGATCAGTGTTCATTTTTCCTCCGGACAAAGTACAGTCGCGCTCAGCCCGCAAGCGTCGGGCGATCCATCACCCGCTTGCCCATCAGGCTGGCAACGAGATCAACGAGCAGTTTCGCGGTCTTGCCGCGCTCGTCGAGAAACGGATTGAGCTCGACGATGTCGAGGCTTGTCACCAGGCTGCTGTCATGGAGCATTTCCATGATCAGGTGCGCCTCGCGGAATGTCGCTCCGCCCGGCACGGTGGTGCCGACGGCCGGCGCGATGTCGGGCTCCAGAAAGTCGACGTCGAAGCTTACGTGCAGAAGGCCGTTTGCGGCACTGACCCGCTCGAGAAAATTGCGGACCAGCACGGCCACGCCATGCTCGTCGATGACCCGCATGTCATGCACCGTAATGCCCGTTTTTGTTATGGCGGCCCGTTCGGCGGGATCAACACTGCGAATGCCGATCATGCAGACGTTTTCCGTGGCGACGGGATGCGCCAGCGCCGGGAAATAGCCGTTGAAACCGGCCTGGCCGGTATAGTAGGCGACCGGTGTGCCGTGCAGATTGCCGCTCGCGGTCGTTTCCAGGCTATGGAAGTCGGTATGGGCATCCAGCCAGAGCACGAAGAGCGGTCTGCCGAGTTCTGCGGCGCGCCGTGCGAGGCCCGGAACGGTCCCGGCGGATATCGCGTGATCGCCACCAAGGAAAATGGGCATGCCGGCTTCGCTATGTTCGTAGGCTGCCGCCGATAGCGCTTCCACCCAGGCAACGGTTTCACCGAGATGGTGCACGGCTGCGTTCGGGTGCGGCATCTCCACGAACGGACGCGGCGTGAGATTGCCGGCATCCCTGACCGCGTGTCCCAATTCCTCCAGCGCCGTCCGAAGACCGGCGATGCGAAGGGCGCTCGGGCCCATCTCGCAGCCAAGCTGCCCCGCACCGATTTGCAGGGGGGCTCCGATCAACGTGCATTCCATGGCTAACTCCCGATTGGTTTTTAGAACTCTAGAAGCCTCAAGCGGCAGATTGAATATTGAAATTTGGCATGTCGGAATGCCATATTGATCAAAATGAAAAGCCACGGAGCCAAACTGGCATGGACGACCTGGACCGGAAGATCGTGACGCTCCTGCGCGGCAACGGGCGCCGCAGCGTTTCGGACCTTGCGTTGGAAACCGGTGCATCGCGGGCAACCGTGCGGGCGCGCATCGAGCGGATGGAGCAGGATGGTACCATTGTCGGCTATACCGTAATGCTGCGCGCGGATGCGCTCGAAGACGTCGTCCGCGGCGTCATGATGATCGAGATCGAAGGTCATGTGACTGACCGCGTGATCCGCACGCTCGGTGGCTTTCCGGAGATTTCGCAGATCCACACGACAAACGGCCGATGGGACTTGCTGGTCGAACTTAGTGCGTCGAGTTTGACCGAGTTCGACGCCGTGCTTCGCAAGATTCGGCTTGTGCCGGGCATCACGGGTAGCGAAACCAGTTTGCTGCTGTCCACGCCACGTTCAACGAAGGCAAAATTGTAGCTCCAGCAAAGTCGTAACTGGAATGCTGATCTGAGTTCGCAGCCTTCACCCTATGCCGACGGTATCAAACAACGTGATCTCGCCGAAGGAGCGATTTACAGCAGGACGGCCTTTGGGAACTCTGCGGCGAGGTGGTCGATGAAGGCGCGGACGGATGGGAGCAGTCCCTGCCGATACGGGATCAGCGCCGAGATCGTCGATTCACCGGCGAGCCAGTCCGGCAGCACGCGCCGCAACCGTCCGGCACGCACCTCGTCGCGGCAGATGTAGCCCGGCAGGGCAACGATCCCAAGACCCGCGATCGCCGCCTGCTTCAGGCCCACGATGTCGTCGCTCAGAAGGCGCGGCGCGATGGGCACGATAATCTCGTCGCCCTTGGCGTCGCTGGAATGGCGCAGCCGCCACGTCGGTGCAATCCCAGTTCGCATCATGAACAGCGATGGATGCCTTGCGAGGTCCGGCGGTGTTTCGGGGCTGCCATTGGTGTCGAGATAGGTGGCGCCGGCGAAGAAAAGCCATGGCGCCGGCGCCAGCTTTCGCTGAACGAGCGTCGAATCGGGCAGGGGAGCCGAGTGTGCACGGATCGCCACGTCGAAATTCTCGCCTACGATATCGACGGTCTGGTCCGTCGCATGGCCGATGAGATTTACCTTGGGGAAGCGCAGGAGGAAGCCCGCAACCAGGTCCCCCATCGCGAACTGCGCGGTCGCCACCCCTGTCGTATAGCGCACCGTGCCGGTCGGTTCGCTGAGTCGGTGGCGGATCGCCGTCTCCGCTTGCTCTGCCTGCTGGAGCATGGCGACGGCATGCCGGTAAAACTCACCTCCGGCGTCGGTCATGCCGAACCTCCGCGAGGTGCGGTTGATCAGGCGAACGCCCAGATCAGCCTCCAGCCGTCGTATGCGATGACTCAACGTCGATTTGGGCACATGAAGCGTGCGCCCCGCCGCCGTGAAGCCGCCCCGATCCACCACCTGCACAAAAAAATAGAAGTCGTTCAGGTCAAGCACGACATTCTCCATCGTCCATTCTGTTGGACGCTAAGTTGGAATTTAACCGGCTTCTTAGCCGAAAATCCAGCCTCTAGATTTACCTCGTCGCTGCCATGAAGCGGCGATGCTGGATGTGCTGCGATGGCCGCCAGGAACTGCAAAGAGGTTGCAATGGAACGGCGTCAATTCCTTCAGACGGCAGCGATCGGCATGGCGGCGACCGTGTTGGGAGCCGCCCCGTTGCTTGCTGCAACACACCAGCAAAAGGAGAATACAATGGTCGATCAAGCCAAGGCCTATGAGCCGCTTACATCCGAGAATGCGGCGCTCGTTCTCGTCGACCACCAGATCGGTCTGATGACGGGCGTGCGTGACTATTCGACAGGAGAATTGAAGCACAATGTCGTCGCTCTGGCGAAGGCTGCGAAAGCACTCGATCTTCCGATCGTGGTCACGACGACGGCGCGTGACAGTCTTTGGGGACCGACCTTTCCGGAACTGGTCGAAGCCTTACCCGGCGTGACGATTATCGATCGCTCGTCGGTGAATGCTTTCGACGACCCTGCCGTCGCACGCGCCATCGAGGCGACGGGCCGCAGGAAGCTGATCTTCGCGGGCATCTCGCTTGAAGTTTGCGCCGCGTTCCCTGCGATCACCGCGACCGGCAAGGGCTACGACGCGTATGTGGCGGTCGATGCGTCCGGCACGTTCAGTGAAACGAAGCGTGAAACCGGCCTCCTGCGCATGCTGCAGGCCGGCGTCGTACTCTCGGATTACGCGACGCTGATGGTTGAGATATTGAAAGACAACGGGCGGCCAGAGGCGGGTGCCGTCTATGCGGCGCTCGATATGCCCTGGGCCAAGCTTGTCGGGCAGATCGCCGAGGCCAACGGCAGATGAATCGTGCCGCACATAACAGCAGATAAATCCCGAATGCCGAAAGGCATCGTTCCTCATCCATCAGAAGAGGATACGCCCTCATCCTCATCCTCATCCTCTTCGACCATCGATCGGATAGTCATGCAACTCGTGCATGACTATCCGCCGGGCGAATTCCGCGAAAATGTCATCGCGCTGGCAAAGGTCGGCAAGATCTTCAACCTGCCGACCTTGCTCACGATGAGTTATGCCCAGGAGCCAAATGACTTGTTCCTGCCGGAAGTCGTAAAATGCATCCGGATGCGCCGCTCATCGACCGGTCCGGCATCGCAAACCAGCCTGGGTTCGATATGGACCTTCAAGCGGTGAGTTGTTCTATCCGCGCGACGAATGCATCAATCTGCATTTCCTGCGTTGTCCATGACGTAACGAGCCGAACGGTGGAAGAGGTCTCGTCATGAGGTTGCCAGGTGTAGAAATCAAATTCATCCTTCAAGGCCTCGATCAGAGCATTGGGCAGGATCTGGAAAAGCTGGTTGGTTTCGGTTTCGGCAGCGAACTGGAAGCCGGCGCTTGAAATTTTCGATGACAGGCGCTGCGCGATGGTATTGGCATGGCGGGCAAGGTCGAAATACAGGCCATCCCGAAACAGTTCCCCGAATTGAAGGCCCAGCACACGTCCCTTCGCAAGGAGACCCCCGCGCTGTTTGATGTGGAACGTGAACTCATCGCGCAGGAGAGGATTGGGAATGACGATAGCCTCGCCTAGAAGCGCGCCGACCTTCGTACCGCCGATCCAGAAAATATCCGTCAGTTCGGCGATATCCTGCAAGGTGAGATCGTTTCTTTCTGCGCAAAGAGCCGCCCCCAGCCGCGCGCCGTCCAGCAACAGCAAAAGGTTGCGCTCCTTGCAGAGCGTTGAAATCGCCTCCAGTTCCTTCTTCGTGTAGAGCGTTCCCACTTCTGTGGCGTTCGAAAGGTAGACCAGCCGTGGCTTGGCCATGTCCGGGATGTGGGCATTCGCCTTCAACGCAGCGGAAATGCTGTCCGCGGTCAGTTTTCCGTGCGTTGGAGGAACCGTGATGATCTTGTGGCCGGTCGCCTCGATTGCGCCAGTTTCACGCACGACGATATGGCCGCTCGCCGGAGCGATCACGGCTTCATGCGATCGCAATGTGCTGGTAATGGCCAGGATATTGGCAAGCGTGCCGCTGGCGACGAACCAGACATCCGGGTTGACGTCGCCCATGTGCCGGCGGATCAGGTTGCGTGCTTCCTGCGAATAGGCGTCGTCGCCATAGGCGGTTTGCTGAACCATATTGGTTTCGCGCAAGGCCTTGAGAATAGCCGGATGGGCGCCTTCGCTGTAGTCGCCCAGGAAACTATGACGGTTCATCTTGATCTCCTCATCGGCGCAAGGCTTCATCGAGCAATGTGGCCAGGCTGCGGGGACCGTTCTAGAATCCTCCAATCAGAATGTTTTGTAGGAAATTGCTCAAAGTATGGGTTTGGCTGCCTGGAACAAGCCCGGGGTGTAGCCGAGCGAGCGGCGGAACGCGTGGGTCATATGCGCTTGATCAACAAAGCCGACGGCTGCCGCAGCGTCAGCAAGATTGTTGCCGGCAAGGATCAGCGCCCAGGCCCGACGTATGCGTATCTGCGAAAGATAAGCATACGGCGGCAAACCGTATGTCGCCTTGAACTGCCGCAGCAGATGGAACTTGCTCGGTCAGGCTGATGGCCTCAGCTTAGCGATCTTCGAGAAGGTCGCGAACCTCTCGAAGGGCCGTCCAATGGCGTTTTGGGTCCGACTCGGGACGCCGGCCGGCATGGCGCTCGACTGCCATTCGTATGGTAGCCAGATAGAGCGTTTCGAACTCCAGGTTTTGAAAACGGGGGGAAGTCGTCATCTGATGAAGCCGACGCAGGCAGACATGCAGTTCGGGATCATCGACGGCGGGCAAAGGGAAGGTGACATCGGGCGTCCCGAAAATATCCTCCGCGGCTTGCCCGATCAGAGATGCGGGCGGATAGAACATCCGGTATGTCCAGCCATCTTCGGCGCCGGCCCAGCCCTCGTGTACGATGCCGGGGGCAATCAGGCAGACCGTTCCGCGCGGCAGGTCGACCCGATGCCTGCTGTCGCAGGAAAACGCCTGGTAATCTTCCTCGATGATCCCTATGGCAAACTCGTCGTGAAAATCTCGCTCGAAACGATGGTCTCGATATTTCGCCTATAGGAAGAGCGTGTCCTCCAGAGCATTGGAGCGCCACAACTTGATCTTGTTGACCCCTGAGGGCATGTCGTTCTTCCCCAACCGATGATCTGGCGAGCGACAAGAAATGCGCGTCCTTGCTTATAGCGCACAATAACCCGGCGTGAATAATCGCCACGGTGGCGCCGGCACGCTTTACCATGTCGCGCTGGGCGTCGACGGGGATCATGTGGCCCTCGGTGGTAACGAGATACCGGCTCCACTCCTCCTTCCAGGTGACCGTGCATAGACAGGTGAAATACCTCAGCAATGATGGCGAAGCTGATCACCGCAAGCTCAAGCGGCTGATCAAGTCGACGCTCGGTTTCAGGTCGATGAAGACGGTCTATGCCACGCTCGAAGGTTTCGAGGTGATGGATGGGCTGCTGGGCAATGGTCAGCGCTTATGGGCGCGATAGAGGAATGATGGCGGCTCCAGGGCCCGTTGGGATATGACGTTATCTACGACATACCGGGCAGGGGCGTGGCGACAGACAGGGTCGGCAGCGTGGGGATCGGCGGTGACGGCCATCGCTTGACAGCGGCAACCGCCATGGTCACGGTCGCGGCGCGCGCAACTGCGGCAGGGTTGCAGCATCCATTCATGGCCGCGAAACGCGTTGAAGGCCGACCCATCATACCAGATTCCGGCGAGGTCGCGGTCCGGTACCCGGTCGAATTGAAGTCCCGGTATCGTCGCTGCGGCGTGGCACGGCAGGACGGTGCCGTCGGGCGCGATGTTAATGCCGGTCGAGCCCCACCCGCCCATGCAGGCCTTGGGATAGTCGGCATAGTAGTCCGGCGGAACGAAGTCGATCATCATGCGGCCGGCATAGGCCAACCTTGCTTCGGCAATCGTGTCCTTCGCGCGCATGACCTGTTCGCGCGATGGCAGCAATGCTGCACGGTTTGCCAGCGCCCAGCCATAGAACTGGACGCAGGCGACCTCGATCCGGCGCGCGCCGAGATCGGCGGCGAAGGCGATGGCAGCGTCGATATCGTCGATCGTGTGACGGTGCATCACGGCATTGACCGTCAGCGGAATGTCGCGCCGGTGTACTTCGGCCGCAAAGGCGACCTTGCGCGCAAAGCCACCGCTATAGCCGCCGATCCAGTCGGCCTTCTCGGCGGTGGTCGCCTGTAGCGAGAGCTGCACATGGTCGAGCCCGGCCTCCTCAAGGGCATCGAGACGGGTGGGCGTCAGCCCGATACCCGAGGTGATGAGATTCACATAGAGCCCCGATTGCCGCGCCGCCCTGACCAGCTCTTCCAGATCGCGTCGGGATGCCGGTTCGCCGCCGGAAAGGTGCAGTTGCAGAACGCCGAGATCGGCCGCCTCGCGAAATACCCGTATCCAGACCTCTGTCGGCAGTTCCTTGTCGCGCGCTGTCAGTTCCAGCGGGTTGGAGCAGTAGGAACAGGACAGCGGACAGCGGTGGGTCAGTTCCGCGAGCATGGCGATTGGCGGGGAAAGGTGCGCCGTCATTGGTAATCCACCAGGCGCTGCGCCACGAGCCCGTCGATAAAACCACGGACATCGTTGGCTACATCCTCCGGCGGTGCGCCGTAGCGCTCCGCCAGCCGGCTGGATATCGCCGCGAGTGTCGACCTGCCGTCGACTTCCTGGAGGATGGCGGTGCCGATCTCATCGAGCAGCAACGCCCTTTCCGGAACGAGGAGAACCATCGTGTCGCGCACCCGGTCGTGATGCAGACGTGTGCCGCGTGGCAGGAGGGGGACCGGATCGGCGTTCATAACCGGTCCGCCATCTGTCCCTCGCCTGGTCTCCAGGCACCCGGCGGAATGTGCCCCTCGACATAGCCGCTCCACAGAGCGTCGAGCTGTGCCCACAGCACGTCCGTCTTGAATGTCAGGGCGGCAATCGCCGCCTCCTGGTCGGCGCGGGTCACCGCATGGGTCAGGACCCAGGCCAGCGTGAAGCGAACATCCTTCGGCGCTTCGGCAAGGCGGTGGCGGAAATAGCCGATCGTTTCGGGATCGGCGAATTCGTAATGCTCCAACAGGCCGGCGATGCGCTGCGTGTGGATGGCCGGCGCAAACATTTCGGTCAACGAGCTTGCCATGGCTGCGATCAGGGGTTCATCGCGCACGAAGCGGATATAGGCATCGACGATGAAGCGTGTGGCCGGCATCACGCCGCGCCCGGATGCCACATAGGCGGGATCGAGCCCGACGCCCTTAGCCAGCTTCAGCCAGCGGCGTATACCGCCGCCATCCTCGACACTCCCGTCGTGATCCTCGATACGGGAGCGCCATATACGGCGCAGATCCGGATCCCGGCAGCGTGACAGGAATGCGGCGTCCTTCATGGGGATGGAGGATTGATACTGCCAGCGATTGATCACCCAGGCCTGTACCTCGTCCATCGTGCAGGCGCCGCCGTGCAGCCGGTCGTGGAACCGGTGCTTGTCGTGATAGCGCTCCTCGCCGACGTGACGCAGGCGCGCCTCGAATTCCGCGCGGCTCAAGGGCCAGTCTTCGTGCCTTGGACTGGTGTTCACAGGACAACCTCCGTGCCGTCTCCGGCAATTTCCCATCCGGCGGCGGCGATGGCCGCGCGGGCCGGACTTTCGGGCATCAACGCTGAATTTGTATTGTTCACGTGCGTGTAGATGCGTCGCCCCTGAAGCCGGGAAAGACGCGCGAGCGAGCCGTCCGGCCCGCTCATCGCCACATGGCCCATGCGCGCGCCGGTCTTGCTCCCGGTGCCGGAACGCGGCATTTCGTCATCGCGCCAGATCGTCCCGTCGAACAGCACGACATCGGCCGGCGTCAGCCGCTCGACGAGCCAGTCCGGGAGGGTGGCGCAGCCCGGTATGTAATGCGCGTCGCGTCCCCCGGACTGGAGGTGCAGCCCGATGGTCTGTTCGCCCATCATGTCCAGTTCCGGTATCTCGTCTTCGAGATAGAGTGGGATCTTTCCGGGAACCGCGTAGGGCGTGACCGTCAAGCCGGCAAGCGGGCTGAAGGGCCGGTCGAGGACGATGGTCCGACGCTCGACGAGGGTCGGGTCGAGCACGCCGAACACGGAGTTATCCGACAGGGTCCGTTGCGTGGCTTCGGTCGCGTAGAGGGTGAAGCCAGTCTTCTCACGCAGTGTCAGGAGGCCGGCGACATGATCGACGTCGCCGTTGGTCAGCAACACCGCCTTGACGGGACTGCCGCGAAGGCTCGCCGGATGCAGTGATGGGCAGGCGGCAAGCTGCTGGCGCAGATCCGGCGACGCATTGAGCAGCACCCAATCGCGGCCATCGACGCTGACGGCCAGCGTGCTCTGTGTCATCGGGGGGATGAGCCCCGCGCGCGCTGCGCTACACTGGACGCAGCCGCAATTCCATTGGGGCAGGCCGCCACCGGCGCCTGCCCCGAGAACAACGAGACGCATTGCGTCTTGTTCAGAACGGGTGGTCGGGACGCGGGTCATCTTCCGACGGGCCGTACATGTTGATTTCCATGCCGCAGGCGATGTCTTTGACGACGGGTTTCTTCCAGGCCATTTGCTTCTCCTCCAGAACGTGGTCTGTTGACGTCCTCAGGCTGATCTCTTCGGCGCGGCTTCACAATGCGACCAAGGTCTCGATCCGCCGGAGCCCCGGCTACTGGGCGCCGGCCAGCGTCACGAAGGCGGCCGTCATCCGCTCGTTCGCCTTCTTCGGCAGCTTCACCGCTTTCGCTGTGTCGAGATTGGGCGAGCCGTCGCCCACCCGGATGAGGGCGACCATGCCCATGCTGTAGTGTGGCGAGCATTTCACGCCGTAGAAGCCGGGCTCGACGACGGTCAGGACATATTCCTCGTTCACCTTGCTCTTGAAGGGTTTTACCCCTTCGGGAAGCATGCCTTTGATGCCTTCGACATTGTGACTCTTGTCCGTCGGGACGAAGCGGACCGTATCGCCCGGCATCGCGACGATGGCAGCCGGTTCGAAGACCATGGCGCCACTTTCACCCTTGTTCATCATGTTGATGGTGTGCTCGGCGGCGCGGGCTGCACCGCTTGCAAGGATCAGCAGGGCTGTCGCCACGAGTAGCTTCTTCATGTCCTTCCTCCTCCAATTCGGGTGGAAGGGATGTCCCATCCGGCGCGCTCCGTCGCAATGCGACCTTGGTGCAGGATCAGCAGGCGTGCAGCACGAAGGCCTCCAATGTGTCGGCGGCGATCGGCTTGTACATGATCTCGATACCGGCCGCCTCCGCGGCAAGGCGGGTCTGCGGCGTGCGGTTGGCGGTGAGGATGCGCGTCGGGCGCTCGCCATATTCGGCGTGCAGGGCCTGCGCGGTTTCTATGCCGGTAAGTGTGCCATCGAGCTGCTGGTCGATCAGGTAGAGATCGGGCACGATTCCGATTTCCTCCAGCAGGGAGAGCGCCTCCTCGCCGCTTGCCGCCTCGAGAACGCTGACCCCGCGACGCTCCAGCAGCAACGCGATGGCACGCCGAAGATCTTCGTCGTTCTCCACGAGAAGCGCGATGCGGTCGGTATTGTCACCCGGTTCCTCCGGGATCGGCGGCGTGGTCTCCCTGTAGGCGACGGCCGCATGAGGTGCGACGAGGGCAAGATCGACGGCGAAACAGGTGCCGCGTCCCGGTTCCGAGCGAAGCGCCAGCCTGTGTCCCAGCAGGCCGCACGCCCTTTCCACGATCGCCAGGCCAAGCCCCATGCCCTCGGACGCAGAGGCTGAACCCTGGATGCGATGGAACTCGCGGAAGATCGATTGCTGCTGGTCGGCTGCGATGCCGACGCCGGTGTCGTGTACCTCGATGCGCACCTGGCCTTTTGTGCGACGCGGCCCGATGAGCACACGGCCCTTGCTCGTGTAACGGATGGCATTGCTGATCAGGTTCTGCAGGATGCGCCGCAGATAGGTCGGGTCGCTCGATACGGTGAGGTCGCAGGGCAGAATATCGAACCGCAGGCCCTTACGCGCGGCGATGGGCGCAAACTCGTCGGTCAGCTGCCGGAGCAGGACCGAAAGGGGCACAGGGCCGATATCCACGGCAGAGCCGCCGGATTCCAGGCGGGAAATATCGAGCAAGGCGCCGAGTATTCCCTCCACGCTGACAAGCGCGTTGTGTGCCTTTTCCAGCGTCCCGCACATCGGCGTGGCCTCTGCATCGTCCCGTGCGGCGGCGACGAAGAGTTTTGCCGCCGAGAGCGGCTGCAGCAGGTCGTGGCTCGCCGCCGCGACGAAGCGGACGCGGGCTGAATTGGCGCGTTCGGCTTCGGCGAGTGCTGCGGCGAGATCTCCGGTGCGCGCTGCCACACGCGCTTCGAGCGAGCTGTTGGCCCGGATCATGGCGTGAATGGCGAGGCGCTCGCGCGTCACGTCCGCAAAGGACATGACGAAGCCGCGTCCCGGCATTTCCTGCGCGAAGACGTCGAGGATGATGCCCGACATATGCTGGATCTCGAAAGACAACGGTTCGCGCGGCAGCCCTCCTGCGATCCATTTGCGCAACACGCCGACGTCAAAACCCTCGCCGAGAGTGAGCGAGCGGGCAATGCGGTCGGCCAGCAGTTCGAAGGGTGTGCCACGGCGCAGCAACCGCGGGGGAATGTCGAGAAGCTGTGCTGCGCGGCTGTTCCATCCCGCCAGCCGTCTGTTGGCGTCGAAGATAGCGACACCCTGGTTGATGTGCTCCAACGTTGCGCGGATCATGCGAGCCTGGTCGTCCAACAGCTTGCCGCGTTCCGAGCGCTCCATGCGGATGATGTCCGTAATGTCGGTCTGGAGGATGACAGTGCCGCCATCGGCGGTGCGTTGCTCGCTCACCTGGAGCCAGCGGTCGCCGCGAAGCCCGACATTGAAGACCTGCGGCGTCCTATGTAGCCGGATGCGCTCG
Source organism: Shinella sp. GW821-FHT11G07 (assembly GCF_058808115.1). Classification (NCBI taxonomy): domain Bacteria; kingdom Pseudomonadati; phylum Pseudomonadota; class Alphaproteobacteria; order Hyphomicrobiales; family Rhizobiaceae; genus Shinella; species Shinella sp. GW821-FHT11G07. The sequence continues at coordinate 232,327 of NZ_JBXARJ010000009.1, forward strand.
GCCATCCAGCTATCGGTTGTCACGCCTTCGGAAAGGGCGAGCATCGTGGACCGGCTGACGATCTCCACATAGTCGCTAAAGGTGATACCGGGCGACAGTTTCGTGCGGATATCGACGAGGTCACGACAGAAGCGGGAATTGCTGAGAACCAGGACGTCGGCGGGGTCGAAAAGCGCGAAACCTTCATCGACGGCCTCGATCGCCTGGCCAAGGTCGCGCCTCGCCCGTTCGGCGGCGCTGTTGGCGTCGTTGAGCTGTTTCAGCGTCGTTTCGAGATCACGCGTGCGCTGGCGTACCCGGTCCTCCAGAACGGCTGCTCGGCGGAACTGCTCGAAGGCGACCCCTTTGTCGCCGGAACTCTGCTCGACGTGACGCATGAGGGCATCGGCGATGACAAGCATCTTTTCGAGATTTCGCGTCTCGCTTTCGCCGGGGCCTAGCAACCCTTCGGACAGGCGCGTCATGGATCGCTTCCCGAAACGACCGTGCCGGGTGGGTAGAAGGCAAAGCCGGTCATCGTGTGGTTGATGTGCATCGGGCCGATCTGCTCGCCATAGGTCGAAAACCCGATGACGCCATGCTGGCGCAGAAGCTCCGAAACGCGGCCAGTCATCTGTTTTTCCTGTGCTTCGACACGTCGCAGGATGCAGTCGAAGCCAAGCACGGCGACGGGATTGCCGGGTCGCGTCAGGGCCTGCAATTCGCTCGCCAGATGATCGACGAGATTGTTCGGCTCGGCGATGGTCAGAACCATGCCCTCGTCGATTGCGGAAAAAAACAGGAGTTCGCCCGAAGGCAGGACGCGCTGGATGGCGCGGACGTGATGGCGCTCGCCCATGCGCACCGTCAACGGGTGGATCGCGAAGGTGAGAATGTCGACGCTCTCCGGCTGCATGCCGATGAGACGGGCATATTCGTGCACCGCGGGCTCTGCATTGATCTGACGCACGATCCGGGCGGCCGAATCCGCTTGTGTCACGACCATCCTGCGTTCTGTCGGTCTTATGTGATCCATCTTGAAGGCCCGCAGGGGACAGGCTCCGCGCATGATGGAAATCACCGCGGCATTCGCCAGAAGCTGCTCGCCATCGAAAACCAGGGTTTCGCGGAAATTGGCGCCATCGCCCGCCGATCCGCCAATCAGCGGCATCGTCCCGGTGCCTGCCGCAAGCGCCGAGGCTAGCTCGTCCTCGCGCGCGGACAATCCGTCCACCAGAAGCAGTGCGAACTCTTCCGGCAGGTGGCCGTGGTCCCGGGAGAGCGAGTGCCGGATATGGAGGAGCGCCTCCGAGAGATCGTTTGCAACCAGTTGCGAAAGATCCGGAACGAGCAGTGTCTCGGCGGCGAAGTGGCGTGCGTGGAAACCGATGGCAACGATGCTTCCTTCGTCATAACCGGCGCCGGAGATTTCTCCGGCGGTCGTACAGCCGACGATGCGGGCGCCTTGCCAGATTCGTGCAGTATCGGCAACAAATCCCGCAACGTCGGCTTCGGACGAAACGAACAGGAGCACGAGTGAAAATGGGCCGGGGCCAAGGCCGGCAGCAAGCTGCTCGACCGGGCGGTCGCTATGCGCCGATACGAATGCACGCGAGATATACTGTTCGTCCACGGGTGACGGCCTCCTCCGAGCTTCCCCCACCCAAAGCTTAGAGCATCCACGGCGCGCTGACACCAGTGCGCATTTCATTCCTCCAGAAAGCAGCCCTCTGGCGTCGTCAGCATTGTGCTGAAGCTCGCCTCTTGCGCGAAAAGAACGGCCTGCATGCGCGTTTGAACGCCGAGCTTGCGCATGATGGCGGTGACGTGCGCCTTCACCGTGGTCTCGGCTATGGAAAGTTCGTAAGCGATGTGCTTGTTCATGCGGCCAGCACACACGAGTTGCAGGATGCGCGCCTGCTGGCGGGTCAGCAGGGCCAGTCGCTTGACCGCTTCCTCGGACGGTGTAGGCGCGGAGGCCTCGAGCGCCATGCGGCTCGCGTGGATTTCTCCGCGTGCGATGACGGAGAAGGCTTCGCGGAACTCCTCGCGGGAGGCGTGCTTGGGAACGAAGGCGTTCACGCCCGCCTTCAGCGCAGCCCGCACGACGCGGATTTCGTCGAGCGACGAGACGACGACGATCGGGGTTTCCGGCAGGGCGCGGCGCAACCGCACCACCCCGTCGAGCCCGTTGACGTCGGGAAGGTTGAGGTCGAGCAACACGACATCGGGGAGGGGGCCGGTCTCGAGCCTCGCGAGCGCCGCCGCCAGCGTGCCGACGGCCTCGACTTCGGGAATGCCGACCGGGCCTGTCAGGGTCATCGATAGCGCATCGCAGAACAATGGGTGATCGTCGACGATCAAGGCCGACTTCAATATGCGTACGGGTGTCTCGGTGGCTGGGACTGGCATCATGCGAAATTCCCGAAAGGGCTGGCGATAGCTTAGCATCGAATTCATCCGTCTTCACCGGCCTTGTTCGGCCATCTCGAAAAGCAGGAAGCCGGGCGTTTCCGCCCGGCCCGTTTTCCTATTCCAAAGCCGCCAGTTGTTTGGGTAGACGGAAGGTCCAGACCATGCCGCCCTGGTTGAGGTAGTTGACCTTTTTGGCAACCTCCCCGCCCCAGAGAGGGACTGCACCGCCCCAACCGGAGATGATCGAGACATATTGCTCGCCGTCCTGCTCCCAGGTGACCGGCTGCCCGACGATCCCCGAGCCGGTCTGGAACGTCCACAGCTTCTCGCCGGTCTCGTTGTTGAGGGCGATGAAATCGCCTTCAGGCGTTCCGAAGAAGACGAGGCCGCCGGCGGTGGTCATTGCGCCGCTCCAGAGCGGTGCGCCGTTCTTGTATTCCCACTTGATCTCGCCGCTATTGGGGTCGATCGCCTTAAGGCTGCCGATGTGATCATCGAAGAGCGGCTTGATGGTAAAGCCCGCGCCGAGATAGGCGGCGCCCTTCTTGTAGGTGATCGGCTCGTTCCAGATGTCCATGCCCCATTCGTTGGAAGGAACGTAGAACAGGCCGGTGTTCGGGCTGTAGGCCATCGGCATCCAGTTCTTGCCGCCGAGGAAGGACGGAACGGCGAAGACCTGCTGGCCCTTTGCGCCATCGGCAGCGGCCGCAGCGTCGCCCGGACGATTGGCTTCGTCGTAGATCGGGCGGCCCGTCTCATCGATGCCCTTGGCCCAGGAGATGTTCTTCACGAAGGGATGGGCGGCGACGAACTTGCCGTCCTCGCGGTTCAGCACGTAGAAGAAGCCGTTGCGGTCGGCCGTCGCAAAGCGCTTGTTGCCGTCCTTGTCGACGAAGGGAACGACCTCGTTGACGCCATCGAAATCCCAGCCCTCGCGCGGCGTGGTCTGGAAGTGCCACTTGATCTCTCCGTTCGCCGGATCGATGCCGAGGCGGGATGCGGCGTAGAGGTTGTCACCCTTGTTGCCTTCGACCGGCTTGCCGGCGCCGCGCAGGTGGCTGTTCCAGGGCGAGGGATTTCCGGCGCCGAAAACGAGGGTCTTGGTGTCTTCGTCATAGGAGCCGCCGAGCCACGTCGCGCCGCCGCCGGTCTTCCACATGTCGCCCGGCCAGGTCGCGTTCAGCGTCCCGGTCATCGTGCTTTCCTTGCCATTGAAGGTGCCCATGTGGCCTTCGATGACGGGCCGTGTCCAGACGAGTTCGCCGGTCTCTGCGTTGCGGGCCTGAACCTCGCCGACAACACCGAATTCACCGCCGGAATTGCCCGTGACCACGAGGCCGTTCACGATCAACGGCGCGGCGGTATAACTGTAGCCTTCCTTGTAGTCGGCGAGCTTCTTGTTCCACACGACATCGCCGGTCTTGCGATTCAGCGCCACGAGACGGGCATCGAGCGTGCCGAAATAGACGTTGTCGCCGAAGATCGCAGCGCCGCGATTGACCACGTCGCAACAGGGAAGAATACCTTCCGGCAGGCGCGCGTCGTACTGCCAGATTTCCTTTCCGGTCTTGACATCGATGGCGTAGAGACGGCTGTAGGAGCCGGTAATGTACATGATGCCGTCATAGATGATCGGCTGGCTTTCCTGGCCACGCTGCTTTTCGCCACCGAGCGAGAAGGCCCAGGCCGGCATCAAATTCTTGACGTTCTTCGTGTTCAGCGTCTCCATCGGCGAGAAGCGCTGCAGGCTGCGGCCCATGCCGTTGGTCAGGATATCGCTGACGGTTTCGGCGTCCTTGGCGAGATCCTCTTCCGTTACACCGGCCTGTACGGCACCCGCACAGGCAAAGGCTGCCACCGCAGCCAGAATGACACTCCTCATAACATCCTCCCACTCCATGCCCGCAGTTGGATGCAGGCTCCATGGTGTGGATCATCCACTTACTCACCGATCCGATGAATTGGACCTTGGTCGTAGTGGCCGGAATCCGGCGGGTTCAGCCCCCCTCTATAGGTCGTATATCCGCCCGCAGGCACGGCGGATAGGCTCACGGGAGCAAGGGGAGGAGAGCCATGACAATCCTTAAGACGCTCGCCGGCGCGGCGCTTGCGGCGTTGTTGTCCAGCCTGCCGGTGCGCGCCGAAACGCCCGTCCTGCGCGCGGCGCTCCAGCTTTCCGGCACCGTGAATTGGGAGGCCGATACCATCCGCCACTACGGTTTCGACGAGGCCAACGGCTTCCGCATGGAGGTGATCGATATCGCCGGCGCTCCTGCGGCGCAGATCGCCCTCGTCGGCGGCGAGGTGGACATGATCGTTTCCGACTGGCTCTGGGTAGCCCGCGAGCGGGCCGCCGGCCGGGATGTTGTCTTCATTCCCTATTCGCGCGCCGTCGGCGGACTGATGGTGCCGGCGGATAGCGCGGCGAAAAGCCTTGCGGACCTGAAAGGGCAGAAGATCGGCGTCGCCGGAAGCCCGATCGACAAGAGCTGGCTGATTCTGCGCGCTTACGCGCAGAAGATTGAGCATTTCGACCTGGCCGAAACGACCGAACAAGTCTTCGGCGCTCCGCCGCTCGTCTACAAGGCCGCGCTTGACGGAGAGGTACAGGGTGCCTTGAATTTTTGGAACTTTGGCGCGCGCATGCAGGCGGCAGGCATGCGCACATTGCTTACCGTCGGCACGGCGGCCGAAGCGCTGGGGCTCGATCCGCAGACGCCGCTCGTCGGGTATGTGGTGCGGGGCGACGTCCTGAAGTCCCATCCGGGGCTGGGAGAAGCGATCGCTGCCGCCTCGCGCCAGGCGAAGAACAAGCTGTCCGCCGATCCGGCGGCCTGGGAGCGGATCCGGCCGATGATGCGGGCAGAGAGCGATGCGGAATTCGAAGCGCTAAAGGCGGCGTTCCTCGCCGGTGCGCCGGGAGAGGGGGCGGTGGATGAAGTGGCCGCGGCGCGGCTGCTCAAGCTGATGACGGAACTCGGCGGCGCCGATCTGGTCGGGGACCTGAAGGAACTGCCCGATGGCGTCTTCCATCACTCCGGCAGCTGAGCCGGTTCTCCGGCTGGATCTCCAGCGCGGCGGGCCGGGTGGCGTTCTCGGCCCCATGACGCTTTCGCTGGCGCCGGGCGAGACGGTGGCGCTCACCGGCCCGTCAGGTGTCGGCAAGACGTCGCTGCTGCGCGTCGTGGCAGGGCTCGATCGCGGCTTCACAGGGCGGCGGAAGGTGACAGAGCGGCTCGCAATGGTCTTTCAGGAGCCTGTTCTCCTACCGTGGCGGACCGCCCTCGACAACCTCACGATCATCGCGCGCGTTTCGCGCGAAGAGGCCAGGCGCTGGCTCGAAGATGTGGAGTTGGCGGGGCTTGGCGAGCGCTATCCCGGCATGCTGTCGCTCGGGCAACAGCGCCGTCTGTCGCTGGCGCGGGCTTTCGCGTCGGCGCCCGATCTTCTCCTGTTGGACGAACCCTTCGTCAGTCTCGATCCGGTGCTCGCCTGCGAGATGATGAGCCTGCTCGAGCGGCTTACCGCACGGCGGCCCTGCGCCACTCTTCTTGTCACACATGTGCGGGCCGAAGCCGAGAGGCTCGCCTCCCGCGTGCTCCGGCTTGAGGGCCGCCCGGCGCGGGTCGTCGAGGAGGATCAGAAGCCCGGTGCGTATTTCCAGTTGTCGGCGTCCGGCGTCACTGCGTCGAGATCGTAATCGGCCGCCCGCAGGCGCTGGGCCGGGGCTAGGCCGCTGCGGGCCGCATCGTCGATATACTGGCGGCCAAGCGCCTGGTTTTCCACGACGCCACGACCGCGCATCAGGTCGAGCCCGTAGTTCATCTTGCCGATCGGATCGCCCGCTTCCGCCGCCCGGCGGTCCCACTCGGCGGCGCTGTCCGGATCTTCCGGGCCGCCGAGCCCGTTGTCGTCGAGTTGCGACATCCAGGTCATCGCACCGGTCCAGCCGGCCGCGGCGCAGCGCTCGAAAAGCTCTCGCGCCATTTCGTGCCGACCGGACTTGGTGATGAAGTAGCCGGTTGCACAGATGGTCATGCTGGTGCGTCCCTCGATCACATCCTTCATGACGCGGTTGAGTGTCAGTTCCTCGGGATTGAGCGTGCCGTCTGTATTCGTCTCGGTTTGAGACCAGGCGTTTTGGGCGAAAGAGAGCAGAAGGCCGGCGGCGACAGTGGCAAGGCGCATGGCAGTTTTCCTTGGTGAGGTTGGCCCGGTCAGGTCTTTCGCGCCGTCAGCCCGCGCGCCGGATCGTAACCCCAGACAGCGACAAGGCCGAAGACGAGGAAAGCGGCGAGCGTGACCACAAGCGCGGTCGGATTTGTCTTCGCATAGAGCGCGAAGCGAATGAGTTCGACGGCATGGGTAAAGGGATTGAGTGCGCACAAGTCCCTCAGTCGTGGCGAGGCCTCGGCCATCTTCCACAGCGGATAGAGCGCGGAGGAGAGGAAGAACATCGGGAAGATGACGAAGTTCATCACGCCGGCAAAGTTCTCCAGCTGCCGGATGAAGGAAGAGAGCAGCAAGCCGAGCGCACCGAGCATCATGGCCGCAACGGCCATGGCCGGGGCCGCCAGCAGATAGCCGACCCAGGGAAAGCGGATGCCGTAGAGGGCGGCGATCGCCAGAAAGGCATAGGCTTGCACCACCGCTATCAGGCTGCCGGCAAGGAGGCGGCAGAAGAGCAGCCACCAGCGTGGCAAAGGCGCCGTCAACAACAGTCGCATCGATCCCATCTCGCGGTCGTAGACGAGGCTCAGCGAGGATTGCATGCCGCTGAACAGCAGGATCATGCCGACCAGCCCCGGCACGATATAGATCTCATAGGTGATATAGGTCTGGTAGGGCGGCGTGATCGAGAGGCCGAGTGCGGCCCGGAAACCGGCCGCGAAGACGAAAAGCCAGACGAGCGGGCGCACGAGCGCCGCGACGAGCCGACCGCGTTGGCCGAGAAATCGCAACGCTTCCCGGTGAACGATCGCGCGCAGCGCGATGACAGGGTGCGAGGAGAAAAAGCCGACGCCTGCCTCCACGATCATGGCTGGTCTCCCGTGAGCGCAAGAAAGCGGCCGGTGAGGTCCGCGCCGCCGATCTCGCTGGCCTCGCCATCGGCAAGCACCCGGCCACGGTGGAGAATGACGAGGCGATCCTGCGGCCACACCTCATCGACCAGATGGGTCGCCCACAGCACCGTCAGCCCCCCGGTCGCAAGATCGTGGACATGCTGCGTTATGGCGGCGCGTGAGGCTGCGTCCAGTCCGACCGTCGGCTCGTCCAGCAAGAGCACCTCGGGCCGGTGGATGAGCGCGCGGGCGATCTCCATGCGTCGACGGTGACCGCCGTTGAGTTTCGCGGTCTTCTCTCCCGCCCGCTCCGCCATGCCGAGCCGGTCGAGCGCCGCCATGGCGCGCGCCTCAGCCTCCCGTCCCGAAAGCCCGTGCAGGGCGGCGAAATAAAGCAGGTTGCGCTTGACGGTGAGGTCCGGATCAAGCGTTGAGGCCTGGAACACCACGCCCATGCGGGAAAGTGCTGCGCGCGGCGCTTGCGCCAAGTCATGACCGGCGATGCCGATGCGACCGGTCCGCGGCACGAAGAGCCGGGTAAGCATACCGAACAGCGTCGATTTTCCGGCGCCATTCGGCCCGAGCAGGGCACAGAAGCGGCCACGCTCGACGCAAAAGGAGACGCCATTGAGTGCAGGCCGTGCACCCCAGTCGTGGCTGATATCCTCTACCGTCAAGCCGCTCATGTTCTGCTCATTCTATGGTGATCGAGACCTGTTGCGTATCGCCGGTGCTGCCGGGCACCTTGAGCTGGTAGCTGCCCGGCTTGATGGCGATGAAGCTGATTTCCGCCTCGCCGGCCTCGTCGAATTCGATGGAATCGACGCCGAGCGGCCGGATCTCGATGCCTTCGATGACGATCTCGTTGACCCAGATGGCGCGGAAGAAGCCGGCCCCCTCGAGCGCCAGCTCCTGGCTGCCGTCCGCCTTGATCTCCAGCGTGTAATATTTGCCGGATTTCAGCGTCAGCGGGCCGCTTGATACCGGCTGGCCGGCCGAGAGGGTGAGATCGGGCAGTTTTTCGCGATTGGATTTCGAAAGGAGACCGGCAAGCCCCATGCCGGCTTCCGGCTTGGCGTCATCATCGTCATCGGCCAGCGCTACGAACGGCAGGGCGGCTAGCGCTACGGCTGCCAGGATAGCTCTTTTCATCTTGTTCTCCTCTTTCACTGCTACGGCCGGCTCGCCGCGCCCCAGGGGAAGCGGCCGACCTTGATGGATTTCGTGGGTTCCAGCGAGGCGACGTCGATGACGGTCACGTCGCCGGAGACGCCGTTCGTGGTGAAGAGCTGCTTGTGATCGGGCGAGAAGGCGAGATGCCAGACCCGCCGACCAACGAGGACATAGTTCTTGACCTCGAGCGTATCGGCGTCGATCACGGCGACATGGTTTGCCGGGCCGAGCGCGACGAAGGCGGTCTTGCCGTCGGGCGTGAATTCGAAGCCGACCGGCTGGACGAGGTCGGCGTTGACACCGGTGATCTCGAAGCGGATCTTGGCCTTTTCCGCCTGCGTCGCCACGTCGAACACCGTGATCGTGCCGCCGATTTCCGAGGAGACCCAAAGCTCCGTCCCGCCCTTGGCGAATTCGGCATGGCGGGGACGGGAATCGACCAGCGTGTTGGCAAAAATCTTCTTGGTGTCGGTATCGATCCAGTGCGCCATATTCGTCGTTTCCGACGTGGTGATGACGATCTTGCCGTCGGGCGAAACCGCCATGCCCTCTGGCTCGATGCCGACATTGATCTGCGCCACGACCTTGCGGGTCTCGACGTCCACGACAGTCGTCACCGCATCGTCTTCGTTGGCGATCCACAAATGCCTGTCGTCGGGGGCAAGCACGAACTGCTCGGGATCCTCTCCCGACGGCAGGTCGTGCAGCACCTCGCCGGTCGCTGGATCCATGACCTGGACCGTGTCGCTGTCGGACGCGCAGATATAGACGCGGCTATGGTCGGAGTTGAAGGTGATGCCGCGTGGCCGCTCGCCGGTCTTGATGGTGCGAACGACCTCCAGCTTCTCCGTGTCGATAACGGAAATGGTGTCGTCCTTTTCGTTCGTCACCCAGATTTCACCGGCAATCGCCTGAAGGGGCAATGCGGCCAGCACGGGCGCGATCAGCAGGGCCGGAAATCTCATCTCATCCTCCAAAGGCAGTGCAGGTGCTTTCGGGCCGGTCAAGGCCCAGCGTGTCCATTTCATTGGTCTGGTGCAGGTAGCCCTCGAGCGGCGCGAGTTCGACAAGCGCGCGGGCGTTGACGACCGCCATCGGCTGGCGCAGTTGGCCATTCCAGCCGCGATAGGTGAGGCTGCGGCCCTTGAAACCGTCGAGCGCAAATTTGTCCGAAAGGATGAAGTCGCGAAGCACGGTCGGGTCGGCGGAATTGGTGCGTGTGACGGCTTCGCCGATGGTGCGCAACGCCGTCCAGGCGGCATAGTCGCGCGAACTCATCTCGCGTCCCGCCGCCTTTTCGAAACGGTTCTGGAGCTGCACGGCGGCCCACTGTTCCAGTACCGGCGCCCAGCCTTCGCCTCGTAGGCCGTCCGAGCCGGCCACCGGGCGGGGCAGCCAGGTATTGTCCTGCACATAGCGGGCGAAGTCGTCGGCCTCGTCGGCGATCAGAAGAACGTCGTGGTCGGGAAAGTCCTGCGTGAAGAGCGGGATTTCCTGCCCTGCGGCCCGTCGCAGGTCCGTGTCGAAGGTCCAGTCCTTGGAGGCGAGGATCTCGACGCCGAATTTCTGGGCGGAGGCGCGTAGCGTCTCGGCAAAGGCCTGGTCTTCCGGCTTTGGCCCGACAACCAGCACCGTGCGTGTCCAGCGTCGCGCCTTCAGCATCTGCATCAGCGCATCGGTGCGCATGGCGTCTTCCGCCATGGTGTGCAGGACATTCGTGCGGCAATCGGCATCACGCAGGCGCCGCGCCCCCGATGCGACATTGAACAGAAGCGCGTCCCGGGCGTCGGGCAGGTCGGCGATAGAGAGGATCTCTTCTGGCGATCCATCGACGAAGACGATCCTGGAGGCGGCAAGTGCCTTGCGGGCGGCATCGAGGAAATCACCGCCGGGCTCGACCGAAACGAACGCGAGGCTGAAGTCGTGGCCCATGAAGCTGCCAGTGGTCTTGGTGTCGGTGAGCGCCACCTCCGCCCCGGCAATGCCACGGTCCTCCGGGATAGGATCGAGATTGGAGAGCACCGGCGGCAGCTCCGCCTCCTGCCGGAGATAGGTCATCGGTATCGCGATCTCGGCTGAGGCCGATGGCCCCCAACAGGCTAACGCGACGGCAAAGCATATGCCTCCCCGCCAAGCTTTGACCCTTTCACTCATGTCGCGTCCTCCCGAAATCAGGATGGCGGCATGTCGGGGGGCTCGAAATACGACCTTGGTGCCATAGGGCGTCGCGACCTAGGTCCCATAGCCTGCCCCGTCCCAGCTGCCGTACAAAAACGCAGCTGGAAATGGACGGAGGACCGTATGTCGGCCAATATCATTCGCGGCGGGATCGCTGCAGTCATCCTCATGGCGACGACAAGTCTGGTGATCGCTCACGGCGATGTCGCGCCGCAACCCGTCAACACCGATGCGCTGCCGGAAGTGGGCGACGAGTGGTTGACCGAAAACCCCTATCGCGAGGCGAAAGCCGGCCATGAGGTCTGGTTGAAGGCTGTCGAGATCGGCTCCTCGGGGTACAATCAGAACTGCGCACGCTGTCATGGCCTTGGCGCCGTATCGGGCGGTCTTGCGCCGGACCTGCGCTTCCTCGAGGCGGAGGAGGTCGGTGACGAATGGTTCGTTGAACGCTTCCGCCACGGCTACACCCAGGATGGCACGACGAAGATGCCGGGCTTCGGCGACATTCTTGGCCAGAAGGCGGCCTGGGCCATCCGCACCTATGTGGAAACGCGGCCGGAAGACGGCGCACTCGACGCTCATTCAGCCCGTCTGCACGAAATCCGGGACGAACTCGGCAGCGGCAAGGTTGCGGATACAGCAGCGCTGAAAAAGGAACTGGAGACCATTTCCACCGACGTGAAGACCGCCTCCGGCGCACCCGTAGCCGACAGCGTTACCTTCGAGGCCGCGCGGGTTCTCTCGGAAAAGCCCGAAAGCTGGAAGAAGGCGGCGGAGGTGCTGACGGTCGGCCTTTCCGCATCGCAGTAAGACGGCCATGATGTGCCGCACCCTTCTGGCCCTTGCAATCGGCATCGCCCTTCCGGGCGGTGCCTTTGCGCGTTGTGAAGACTACGTGCCACAGGCCAAGCCACAGAATACCTTCGCGCAGGATGTCGGGCGCAAATTCGACCAGATCATCGAGGACGGCTGGATCGAATTTGCCGTCTACGAGAACTATGCCCCCTGGTCCTACGAGGAGAAGGGCATGGCGGTCGGCGTGGATGTTGACATCGGCAGGCTGGTCGCCAAGGCTCTAGGCGTCGAGGCGAGGTTCCGCCTCGTCGCGGCCGGCGAAAATCTCGAAGCGGATCTTCTGAACTATGTCTGGAGGGGCGCCGTCGTCGGTGGCCGCGTCAGCGACGCGATGTTGCACGTACCCTATGATAGCGCCCTTGTCTGCCGAATCGAGCAGGTCACCTTCACCGGGCAATATGCGAGCGAAAACATCGCAATCGCCTATCGCGCTTCCGACTATGAGGAGAAGGGTCCGACACCGCCGGTCTTCCGGTTCGATCCGGTTGCCGTGGAGAACGACTCGATTGCCGATTTTTATCTCACCTCACTGATCGGCCCTGTCGACAAAATCCATCGCTATCGCTCGACCGAGGCGGCGGTGGATGGCCTTGCTGCAGGAGACACCAAGGCGGCGATGGGACCGCGCGCCGAGTTGGAGGTGGGGCTTGCCCGCCATCCGGGACTTGGGTTGAAGGCGCATTCCCCACCGCTCGTCGGTTTTGCGCGAAGCAGCTGGACCATCGGTGTCGGTGTGAATTTCCAGCACAAGGACCTCGCCTACGCCATCGACGAGGCGATCGACAGCGCGCTTGCCAGTGGAGAGATCGCGCGCATCTTCGCCGAGCACGGCCTGACCTTCACGCCGCCGCAGCGATAGCTTTAGAAAGTAGAGACGTCGCCGGCGAGGTCTACCGCCGTTACGCGGGCCACGCCCGTTGCCTGCGCCAGCGCCGCGCGGATTTCGTCTGCCGGCATCAGGCAGAAGGCGGTGGAAAGGCCATCGGCCATCGCGGCGCTTTCCGCTTCCACCGATATGGTCGACCAGCGAACCCGTTCGCCATGCGGGCCAAGAATGTGGAAACCGGCACCCAACATCATGGCCGAGGGACTGGACGTTGCGATGGCGTTGCCGACAAGGCGGCGGGTAGCGATCTGGCCCAATGCCGGGTCCTCCACGGAGACCCTGAACGGCCCGCCAATGGCAGCGAACTCCCCCATTTCCACCAGCGCCTGGCCGTAGCCTGCTTCCTGAAGCAGCGTTCGTACTCGATCAGCCGCATAACCCTGTGCGATGCCATTGAAGGTCAGCGCCTGCCCGTCGTCCAGCCGGACGGGCGGGCCTATATGCACCCGTTCCCAGCCAATGGCGGTCTGTGCCTGCGCGATATTGCGGCCCTCGGCAAGTGCGCGCCAGAGCGGCTGCACGGTCGAATCGAACCGCCCGCCCGTCGCCTTATATATCTCGCCGGACAGGCGAAGCAGGTCGAGAAGCGCAGGCGGTGGATCGTCGAGATGACCCGCGGCGTTCAGCCTGTTGAGGGCAGAGCCGGTCTTGAACAGGCTGGCGGCGGCCTCGATCTCGGCGATTGTGTCACCGATCGTTCCAGACACGGTCTGCGCAAGGCCATGCGGGCCACGTAGGTCCACGCGCACGGTGCCGCCGAACATATCTGCCTGCCAGGTCGTGACCGCAGCGCGGGCGGCAGCCGGAAAGGCCGCCGCCGCGGCAATGAACAGGAAGCGTCGCCGTTTCATGCCGGTATCTCCACCTTGTCCTGTGCTCGAGCCGGTGCGCGTTTGCGGTTCGCCAGCACCAGCGGCACACATTGCGTCGCATCATCGTGGATCGAAACGCAATCGAGGCACTGGAAGCATTCGCTGTAGGCGATGTTGCCGTTTTTGCGAATGGCACCGTAAGGACACCGCACCCGGCACAGCTGGCAGGGCGAGCCGCATTCCGCTCGGCGCGGTATCCAGCTACGCGTGCGCAACATCCCGCCCAGGGCCATGACCGCGCCAAGCGGGCAGACGTAGCGGCAAAAGCCCTTGAAGGTCGTCGCCGCGAGGACGAGCCAGAAGACGGCATAGGCGACATAATACCACTCCCGCTGGAAGAGCGTGGTAACCGCAGTCTTGAAGGGCTCGATCTCGGCGGCGGTCTCGATCTTGTCGGGCGCAAGGAAGGTGACGGCGACCAACCCGGCGAGGGAGAGCCACGCGCCAGTCTTCAGCCGCCTGTCCCACATGGGGGAAGGGTTCCATTGCGGCAGCCGCAGGAGGCGGCCGGCATGGTGGGCGAATTCCTGCATGGCGCCGAACGGGCAGAGCCAGCCGCAGAACAGGCCCCGTCCCCACAGCACGAAACTGACAGTGGCAGCGCCCCAGATCAGGAGGGAGAAGGGATCGTACAGCAGGACCGCCAGACTGCCACCGCCATTTGCAGCCCGAAGCGCCGCGAGCGGTGTGACGATGGAAAGCTGGCCCTGGCCCCACCAGCCGACGAAGACCAGCATGACGGCCAGGAAGGCGAGCCGCGCGGGACGCAATACAGCCGGCGCGGCGAGCCGCTGCATGCCGGGGCCGACGCCGCCGAGCAACCCGGCAAGCAGCAGGCCCAATCCTGCAAGGTCCCATCTCCGGTCGACGATGGCCGCCTGCCAAGGCGGCAGCGCAATCGACAGTTCCGGGCGGACATAGAAAGCGGCGTCCGCCTTCAAGACGAGTGGAAAGTGGGCAGACCCCATTTCCGGCTTCAGCATGCCGTGGGCGCGCACGGCCTGCGCCGACAATGTCCACTCACGCGTGGGATCAAAGCCGAGGCGGCGGTCTGTTCTCAGGATCATCGTCGTTCCCTGCGGCACGTCCCGTCTGACGTCGACCGTCATGTCGGCATCGCGCAGCGCGACGGGCAGGCCATCCTGCATGGCCGAAAGCCTGTCCGGCGCGGTGTTGCGCACGAAATCCTCGGAAACGAGCCCGTGGCGGCCCCGGTCGATGACAAGGATGGGCTCGTCGTCGGGCGATACGCGCAGCAGGCGCTGGAGGTCGGTGAAACTCTCCTCGCTCAGGACTGCCCGGGCGACAGAGGGAGGGCCGATATCCAACGCCCAGAGATCGAGGAAGAGGCCCTGCGGATCATCCGCCGCCTCGGGGTCGTCGTGGACCCAGATCGTCCCTTTGAAGCCGCTGTCGAGCTCGGCATTCGTAATCTTCAGGTTTCTCGCCAGCCCTCGTTCGACAAGCGCCGCCCAATCGAGTTTTTCGTCGACCGACGGATCGGGATGCACCGGTGGGCCGCTTGCTACGCCTTGCATCTTTTCGCGCGCGACGGCGAGCGTCGCGGCGAGGATCGATTCATGGGCAATGCGAACGGAGGCCGTGGCCTTGGTTACCCCATCGAGATAGACGAGGTCGGAGCCACCCGACGCCGCGCCATAAGGCGTACCGACGACGAGTGCTTCGCGGATCGAGTGCCCGCGATATTGTTCGAGGAAGGCGCGCAGCGGCGCTTGCCCGAGGCCGGACACGAAGATCGGCTCGTTATGGGCGATGAGGCGCACATCGAGAAAGCGACCATCCCGATCGATCGTTACAAGCATGTTGATGGGCGCGCCGGAGAAGCCCGGAAGCGGCGCAAGCGCCCCGGTCTCGAAGACATAGCCGGCCTCCGCACCGCCGGAATTCAACAGCGTCCACACGCCGTTCTCGTTCACCGGCTCGCCCAGCACGTAAGGCGGCACAATCATGTCCGCAAGCGCGTCGCGATCGAGCGGTGCCGCCGCGGCGATGTGAGCGCAGACAAGCATGCCGAAAACGAGAATGCTCAGCAGGGCCAGGCGTCGTCTCATGGCGCAATCCTCCAGCCCCGATTTCACTGCGTCAGCGCAAAGGTCGCCATACGACCAAGGTCGCGGATCGGGCGGGCGCCTCCACGGCTATGATCTGTCCGGGAGAATTCGCATGTCGCTAAAGAGCCTCGAAGGTCGTCTCCAAGGAGGTGTGTTCCTTCTATCCCTCGGCCTGTTCGGATTGTTCTGGGCAGCGCTCTCGGCCGTCAAAGCCGATCCGACCGTCCTCCCGGGGCCGATCGATGTGGCGCATGTCTTCTGGTCGGAGCTTGTCGCCGGGCGGCTGCCGCGGGCGCTGTTGGCAACGCTGCTGCGCGTGGCGGTCGCGTTCAGCCTCGCAATGGCGGCGGGTTGCCTGCTCGGCTTCCTCCTGGGGCGGTACCGGGTGCTCGACCGCTGGGTCGATCCATGGGTGACGATCTTCCTGAACCTGCCGGCACTTGTTCTGATCGTGCTCTGCTATCTCTGGATCGGGCTCAACGAGCTTGCGGCGATCGTCGCCGTCACGCTCAACAAGACGGCGATGGTTCTGATCACGGTGCGGCAGGGCGTGCGGTCCTTCGATCCGGCGCTGGATGATCTGGCATTCGTCTCAAGGCTGTCGCGCGGCGAGCGATTTCGCCATCTCGTCCTGCCGCAACTGGGGCCATGGCTGGCGGTGGCCGCGCGCAATGGTGTCGCTGTCATCTGGAAAATCGTTCTTGTCGTCGAATTCCTGGGCCGCTCCAGTGGCATCGGCTTTCGCATCCATCTGTATTTCCAGCAGTTCCAGACCGCCCACGTGATCGCGTATTCCATCGCTTTTGTCGGCGTCATGCTGGTCGTGGAACACGCGATCATCCAGCCATGGGAGACCCGCTCCGTCCGCTGGAAAAGCGACGCCGAACGTGGCTTCTGATGGCCTTGCTGCGAAAGCTACGATGGTTGCGCAATGGGCTTGTCGGTGCTGCTTCAGACGTCGCAGATACATACCGAACTGCCTGTTGATGAAACGTGTTACTCCGATGGCGCCGTCCCCATGTCGCAAGGGCTCGTCCTTGCGCAGCGCATTCATCGGTGCTGTAACGTTGACGTCGTTTTAACGGCTAGCTGTGATGATCGCCGAAATGACAAAGCTACTGCTCAAGTCAAGGGGCCACACCGTGGATAAGACGGATGAGATGGGGGCCAGCTGGCAAGAGGCTGGCGGGATATCGCGGCAAGGCCGTTCCTTCTGTCGCTTGCCGTTACCCTGCCTATGATCGTTGTCGGCTACAGCCTACTGACGCTGCTGGCGTCGTCGTCGCTGTCGGTGCTGCGTCTCATTCTCGGCTTTGCCATCGTCGCGTCGAGCCTCCATTGATCCGGCGACCGTTGCCATTGGTGCAGCCGTCGGGC
Source organism: Shinella sp. GW821-FHT11G07 (assembly GCF_058808115.1). Taxonomy (NCBI): domain Bacteria; kingdom Pseudomonadati; phylum Pseudomonadota; class Alphaproteobacteria; order Hyphomicrobiales; family Rhizobiaceae; genus Shinella; species Shinella sp. GW821-FHT11G07. The sequence continues at coordinate 249,197 of NZ_JBXARJ010000009.1, forward strand.
GCGCCTGTTTTCATGTTCGTTCGGCGGTCTGATGGGCGGCCTCTTCTCCACGGCGGGGCCGCCGCTGGTCCTCCAATTCTACCGCCAGCCCCTGCCGCACCGGGTGGCTCGCGAGACGCTGGTGGAGATCTTCTCGCTCAACTCCTTGTTCCGCCTCGGCCTTGTAGCGGCACACGGTGATTGGCCGCCTCATGCGCTTCTGTGGGGGGGCGCCGGGTTGCCAGCCGTCCTGGTCTCGACCTATCTGGTCAGTCGCTGGTCCCCGGCACTCTCGGCGCAAACCTTGCGCTTCGCGGCGTTCGTGCTGCTGGTGCTATCCGGCGCTTCGCTGGTCACGCTCGTGGTCCTGGAGTTCGTTGCGGTTGGAGTGAAGTGAAAACCATTCTTATGTCCTCGCAATTAGAGCGAAAATCGACCCCACGGAAGTGAAACACACTCCACGGGGCCGTCAGCCGGCGTATGTCGAAGCCTCTTGCGTGGAACGTATGGCGATCCTGTAAACAGCCCACTCAGTAGTGGACTGCAAAACTTACCGAGGGATCAGCATGAGCATCCCAGTACCCCTTCCAGAGGGCCTTGCTGATGGGGCCGACATTGCCGTCGCCGACCGGCTGGCCGTCGAGCGTCGTGATCGGCATGACGCCGCCGGCGGTTGTTACGAACAGGATTTCGTCGCACTGGTAGGCGAGTTCCACCGGTACGTCGTCGATCGTGTAGGGATAGCCGAGCGCTTCGGCGATGGCGAGCACCGACTTGCGTGTGACCCCCTCCAGCACTCCCTTTTTCGGCGTGTAAAGCCTGCCGTCCTTGATCAGGATGACGTTGAAGCCGGAGCCTTCGGTGAGGTTTGCGTCTCCGTCGGTCAGGATCGGGTACATGGCGCCGCGATCGCGTGCCTCCAGCAGGCCGCGGGTGAAATCGCCCCATTGCAGGTTCTTGACGGTGGGGTCGATTGCGCCTGGCGGCACGCGGCGCACCGTGCGGGTGATGACGGCGGTGCCGCCGGTCTTCTGCGTCGCCTCGTCCATCACCCAGAGATAGGGCATGACCATGAGGTAGCAGAAATTGTCGCACTCCTCCGGCGCATACTGGCGCACGAACCGCAGGCCGCGCGTCACGATCAGCATGACATAGGCGTCTCGGATGCCGCTCTTCGCCACCATTTCGACGAGCCGGTCATGGATTTCCTGCCGCGGCAGCGGGCTTTTCAGACGCAGTTGTGCACAGCTCTTCTCGAACCGGTCGAGGTGATCGTCGAGGCGGAAGAACCGGCCGTTCCAGACGGCGGGTACGTCATAGGTCAGGTCGGAATGCAAAAAACCCTGGTCGAGGATCGGAATGCGCGCCTCGTTGAGCGGCACGTATTCGCCTGCGATATAGGCGATGCCTTTGGCGAACGGGTTGTCGCTGGCCTCGAGCTCTTTCACGCGCCGGTGATAGTCTGTGAAGATCTGGTCCGTGTAAGACATGATCCGTCCTCCCTGAAAAGCATATGATCAAGCGCCCTTGCACGCCGCCCATGGGCGGCGTGCAGGCTTTGAAAAGCAGCGTCGCTCAGGCCGCGAGGATGCCGGCGGAGACGATGTCGGCGAAGGCGCCGTCGGCGGCGTCCAGCGCCTTGTCGATGTCTTCCGCGGTATGCGCGGCGCACAGGAACATGTTGTGCTTCGGGTGAAGGTAGATGCCATGGCGCAGGGCCGCCACGCAGAAGGCGTTGCCGATCCTGAGATCCTGGTCCCCGTCGAAGAGGACCATGGGCATTTGCACCGGACCCGTCTGGCGGAGCGTGAAGCCATGGCGGGCGGAGATCGTCGCAAGACCGTCGCGGAACCGGCTGCCCATCGCTTCGGTATGGGCGAGCGCGTCGCTGTTGCGCAGGATCTGGATTGTGGCGACGGCCGCAGCCATGGCGGCGGAGCCATACCAGAAGGAACCCGTGGTGAAGATCTTGCCGGCGCCCTCCCGGAACCGGTCCGCACCCGCGACAGCGGCGAGCGGCCAGCCGTTGGCAATCGATTTCGAATAGGCCGCGAGGTCCGGCTTCACGCCGTAGCGTGCCCAGCTTCCCCGCACGTCGAGGCGGAAGCCCGCGCGCACATCGTCGAGAATGAGGGCGGCACCCGTGCGGTCGCAGACGGCGCGGGCATGGGCGAGGAAGTCGGCCTCCGGCAGGTGCTGGTCCTTGCCGACATCGTGTTGGAAGGCGGTGAGCAGAATGCCCGCGAGATCATCGCCGGCCGCATCGACGGCGGCGTCGAGGCTTTCGATATTGTTGTAGTCGAAGAGGATGAGATGGGCGCGATCCTCCGTCGTCACACCTATGAGTGACGGTGAACACCACGGAACGGCCCCATGATAGGCGCCATGGGCGACGAGGATCTTGCGGCGGCCGGTGGAGGCACGCGCGACGGTGACGCAGACCGTCGTCGCATCCGTGCCGTTCTTCTGGAAGAGTGTCCAGTCGGCGTGGTCAAGCGTATCGACGAGCAGTTCGGCGAGCTCGACCATCGTGTCCGTCGGGCCGTTGCCGATATCGCCCTGGTCGATGCGGGCAAGAGCTGCGGCCTCCACTTCGGGATGGCGATAGCCGAGCACGTTCGGCCCCCAGGCGCACATGAAGTCGATATATTCGTTGCCGTCGGCATCCCACACCCGGCACCCTTGCGAGCGCGAGAAGAACTGGGGATAGCCCGGCGCGATCGCCCGGGTCGCCATATGTCCCCAGACGCCGTTCGGAACGACGCGCTGGGCGCGTTCCAGAAGTTCCGCGTCGCGGCTGTTGAGCAGTCTCGCTGTCATCTTGCGTTCCTTTCTTGGCGGGAGAGGCATTTGCGCCTCTCCCGATAGGGCGATCAGTTCGAGATTTCGGCGAGTGGCAGGTTGCAGCAGGCGCTGTAGCGAACGCCCTTGACGCTTGGGCTATGCGCCAGGATGAGGTCCGGGCTGACCATCGGAATGATGATCCGGGCCTTCGCCATCTGCTCACCGGCCTCGAACCACAACCTTTCCGCCTCTTCCGGCGTGGCGGCGGCAAGCGCCTGTTCGCGCAGCTTGCCGGTTTGCGGGTTGATGATCGACGGATCGGTCTCGCCGCCGGCGCGTTTCGCCCAGACGGAGCCTTCAGACAGGCCGAAGACGTCGACATATTGCGAGGTGCCGAAGAAGTCGGGGGCGAAGAAGACGGCGGTTAGCGGAATATGGTCACCATTGGCCGCTTCACGCCAGTTGGCGAAGGGAACCGGCGAGAGTTCCACCGTGATGCCGACCTTCGCCAGGTCCTGCTGGATCTTCTGCATCATCAGCGAGAAGTCGACGCCGTAGACGTTCATGTCCGGGTAGATTGACTTCAGCGTGAAGCCATCGCCGGCACCGGCCGCGGCAAGCAGCTCCTTGGCGCGATCCGGGTTATAGGCGGGAATCTCGTGACCATCACCACCCGGGAAGCCGAGCGGAATGGGCGTGGCGATCGCACGGCCGGCGCCGCCGACGGTGAAGTCGATCAGCGATGTCCGGTCGATGGCGATCGAGATGGCTTCACGCACCTCGGGCGTCAGCTTGACGGTGTTGGCCTTCGCTCCCGGCGAGAGGGAAATGTAGACGAAGTTATAGGAGGGCACCTTCTCCACCACGATGTCGCTGCCTTCGAGCGTCTTGGCGGTTTCCGGGTCGATCTGCATGGCGATGTCGGCCGAACCCGACTGCAGCATCTGCGCCTGCGCCACGGCATCCTTGACCTGGCGGAAGACGACCTGCGGGATCGTCGGGGCCTTGCGCCAGTAGTTTTCGTTGCGCTTCAGGCGCAGTTCCGCGTTCGGCTCGTAGGATTCGAGAACGAACGGCCCGCTGCCGGCGGAGTTGGCGAGGAACCAGTTTTCCGAGGTGTCCTTGTCGACGGCCGTCGCGTCGGCGAGCGCACCGTTGGCGCCAGCGACGTCACTGTTGATGATGCCAAGGAAGCCCGCGGCCGCCTGGTTGAGGAATTCAGAGTTCGGCGCGGCGAGCTTGACGATGACCGTCTGTGCATCGGGAATGTCGATGGAGCTGATCGGGTCGGCAATGAAGGCGCCGTTGCCCTTGATGTTCTTCAGTCGCTCGAACGACCATTTCACATCCTTCGCCTCCACGGGCGAACCGTCGGAGAATTTCGCCGCCGGGTCGAGCTTGAAGGTCAGTTGGGTCTGTTCCTTGTTGACCTCCCAGCTCGAGGCGATCAACGGCTGCACCTTGTTGTCCTTGTCGAGCGTGACGAGCTGCTCGTAGACGGACGTGTTGTAGATCTGGCAGGTGTCGCACCAGGCGCGCGCCGGGTCGAGCGAGTTGACGTCCATGTCGCGGGCGATGACGAGCGCACGCTCCTCGGCGGCTGCGGGCTGCATGAGCCCGCCGAGCGCGCTGGCCGAGAGAGCGAGGGCGAGGAAGGCCAGTCTGGATTTCGGCAGAAGAAGTCGTTTCATCGGTTTATACCTCCAGTTTGATGGGCCGCGGATGCCCGTTCCACTTGTTATTCCGCAATTCTGAGCAATGCGTCCCGCACATCGGCAACCGTCGCCAGTGCAGCACGGTTGAGGGCGGCCGAAACCGTGGGGGCGGCAAGCCCTCCGGTCACGCGCAGGATTTCGTGATCGAGACAGTCGAAGAAGCGCTCCTGGATCTCCGCCGCCCAGGTGCCGCCCATCGACAGGCTGCGCGCAGTCTGCTCGGCGATGACCACCCGGCCGGTCTTGTCGATGGAGTTGCCGATCAGCGTCCAGTCGATGCCATGATGATCGATGTTGCGCAGGTCGATGACCTCGGCATCGATCCCCGCCTCCTCGGCCGCCTTGACGGCGTTCTGGACCATGACGGAGGTCGCGAGCACCGTGCAGGCGCTACCGGGGCGCACGATGCGCGCCGAGCCGAAGGGCATGCAGAACTCTCGGTCGCCACGCGGGACGTCGAATTCCTTCTGGTAGAGCTCCGTATGCTCGAACACGACGACGGGGTCGTCGCAGGCGAGGGCGGAATTCATCAGGCCGATATAGTCGAAGGCGTTCGACGGCGTGACGATGCGCCAGCCGGGGAACATGCCGAACAGCGAGGACGGATCGCCGGAGTGCTGCGAACCGTAGCCGGTGTGCGGCGAGATGCGCACGCGCATGACGATCGGCACGGGAAAACCGTCGCCGAACATGTGGCGCACCTTGCCGACGCCATTGGCGATCTGGTCGGCGGCGGTGAAACAGAAATCGCCGAACATGATCTCGACCACCGGCCGCAGCCCGTTGAGCGCTGCACCTAGCGCCACGCCCGTAAACCCGTTTTCCGCGATCGACATCGGCAGGACGCGCTCGGGCCAGCGCTCCAACACACCCTTGGTGAAGCCGCTGACGCCGCCGCGCATCTGGTGGGCATCCTCGCCCATGACGATGATGCGCGGGTCACGCGCCATCGCGGCCGCCAGCGTCTCGGAGGCGGCGGTGACGAACTTCACCTTCTCGGTGGCACCGGGCCGCATGTCGTCGTGGTCGAGCATGCGTTTGCCGGACAGTTCGGAGAGGTCTCCGAGAATGCCATGGTCGCGCGTCGCCGGATCGGGCCAGAGGCGCTCCGGAATCCTGAGCGCATTGCCGCCGGGAACCGGCTCGGTCAACCGTGCCGCGGCGGATGCGACCCGGTCGCTCACCAGCGCGTCGATATGCGCAAGGTCCTCGGCGGAGAGGAGGCCGAGCGCTGTCAGGCGGGCTTCGGCGAGTGCGATCGGGTCACGCTCGCGCCATGCGGTCTCTTCTTCCTTCGTGCGATAGCCGAAGTCGCTGCCAGTGCGGGAGCCGGACTGGTGAAAATGGCGGTAACAGAGCGCTTCGACAACCACCGGGCCACCCGTCTCGCGGATGATGCGGCGGGCTTCGACCATCGCCCGGTGAACGGCGACGACGTCCATGCCGTCGCATTCGATCGCGGCGATGCCGAGCATCGCGCCACGCGACGACAGCCGCGTCTCGCGCGTCACGTCGGAAATATGGGTGGCGACGCCGTAGAGGTTGTTCTCGATGAAGAAGATCACCGGCAGGTTCTGCGCGGCGGCGATGTTCATCGCCTCGTAGCTGGCGCCGTTCTGGGCTGCGCCATCGCCGAAGAAGGCGACGGAGATGTGGTCGCGGCCGAGCATCTTGTCGGCGAGCGCATAGCCTGCCGCATGCGGCGGGTTACCGCCGACGATGGCCGAGGTGCCGACGACGCCCGCACCGGAAAACCGCATGTGCATGGAGCCGCCGCGGCCGCCGCAATAGCCGGGCGTCAGACCCATGATCTCCGCCATGAAGCGGTAGATCGCATCGTCCATGCCGGGTGTGAAGGCGTCCTTGCGGATGTCGAAGCCGTCCGGGACCGAAGGATTAAGCAGTTTCAGCAGCACCTGGTGGTGGGCGCGGTGCGTGCCGTTGATCTTGTCGTCGGTGCCGAGCGCCGACATCGCGCCGACGGCACCCGCTTCCTGGCCGATGCTGGCATGCGCCGGACCGTGGATAAGGCCGGCCTTTTCCAGATCGAGCAGCTTTTCCTCGAAGCGGCGGATCAGCAGCATCTGGCCATACCAGTGGACGAGGTCCTGGGCCTGTTCCTCGCTCCAGTCCGCTTCCTCCAGCTCCAGCCGGAACCAGGGCGCGGACGGTGCGAGCGGTATCTGACGTGCCATTCGTATCCTCGGGTTCACAGGGGAGCCGCGTCGTAGGTCTCGGGCGCCGATTTTTCGTTTATGGAAATAAATTCCGATTTCTGTTGAATGGCACACTAAGCTGTGCCAGCCTTTGGATGCAACAGAAATTTTCGTGAGCCGCCAAAGAGGAAGAATTGCGATGATCCGGGACGCCGAAGTGCTGAACGCCCTGGTTGAGGTGGTGCGCCGGTTCGTGCGCGAACGCCTCTTGCCGGCCGAGGCGCGTGTCGAAGACGAAAACGCCGTTCCTTCTGAAATCATCGAGGACATGCGTGGGCTCGGCCTCTTCGGCATGTCCATTCCGGAAGATTTTGGCGGGCTTGGCCTGACGATGGAGGAGGAAGTGCTCGTCGCCTTCGAACTCGGTTATGCCTCTCCCGCCTTCCGCTCCGTCATCGGCACCAACAACGGCATCGGCTCGCATGGCATCATCGTCGACGGCACCGAGGCGCAGAAACACTACTGGCTGCCACGCATGGCGACGGGCGAGGTCATCGGCTCCTTCGCGCTGACCGAGCCGGATGTCGGCTCGGATGCTGGTTCCGTGAAAACCACGGCGCGGCGGGACGGCGACCACTACGTGCTCAACGGCACCAAGCGCTACATCACCAACGCCCCGGTGGCCGATGTCTTCACCGTCATGGCGCGTACCGGCGGCCCCGGGCCGGCAGGCGTGAGTGCCTTCCTCGTGACGAAAGACAGTCCGGGCCTAAGCCTCGGCCCGATTGACAAGAAGATGGGGCAGCGCGGTACCCGCACCTGCGACGTCATCTTCGACAATTGCCGGATTGCGGCCGACAGCGTGATTGGCGGCACGGAGGGCTTGGGCTTCAAGACGGCGATGAAGGTGCTCAATCGTGGCCGCCTGCATATCTCGGCGGTCTGCGTGGGGGCTGCGGAGCGACTGTGCGACGAGGCCGTGCGTTTTGCGCGCGAGCGTGTCCAATTCGGCAAACCCATTGCGGAACACCAGCTCATCCAGGCCATGCTTGCCGACAGTTCGACGGAAACCTTTGCCGGACGCGCCATGGTGCTGGAGGCCGCCCGCCAGTTCGACAGGGGCGAGCGGGTCGTCCAGCAGGCGGCGAGCGCCAAACTGTTCTGTTCGGAAATGGTGGGGCGTGTTGCCGACCGGGCGGTGCAGATCCACGGCGGCGCCGGTTACATGCAGGACTATGCAGTGGAACGCTTCTATCGCGACGTGCGGCTGTTCCGGCTCTACGAGGGCACGTCGCAGATCCAGCAAATCATCATCGCACGCGAAATGCTCAACGCCTGAGGCAGGATCGATGCAGCGAGCCCTTGGAATCGTCGCGGATGACTTTACCGGCGCCTTGATGGTCGCCGGGTATCTCGAAAGCGCGGGCGTGCATTGTCCCGTACTGTTCGATCCCGGGGCGGATATCCCGCCCTCCGCCGTGGTGATCGCCGGCACGCGCACGCGCACCGTGCCCGTCGTCGATGCACTCGCGGAACTCGCAAGGTTTGCCGACGCTTTCACTCGAGCCGGTTGCAAGCGCCTAGCCTACAAGGCCTGCGCCTCGTTCGATTCCACGGAAGACGGCAATATAGGGCCCGCCGCCGACTATCTTGCCGATCGTGCGGGCATGCGGCCGGTGTTGATGAGCGCGGGCTTTCCGCGTTTCGGCGCGACGGTGCACCAGGGCTACATGTTCTATCGTGGCCGTCTCGTCTCCGACTCGATCAAGCGGTTCGATCCGCTGACGCCCATGTCCGATCCTGACCTCGTCCGCTTCCTCGGTCGCCAGACGTCGCACCGGATCGCTCTCCTCAACCATGCGACGCTTCTGAAGGGGCCGGAAGCGGCCATCGCCGCCATCGAGGCCTTTGCCGCCGAAGGTGCCGGCCATGTGCTGCTTGACACGACGGACGACGGTGACGTCGTGGTATCCGCGTCCATCGCGGCGGCCATGCCTTGCGTCGTCGTCGCGAGCGATCCGCTGATCATCGCCTACGCAACCCGTCTCGGGCGCGCTGAACCGAAGAATGCCGTAGCGTGGCCGCGGCATGTACAAGGTCCGGCGGCGGTTCTCGCCGGCAGCGTCGGCCCGGTCGTGCTGGCGCAGCTCGCCGCCTTTTCGGAACACTATCCTGTGCTGAAGCTGGATCTCATGGACCCGGCGGGGGAGGAGGGGCTGGTTTCCCGCGCGCTCGACTGGGCTGATGACCGAATCGGCGAAAGACCCTTTGCCATTTCGACGGCAGCCGACCCGCAGGAAGTGGCCGCGGTGCAAGCGGGGTTCGGTCCGGTTGCGGCAGCGCGGCGCGCCGAACGCATCCTTGGCGCCATTGCAAAGGGCCTGCGCGATCGCGGCGTGCGCCGGTTCGTCGTCGCCGGCGGCGAGACCTCAGGGGCGGTTGTCGATGCGCTCGGTATCACGTCTGTCCGCGCCCTGCCGGAAGGCAAGCTTGGAACGGGTTTTTGCGTATCGCCCGGGCCGGTTCCGCTGTCGCTGTATCTCAAGCCGGGCAAACTGGGCGCCGACGATATCCTGTTGCGGGCAATCGAAGCGATGGACACATAGAAGGGGACGATGATGGAAGAATTGGCAGCACGAGAGGCGCTGGTCGAGGCCAGCCGGCGATCGGTGGCCATCGGCCTCAACAGCGGCACGGTGGGCAATTTCAGCGTCAGGCATGGTGTGGGCATGTTGATCACGCCGACCGGTATTGTGCCGGATGTGCTTTCGCCGGAGCAGATCGTCGCGATGGATCTCGCGGGCCATTGGGTGGGCGACTGGCGCCCGTCCTCGGAATGGGCGATCCACGCGCGGCTCTATGCCACGACGACGGCGGGTGCTGTCGTGCACGCCCATCCGGATCATTGCGTCGCCCTAGCGGCGCTGCGCCAGCCCATTCCACTGTTCCACTACATGGTCGCCGGCTTCGGCGGCGGCGAGATACCGTGTGCCGACTATGCCTGTTTCGGCAGCGAGGCGCTGTCGGAAACCGTGGTCGCCGCCATGGGCACGACCTATTCCGCCTGCCTGATGGCCAATCATGGCGTGGTGACGATCGGACCCGACGTCACGATTGCGCTCGCAAGGGCGGAAAAACTGGAAATGCTGGCGCGCCAGTACGTGCTCGCCCGGTCGGTCGGCCAGCCGGTGCTGCTGACGCCGGAAGAGCTGGTGGACGTGCGCGCCCGCTACGGCACCTACGGCCAGCAGGCGACGCGCTGATCCTCAGCCGCTTCGCCTGACTTCCTCGAGGATGGTCATCGCGAGCGCCGGATGTTCGAGATGCGGCATGTGACCGCAATTGTCGAAGGCATGCAGGCCAATATTTCCGGAAAGGCCAGCGGTCGCGCTGAACGGCAGGATGCGGTCCTGCCGGCCGAAGACGATGCGCGCCGGACATAGCAGGCGGGCGAGATCGCTGCGGATCGACGTCGCCTGCGTGCCGTCCGGCAGGAACCGTTCGGCAAACGCGCGCATCGCCGCTGTCAGGCCCTCATCGTCGCGCTGCTGCACGACGGCCTGCAGGAAGGCGGGCGAGATGGTCGCGGGATCATGCGCCAGCAGGTCGAGCCAGGGCCTGAGGCTCTCGCTCCGCCGTCCGCGCAAGATCCCATCGACAAAGGCTGCGTTGATCTCAGGACCAAGGCCGGCCGGTGCAAAAAGGCAGAGCCCGCGGATATCCAACTGGCCGCGGCTCGCCAGCCGCGCCGCGAGCGCGCCGCCGAAGGAATGGCCGGCCAGCACGAGCGGGCCGATCTGCTCGTTGGCAAGCGTTGCCTCGACGTGGTCCGCCATCTGGTCAAGGTCTTGCGGCACGTCGCGCGGTGAGCGGCCGTGCGCCGGAAGATCGATCGCCAGGGCCGGCCAATCCCCGCGTGCGCCGGCAAGCAGGCCGCGCCAGTTGTTGAGATCCGCGCTGAAACCATGGAGGAAGACGACCGGAAGACCTTGGCCCCTGCGCAGCCAAACGGCGTTGAGGGGGGCGTGGCTTGCGTCAGGCTGCGGTCGGATAGCGATGCTCGCGGCCGCCGCCGTGCGTGCGTGCCCGGCATTGCCGATCTTCGCGACGACATCCGTCTTCTGGACCCTGCCGCCCGGGCCGGTGCCGTGAAGCCCGTCCAGCACGATGCCGTGTTCCTTGGCAATGCGCCGGGCGAGGGGGGTGGGGTTCGGGTGTTGGCGATGGCCGTTTTGGCGCACCGCTGCCGCTGGAGCGGCAAGCGCCGCCTTCACATCGACAGCGGGCGTCGCGGAGAGTGCGGCCTTGCCATCACCGTGGGCCTCCCCGTCGGCATAGATGCGCGCCACATTCCCGCCGACCTCGACCTCGATCTCGCTGTCGGTCAGCTCGCGGATGACGCCATCGGCCGGTGATTCGACCTCGACGGCGGCCTTGTCGTTGTCGATTTCGAACAGCACTTGTCCTTGCCGGACGGTTTCGCCCTCGGCGACCAGCCAACGGGCGATGCGGCCGCTCGACAGTTCGAGGCTGACCTTCGGATAGACGACATGGATGGGCATGTGAGGTCCTTGCAGGCTTGAGCCTATTCGGCCGAGGTTTTCCAGGTGGGTGTGCGCGGCGCGGTCGTAAGCGTGTCGGGTTCCCCGGCAAGCCTTGTGCGCAGGCGTCGGGTCAACCGGACGAGCTCCGGCCCGACGATCTCGCGGCAATGGTTGCGCGAAAGGATGTCGACGATGCCGCCGCAGGTAAGGGCGACGAGCGGCGAGCCGTCCGTCGGGCGGAAGGCGACACCGACGGCGTTGATATAGCTGTGCCAGCTGCCGAAGGCGCTGATGAAGCCGTCACGCCGGTGGTCCTCTGTGGCATTCTCGATCAGGCGTTCGAGGTCGGCAGCCTTTTCGGGCTCGGCCGCGACGAGCTGCTCGACGACGGACTGGCGGATTTCCGGCTTCATTTCCACGAGATAGGCGAGACCCATCGCGGTGCGATAGATCGGCAGGCGTGAACCGACGTTCAGCCGAAGCGAAACCGGGCTCATCGAGCGGCAATTGGCGAGATAGACCATTTCCAGCCCATCGCGCGTGCCGAGGGCGACTGCGGCGCCGGTCTGGTCCGCCAGCTCCTGCATCAGGGGGCGCACCATATGGATTACAGCGCTGGAGCTTAACGCCGAATACCCAAGCGAAACCGTCGCCGGCCCGATGCTGTAGCGGCCGAGCATCTCGTCGTAATGGAGATAACCAAGGCCAACCAGCGTCGAAGTCAGGCGCGAGACGGTTGCCTTCGGCAGGCCCGTCCGTTCGATCAGGTCCTGGTTGCCCAGCGTGGCGTCGTCGGCGGTGAACGCGCGCAGGATTTCAAGCCCGCGGGTCAGCGATGCCGCCGAATTGCCGACTTCCGCGCCCTCGCTTCCGTCTGCCGGTTTGGTCCTCTTGCGCATTTTCTGCCTTTCCTTCCAGCGCGATGTCGACGTCCAGGGATTCGTCGTTATCTCGTAATTGGAATATAATTTCATTTATGTTGACGTCGGCATCGCCTCTTGTCAATAATGTCCGTATCGATCTTCCCGGCCGACACGGGTGGCACACGGATTAAAGGACGCGATTTGTGACACGATACATACTGCGGCGCCTGATCGCGATGCCCTTCCTGGTCCTCGGCATCGTGACGCTCGCCTTCCTGCTCACGACGGTCACGAAGGGCGACCCGCTGTCGGCGATCGTCTCGGACCGCCAGATGAACGATCCGGTGGCAGTTGCAGCCGCGAAGGCGCGCTGGGGTCTCGATCGCAGCCTGCCGGAGCGCTACGTGATCTATGTCGGCAATCTTCTGACCGGTGACATGGGCACTTCGTTCATCACGCGCCGGCCCGTTGCGCAGGACGTGTTCTTCCGCCTGCCGGCGACGATGGAACTGGTGCTTGCCGCGATGCTCATCGGCTCGACGATCGGCATTACGCTGGGTGTCCTCGCCGCCTATTTCCGCAACACGGCCATCGACCATGCCGCGCGCTTCTTCGCGCTGTTCGGCTCGTCGATACCGGTCTTCTGGCTGGGGCTGGCGCTGCTCTATGTCTTCTCGGTGAAGTGGGGGGTGCTGCCCGGTCCCGGTCGGCTGGATCCGCGCGTGACGCCGCCGGCCTCCATCACAGGGTTCATGACCATCGATTCCCTGCTGGCCGGCAACGTGAAACTCTTCCTCGACGCATTGTGGCACCTCATCCTGCCCGCCTTCGTGCTCGGCTGGGCCGTTGCCGGCACCATCTCCCGGCTGGTGCGCGCCAACATGCTGGAGGTGCTCGACCGTGAATTCATTCTGACGGCGCGGGCCAAGGGTGCGGGCGAGCTTCGCGTCGTGGTCGGTCATGCGCTGCGCAACACGCTCGTGCCGACGCTGACGGTCATCGGCTATTCTTTCGCCTACCTGCTCACCGGCGCGGTGCTGACGGAGACGATCTTCTCCTGGCCGGGCATGGGCTCCTATGCGGTCGAGGCGGCGCGCGGCCTCGATTTTCCTGCCATCATCGGGGTCACGATCGTGGGAGGCGTCGTCTTCCTCCTGACGAACCTCGTCACCGACATCGCCTATGTCATTGCCAATCCGCGCGTGCGTCTGGGATGAGATCATGACCGCAATAGCCCTCACCACCTTTCGCCGACCGTCATGGCTGTCGGTTCCACTCGCCATCGGTATCGCCATCGTGCTGTTCTGGCTGGCCGTCACGGTGCTCGCCCCGCTGATGAGCCCCTATGCGCCTCTCGACATGGTTGGACGCAGGCTCCAGGCACCGAGCTGGAGTCACTGGCTCGGCACCGATGCGCTCGGTCGCGACGTCCTGAGCCGGACCTTGTACGGCGCACAATATTCGATCCCGATCGCCGTCGTCGTCGTGACGCTGTCGGTGGCGATCGGCGCCATGCTGGGTGCGATTTCCGGCTATGCCGGCGGCCTGCTCGGCTCGTCGATCATGCGGCTGGTCGATGTCACCCTGTCGTTTCCCCCCATGCTTCTCGCCATGGCGGTTGCGGCCTCGCTCGGCCCCGGGCTTGAAAATGCGACGGTCGCCATGGTGATCGTCTGGTGGCCGGTCTATGCCCGCCTGATGCGTGCGCAGGTCCTCGAAATCCGCGAGCGCGAGCATGTCGAGGCCGCAATCGCTGCGGGTGCGAGCAGGACGCGCATCCTTTTCAAACATATCCTGCCGCTCTGTTGGACGCCCGTTTTGATCAGCGCGACGATGGATCTTGGCCAGGTCATCCTGCTGGCCGCCTCGCTCAGCTTCATCGGCCTCGGCGCAACGCCGCCGTCGCCGGAATGGGGCTCGATGATCTCCGATGGCGCGTCGCAGTTCTATTCCTGGTGGGTTGCCCTCGGTCCGGGGCTTGCCATCCTCACCATCGTGCTGGGCTTCAACTTCATTGGTGACGGCCTGCACGACTACTTCGATCCGAAGTCGAAATGAGGGGCACGATGCAGCAGGAACCGCTTTTCTCCGTTCGCGACCTTCGTGTCTCTTTCACCCGCCAGGGCCAGTCCTTCGAGGCCGTGCGGGGCGTCAGCCTGCATGTCGATCACGGCGAGGTGCTCGGCATCGTCGGCGAATCCGGCTCCGGCAAATCGGTCGGAATGCTGGCGGCCCTCGGCCTCCACCCGAAGACCGCGACCGTCAGCGGATCGGCAAGGTTCAAGGGGCGCGAGCTGGTGGGAATGCCGAGGAGCGAGCTTCGAACGTTGCGCGGTTCCCGCATCGCCATGATCTTTCAGGATCCGCTGTCCTCGCTCAATCCGGTCATGACAGTCGGCGCGCAGATTGCCGAGACGATCCGGCTGCACAATGCGGGCGTCTCGAAAAGAGCGGCGCTGGACGGTGCCGCCGAGCTTCTTTCGCTGGTCGCGATCCCCCAGCCGGACAGGCGCATCCACCAGTTTCCGCATGAATTCTCTGGCGGCATGCGCCAGCGCGTGATGATCGCGATGGCGGTTGCCAACGACCCGGACCTGTTGATCGCCGACGAGCCGACGACGGCACTCGACGTCACCGTCCAGGCGCAGATCATGGACGTGCTCACGGACCTGCGGCGGCGGCTCAATCTGGGGCTGATCCTCATTACCCACGATCTCGGCGTCCTTGCGGGGCATGCCGACCGGGTCGCGGTCGTCTATTCCGGCGAGGTGGTAGAGCAGGCGGGCGTGGACGATCTCTTCGAGCGCCCGGCGCATCCCTATACACGCGGGCTCATCGCCTCGATCCCCAACATGGCAGAGGAGAAAGAGCGGCTGTTCTCGATCGACGGTGCTCCGCCGCCGCTCGGCAAACTGCCGGGCGGTTGCGCCTTCCATCCCCGCTGCCCGCAGGTGCAGGACATCTGTCGCCACACGCCGCCGCCCGTTCGCGCCGACGGCGAGCACACGGCAGCCTGCCATTTCGCCACCCTGCCGATCGGGAGCGCCGCATGACACTATCGGAACCCATTCTCTCCGTCCGCGGCCTCTCGAAGCGCTTCGCCGTCACCGGCGGCCTGCTGTTCGAACGGCAGGTCGCGCAGGTCAATGCCGTCAGCGACGTCTCTTTCGACGTGAAGCCCGGCGAAACGCTGGGGCTCGTCGGCGAATCCGGCTGCGGCAAGTCCACGCTCGGCCGCTGCATCCTGCGGCTGATCGAGCCCTCCAGCGGGGAGACGCTGTTTCGCGGCCGCGACATCAACGAGGCGAACCCGGCCGAGATGCGTGCGCTGCGCCGCAAGATCCAGCTGGTTTTCCAAGATCCCTATGCCTCGCTGCACCCGCGTATGCGGGTCGCAGAAAACATCGCCGAGCCGCTGCGCATCAGCGATCTCTCGCCCATGCAGCGCAAGGCGCGTGTCGTCGAGATGCTCGATCTCGTCCGGCTCAATCCGGAACACGGGCAACGCTATCCGCACGAACTCTCCGGTGGCCAGCGCCAGCGCGTGGTGATTGCCCGCGCGCTGGCGCTGAAACCGGAACTGCTGGTGCTCGACGAGCCGGTTTCCGCGCTCGACGTCTCCGTACAGGCCGGCGTGCTCAACCTGCTGAAGGATATCCAGCGGGATTTCGGCACGGCCTATCTCTTCATCGCGCATGATCTTTCGGTCGTGCAGCACATTTCCGACCGGGTGGCCGTTATGTATCTCGGCAAGATCGTCGAGATTGCGGAAAAGCACCGGCTCTATCGCGCGCCGCTTCATCCCTACACCCAGGCCCTGATGTCCGCCGTGCCGCTCGCAAGCCCCGCGCTTGAGCGCAGCCGGACCCGCATCGTGCTGAAGGGCGATCTGCCGAGCCCGCTGAACCCGCCCTCCGGCTGTCGCTTCAGGACGAGGTGCCCCATCGCCCAGCCGCTCTGCGCGCAGGTGGAGCCGCCGCTGACGGCGCAAGAAGAAGGCCATTCGGTTGCCTGCCACTTCCCGAATGCCATGGAGACAGGTTTGTCGGCCCGCGAACGACGCGGGTCTGGAGGAATGGAATGACGGAACTGACATTGCCGCTCGAGGGCATTCGTGTGCTCGACCTGACGCGCGTTCTTGCAGGACCATGGACGACCATGAGCCTCGGGGATCTCGGTGCCGAGGTCTGGAAGATCGAGAACATCAAGGGCGGCGACGATACGCGCGCCTGGTCCTTCCCAAACTTCAAGGGGCTGAGCACCTACTATCTCTGCGCCAATCGCGGCAAGCAGAGCATCGCGCTCGACCTCAAGACTCCGGAAGGCCGGCAGATCGTGCTGGATCTCGCCGCCAAGGCCGATGTGGTCGTCGAGAATTTTCGCGCCGGCACGGTCGAGCGTCTCGGCATCGGCTACGAGGATATCAAGGCAATCAATCCGGGCATCGTCTACTGCGCAATTTCCGGTTACGGTCAGACGGGTCCGGAGCGTGAGCGCCCGGGCTACGACTTCATCATGCAGGCCGAAAGCGGGCTTATGTCCATCACCGGCCAGGTGGACGGTCCGCCGAACAGGCTCGGCGTCGCCTTCACAGATGTCGTCGCCGGCATGACCGCGACCCAGTCGATCCTGGCCGCCCTCTACCAGCGCCGGGATACCGGGCGGGGACAATATATCGACGTCGCGCTGCTCGACGCCACGCTGAACCTCCTGATCAATGTCGGGACGGGTTACTTGAATGCCGGCGTCGAGCCCGTACGCTACGGCAATGCGCATCCGACCGTCGTGCCCTACCAGATTTTCGACGCAAGCGACGGTACGTTCGCGCTTGCCGTGGGCAATGACCGCATGTTCGTCGATTTCTGCGAGCAGGTCGTCAAGCGTCCGGAGCTTGCCCGCGATCCGCGTTTCGTGACCTCCCACCAGCGCGCTGTGCATCGCGAAGCGTTGCTTCCCCTGCTAGCTGAGATCGTCCGTAAGGAGACCTGCGCGCACTGGCTTGCCGCCTGCCTTGCGGCAAGCGTGCCGGCCGGCCAGGTCAAGTCCGTCTCCGAGGCGCTGAAGAGCCCCAGCGTGACGGAGCGTGGCGTGGTGCAGCATCTGGAGCACCCCGAACTCGGCACGGTCGCCCTCATCCGTCCGGCCCACGGCCTTGCCGCGCAGGTGAATGCCGGTGCCAAGGCGCCGCCGCTTCTCGGCGAGGATACGCGCAACGTCCTGCGCGACGTGCTGGGTTTCGACGATGCTCGCATCGAAAGCCTTGCCCTTGCCGGCGTCGTGGCCTGTCACGATCTGCAGGACGCGCCGCACTTGGAGACGGTTCAGGGCGCGGTCGCATAGGCCGGAACTTCAAGCCGAACAGGAAACGATGATGACCGTCAACGTCGAAATCGATGGCGAGATCGCGATCGTCACGATCGAAAATCCACCGGTCAATGCCGTGAGCGGGGCAGTGCGGGAGCGCTTGCTGGCACTGGCGCTGGCGCTCGATGATGATCCAAATGTCCGGGCGGTCGTTCTGACCGGTGCGGGAAAACTCTTCGTCGCAGGCGCCGACATTGCCGAATTCGACCGGCCGCCAGAGCCGCCGTTCCTGCCGGACGTCGTCGCCCGCATCGAGGCTGCGGCAAAACCGTGGATCGCGGCGATCCGCGGTGCAGCACTTGGCGGCGGGCTCGAATTGGCGCTCGGCTGCAGCTTGCGTGTTGCCACTGCGAGCGCCCGTTTCGCTTTACCGGAAATCAACCTCGGCATCATCCCGGGCGCCGGTGGCACGCAGCGCCTGCCGCGGGTCGTCGGTGTCACCGAGGCGATCCGCATCGTTGCGGAAAACCATTCACCGGACGGCGCGGAAGCCCTGCGGCTCGGTCTGGTCGATGCCCTTGTCGACGAACCACTCGTGCCGGCTGCCGTTGCCTTTGCGCGATCGGTGGCCGGGCAGACGTTGCCGCCGCCGAGCATCGAGCGAGTGGCTTCGATGCCCCCACCAGAGGTGTGGGCGGAGGCGGAAGCCCGGGTGACCGCTGGCGCGAGAGGAGCGGCAGCGCCACCCGAGGCGCTCCTGGCCCTGAAACACGGCATCGAGCACGGCGCCGAGGCCGGCCTTGCGCTCGAACGATCGACTTTCCTCGCGCTTCGCGCCACGGAAGAAGCGGCAGCGTTGCGCCATCTCTTCTTTGCCGAACGCGCGGCGCTGCGGCCGGTGGACTTGCGTGCTTTGAGCCCACGCCCGATTGAAACGGTCGGCGTGGTCGGTGGCGGGACGATGGGGAGCGGCATTGCAACGGCCCTTCTCAACGCCGGCCTCTCCGTCGTGCTGATCGAGCAGGGCGAAGCGGCTGTTTTGCGCGCTCGTTCGACACTTGCCAGCCTTTTCGAATCGTCCCGTCGTCGGGGCCTGATTTCGGACGACGACGCAGCCGGGTGGATGGCCCGCCTCGAAACGGCCATCGGCTATGGTGCGGCCGGGCGATGCGACATGGTGATCGAAGCGGTGTTCGAGGACCTTGCCGTGAAACGCTCGGTCTTCGCCGAGCTCGGCCGCGTCTGTCGGCCGGATACGATCCTTGCCACGAACACGTCCTACATCGATCCGCGCCTGATCGCCGACGGGTTACCGGGGCCGGAGCGTTTTCTCGGCTTGCATTTCTTCAGCCCGGCGCAGGTCATGAAGCTGCTGGAGATCGTGCCCACGCCCGCGACGGCGCCGGATGTGCTGGCAACTGGTTACGATCTTGCCCGTCGCCTCGGCAAGATTCCCGTGCGGTCGGGCATCTGCGACGGCTTCATTGGCAATCGCATTCTGCGTCGCTACCGCGCGGAAGCGGAAGCGTTGGTTCGCGGCGGTGTCTCCATTACCGCCGTCGATGCGGCAATGCGGGCCTTCGGCTTTGCGATGGGGCCTTTCGAAATGCAGGACATGGCGGGTCTCGATATCGCGTTCCTCTACCGCGAGGCGGCGCGCTCGCGCGGAGAACCCATGCCGGACATGCCCGGGGATCTTCTGGTGCGTGCCGGGCGCAAGGGGCAGAAGACCGGCGGGGGCTGGTACGACTATGCCGCGGGCGACCGTCGCCCAAAGCCCTCCGCCGATGCGGAGCGGATCATCGCGCCGCTTGTCGGGGCGAAAACAGAGATGGCGGGCGAGGCGATCGTCTTCCGGCTGATGGCGAGCCTGGCGGAAGAGGGTCATGCAATTCTTGCCGAAGGCATTGCACTTGGGGCCGCCGATATCGACCTTGTCGAAGTTCACGGCTATGGCTTTCCGCGAAAACGCGGTGGACCAATGTTCCAGGCCGGCCGGACAGGCAAGACATGACCATAACGAGGATCGTATGATGACGACTTATCCCGATACATTGCTTTTCATAGACGGCGTCTGGCGTCCGGCCTCCGGCGGCAGGACCATTCCCGTCGTCAACCCGGCGACCGCCCAGCCGATCGGCAGCGTCGCCTGGGCGGATCGCGCGGATCTGGACGAAGCGCTGGCAGCGGCCGAGCGCGCCTTCGTCTCGTGGAGCGTGGCATCGTCCCACGATCGCGCCCGGCTGATGCGCCGGGCTGCCGATCTCCTGCGTGAGCGGGCCGACGACATCGCGGTCATGATGACGATGGAGCAGGGCAAGCCGGTCTCGCAGTCGCGGGTCGAAACGCTGGCCGGCGCCGACATCATCGATTGGTTTGCCGGCGAGGCGCAACGCGCTTACGGCCAGGTCATCCCCTCCCGGTCGCCGGATGTCCTGCAGATCACTCTGAAGAAGCCCGTCGGACCGGTCGCCGCCTTCACGCCGTGGAACTTCCCGATCAACCAGGTCGTGCGCAAGCTCTCGGCGGCGATTGCCGCCGGCTGCACGATCATCGTCAAGGCACCGGAGGAAACGCCGGCTTCGCCTGCTGCCCTCATTCGGGCCTTTGCCGATGCTGGAATTCCGGCCGGCGTCATCAATCTCGTCTATGGCGTCCCGGCGGAGATTTCCGAATATCTCATCCCGCATCCCGTCATCCGCAAGATCAGCTTCACGGGGTCGACCCCAGTCGGCAAGCAGCTTGCGGCGCTCGCCGGGGCGCATATGAAGCGCGCCACCATGGAACTTGGCGGGCATGCGCCGGTCATCGTCGCCAAGGATGCGGATCTCGACCTCGCCGTGGACCTGATGGTGGCCAACAAGTTCCGCAATGCCGGGCAGGTTTGCGTGTCGCCGACGCGTTTCCTCGTGCAGGAGCAAATAGCCGACGCCTTCACCGAACGCTTCACGGCTGGCGCCAAGGCAATACGGGTCGGCAACGGGCTCGATGCCGGTATCGAGATGGGGCCGCTCGCAAACGACCGCCGCATACCGGCGCTGGAAAGCCTGATCGCCGATGCCGTCGAGCATGGCGCGCAGCTGAGGACCGGCGGGCGCCGCATCGGCAATGAAGGGTGGTTCTTCGAGCCGACCGTGCTGGCCGATGTGCCCCTTTCGGCGCGCATCATGAACGAGGAGCCTTTCGGTCCGGTCGCCGTGATCAACCGGTTCGGTGATCTCGGCGAGGCAATCAGCGAGGCCAATCGGCTGCCCTACGGCCTTGCCGCCTATGCCTTTACGCAAAGCAGCGCGACTGCGACGCGACTCGGCAACGAGGTGGAGGCCGGGATGGTGTCGATCAACCATCTGGGCCTGGCGCTCCCCGAAGTCCCCTTCGGCGGCATCAAGGATTCCGGCCACGGCACGGAAGGCGGCGCCGAGGCCCTTCAGGCCTATCTCGATACCCGCCTGGTGACGCGAAAGGGATAACCTTCGCAGCTATGGAGAAACGGCAGTGCGGCGTGGCTGGCCACGCCGCACTGCTGACGTCTGGGATCCAGCCAACGGCCGAGATCGTGACGTGGCATCGCCCGCGCATTCGCCCCCTGCGCGACAAGCTGGGGGACGGCGTGTTGGAGAAAGGGCGATACGATTCCGTTGAAATCTAATGACGACGAGACAAGATGCTTTGACCAACTTGGCACCATGGGCCTAAGGAAACGGCATGGCCAAAATCTCCGAAATGACCAAACATCGTGGTTTTCCGCCCGGGCTGACCGGGACACAATGGCAGTTCACCATTCGCCGCCCGAACCCCAAGGTCACGGTGATTGGCCAATGGCCGCGCCATCTCACCCGCGACCAAACCGTCGCCTTGGCCGATACGGCTTTTCTGCATGCGCTCTGGCACTACTTCGGAACGGCTCCCTTTGAGCGCGGCAATCTCGACGGGGAGCGTTTGTCGCGGTTGTTCGGGCGGGAAATCCTCCCGGCGGAACGGGGATTCGATCCGGCATCCTATCAGGCGATGCTGAAAATCAACGAACCCCTGGCGCGGAAAAACTTCCCCCAGGCCTTCGAAGACGCGACATGATTGTTCAAAACGGGCATCCGGCGACAGGTAGCCCGCGCCATTGAGGTTTTGATGGGGACGTCCGGTTAATGCGGGCTCACGTCGGCGCTGTATCGTTCGTCGCGTCGATCAGGTCAGCCGAATGCCGGATATTGTGTCGAACAGGTGAATCGCGTCCACATTTGGGCGCACGTGGATCTTGTCGCCGACCTTGATCGGGGTGCCGCGCGGGAATTCGACGGTCAGCATGCGGGCTTCGCCGATCTCCACATAGCCGTATGTCTGGCTTCCCAGTCGCTCCGCAACGGCGAGTTCGCCGCTGAACCAGGCTTCGTCCTGTGGACAGGCCGTGAGGTCTTCCGGACGGATGCCGAGCGTTGCCGCGCCGGCCTGTATTGAATGCACACCCACATCCGAGTTGGGCAGGGGCTTCCCCTTGAACCGTAGCGCACTCCTTTTGCCGTCGGAAACCACGTCGACCGGCATTGTGTTCATCGTCGGACTGCCGATGAAGCGGGCGACGAAAAGGCTTGCCGGGCGGTGATAGAGGTCGAGCGGCGGGCCGATCTGCTCGATCCTGCCGGCATTCAGCACGACGATGCGGTCGGCAAGTGTCATCGCCTCGACCTGGTCGTGGGTGACATAGACGGTCGTCGCCTTCATGCGGTTGTGCAGCTTGGCGATCTCCAGGCGCATTTCGACGCGAAGGGCTGCATCGAGATTGGACAGCGGCTCGTCGAAAAGGAAGGCGGAGGGCTCGCGCACGATGGCGCGGCCCATGGCGACGCGCTGGCGCTGGCCACCGGAAAGCTGCGCGGGCCTCCGGTCCAGGAAGGATTGAATTTTCAGGATATCGGCGGCATGCGATACCCGGCGGTCGATCGTTTCCACGGCGGTGCCACGCATCTTCAGGCCGAAGGCCATGTTTTCGCGCACGGTCATGTGGGGGTAGAGCGCGTAGTCCTGGAAGACCATGGCGATGTCGCGATCGGACGGCGGCAGGGCGTTCACCACTTTGCCGCCGATATCCAGCGCGCCGCCTGAAATTTCCTCGAGCCCCGCGATCATGCGCAGCAGCGTGGACTTGCCGCAGCCGGACGGCCCGACGAGAACCAGGAACTCACCGCTCGCAATATCGATGTCGACGTCGTGGATGACCTCAAGCGAACCATAGGTCTTCCGGATCTGCCTCAATGCGATTGCTGTCACGGTTTTCTCCTCCAGCCGGTCAATCCGCCCTTGACCTTCATTATCGATATCAATATCAATAATGATACTAACGACGATTGGCAACTCTGCAGGCCGGGTGATGACTTATTTTTCTACACCGTCGAATGCACGAAACGCGGCAAGGCCGGCCAAGTCGGCCGCCGCCTTCAATGCCATCAAGCGCGACATCATGCTGGGTGTGCTTCCGGCAGGGACGGCTCTGACAGAGTTGGAGCTGGCGGCGCATTTCTCGTGCAGCCAGGGGACTGTGCGCGAGGCGCTCCTTCAGTTGCAGGAGGAGGGGCTGGTGCGCCGGCAGGGGCATCGCGGCACGCAGGTCTCCGAATGCACCGAGGCCGAAGCCGTCGAGATGTTCCGCGTGCGCCAGCAGATCGAATGCAACGGCATCGTTCGGGTGTTGCGCGCACCAGGCCGCGCCCTGGTTTCCGATCTCGACGCGATTTTCGCCGACATGCTGGAGGCGGCAAAGGCTGGCGATGAGCTCGAACTGGCATCCTTCGACCGGGATTTTCACCGTCGCATCTTTCAGGACGCGCAGCTTCCAGCGCTTGACCCGATCCTGCATCGCTGCCTGGTGCACAACCACCGCTTCAAGATCTCGCGCAGCACGATGCCGCGCGACCTAGTGGCGACGGCCCAGCGTCACCGCTCGATCATCGATGCGATCGCAAGCGGCGATGTGGCTGCGGCAAGCGACGCACTGCGTCATCACATTGCGACGATCGTCGATCTCGGCCCCGACGTTTTCCCGGATGCGACCCAATGACCGCGAATTCCGGCACATCGCGGCTTTCGCCGGAAATGGCGGCACTGCTGGCCCGCGTTGCCGCCGAGGCAGGGCCGCAGGTCGATCCGACGACGCTTCCGCCGGCCGAAGGTCGCGCGCTTTCGGAAGATGGCAACCGCCGCTGGAATGTCGACCTGCCCGAGATGGCACAGGTGGCTGACGTCTGGATCGATGAGGATGCGGGCCTCGGCTCGGCAAGACTGCGGATCAGGGTCCTTGTCCCGCCCGGCCACGGCGCGGGTGCGGTCATCTTTGTGCATGGCGGCGGGTTTGCCTTCTGCAGCCCGGAGACGCATGAGCGTTGTGCGCGCGTGCTTGCGCTGGAATGTGGTCTACCTGTGCTTTTGCCGGACTATCGCCTGGCGCCGGAGCATCCGTATCCCGCGGGCCTCATGGATGTCGTCGCGACGATCCGCAACGCCTTTGCCGTTTCCGGTTCCAGTGGCGTCAAGGACGGTCCGCTTATCCTTTCCGGTGACTCGGCTGGCGCCAATCTTGCCCTTGCCGCGATGCTGCATGAGCAATCCAGCGGGCGTCAAGCTGTCGCGGGCGCGTTGCTTTTCTATGGCACCTATGCCGGCGATTTTCACACGGAGTCCTATCGCGACTTCGAGAACGGTCCGGGTCTGACGACCGCGAAGATGCAGCGCTACTGGCAATGGTATGTCGGAGATCGCGACGTATCGGCAGATCCGCTCGCCTGTCCGCTGCTCGCGACGGATGAGGCGCTGGCAGCATTGCCGCCGCTCCACCTGATGGCAGCCGGCGTCGATCCGCTGTTGTCCGACAGCCGCGCGCTGCACGAGCGCCTGAGACGCCTCGGGCGAAGCGAGGCGCTGACGGTGGTGCCGGGTGTCACGCACGGTTTTTTGCAGAACACGCTTGATCTGGCCGCCGCGCGGGAGGCGCTGGCAGCGGCAGGAGCCGCAGCGAGGCACATGGCCGGCTCGAACTGAATTCGATTTTCAAAGGAGGAGACAATGAAAATCTGGAAGACCCTGGCAATCGGCGCCGCACTCGCGGCGTCGCTTCTGGCAAGCACCGCGTCGGCGGAAACCGTTCGTTTCTGGTATCACTTCGACAATCCGGAAAACCCGATGGCCGATCTGGTCGCGAAATTCGAGGCGGCCAATCCGGGCATCGAAATCGAAGCGGAAAACGTTCCGTGGAACAGCTATTACGACAATCTCTATACCGCGCTGGTAGGCGGCAATGCGCCGGATGCCGCGATGGTCAAGCTCTTCGCCCAGCCGCGCCTGCTGGAGATGGGCGTGCTGGAACCGCTCGGCGAACGCATCGACGCCTGGGCCGGCAAGGCGGATCTGCTCGATAATCTTCTGGAGCTCAACAAGGGACCGGATGGCCAGCAATATTACCTGCCGATCCAGTATGTCGTGCTCTATCTCTATTACCGCGCCGATCTTTTCGAGGCGGCCGGCCTGAAGCCGCCGACGACCTGCGAAGAGTTCCGTGACGCGGCGATCAAGCTCACCAAGGCACCGGCGACCTATGGCTTCGGCCTGCGCGGCGGCAAGGGCGGCTGGGACCAGTGGGGTGCTTTCGTGCTCTCGCAGGGCGCAAAGCTGGAGCCGGGTGGCCTGACGACACCGCAGGTGATCGCCGCCAACCAGTGGCTGATCGATCTCTTCCAGAAGGATAAGGTCATTCCGGCTTCGGCGCCGAACGACGGCTTCCAGGAAATCACCGCCGCCTTCAAGAACGGCACCACGGCAATGACGATCCACCATATCGGCTCTTCCAACGACATGGTGAAGGCACTCGGTGACAAGGTTTCGGCCACACCGGTGCCGGAATGCAGCGGCGGCCGCTGGACGTCGTATGGCGATGAATCGCTGGCTGTCTTCTCTTCCTCCGCGGTCAAGGATGCGGCCTGGAAATGGATCGCGTTCCTTGCCGAGGGCGAGAACAACGTCGCGTTCAACAAGGCGACCGGCCAGATGACGGTGACCAAGAGCGGGTCTGCGAACTGGACGCTGCATGAGCGCCGCTTCGTCGATGCGACTGTCCAGTCGCTGCCCTTCGCGCATGTCTTGCCGCAGAGCACGGCGACGTCGGAATTCGTCAACACGGCCTGGCAGACGGCGATGCAGCAGGCGCTGACCGGCCAGATCACCTCCGAGCAGATGATGCAGCAGCTTGAGGCGCTCTTCGCGCAGCAATGATCCTCCCTGGAGCGGGCAGTCCTTGGTCCGCTCCGATCTCCCATCCGCCCAGCCCGAACATCAGGGCGGATGGGACCTTCTGATTGCCAAAGGCCCGGAACGACCGAATGACCGCGACAACCGCCCCAACTTCAACCGCCCTGACCATCCCGACGCCCTGGAGCGTCCGGACGATGCCCTATATGCTGTTGGCGCCGGCGGTGCTCGTCACGCTGTTCATCGTTTTCTTTCCCATGGTGCAGGCGGTCTTCACCAGCCTTTACGATCTTGTCCTCTGGAAACCGAATGCGAGCCGCTTCGTCGGTTTCGGCAACTATGCGAAGCTCTTCGCCGATCCGGTGTTCTGGACTGCACTCGGCAACACCGCTCTCTGGATCGGCCTGACGGTGCCGCTCCAGATGGGGCTTGGCCTGTTGACGGCACTGCTGCTCAATCGCGAGTTTCCCTGGCGGGGGCTGGCGCGGGCGCTCATCATCATCCCCTGGGCGTTGCCGAGCGTTGTGATCGCGCTGATGTGGCGCTGGATTTACGATCCCAACACCGGCGTGCTCAACGATATCCTGCTTTATCTCTCGATCGTGCAGTCGGCCGTGCCATGGCTCGCCGATCCCGATCTTGCGCTCTATGCAATCATCGCGACGCTGACCTGGCAGGGCTTTCCCTTCTTCGCCGTCATGATCCTCGCCGCTCTTCAAGGCATTCCACGCAGCCACTACGAGGCGGCCTCCATCGACGGTGCTTCGGCCTGGCGGCAGTTCGTGCACATCACGCTGCCGGGCATCGCACCGGTGCTGGCCACGGCGGGGCTCTTGCGTGTCATCTGGGTCGCCAATTCCATGGACGTGATCTTCGTCATGACCGGCGGCGGGCCGGGTTATGCCACGCACACCCTGCCGCTCTATGCATTCGTGCGCGCCCGGCAGAACCTCGATTTCGGTTACGGCACGACGATCGCCGTGACCTTCACCATCCTTCTCGGCGCGATCGTCGCCGTCTATCTCGCCCGGACCATGCGGGAGGTCGAACGATGAACAAGCCGTCCACGCTCCGTCGCATCCTCACCACCGACCTGCCGGTGCTGGCAATCGTGCTCTTCGCCATGGCGCCCTTCGCCTGGATGGTGCTGACCTCGCTGACGCCGACCGCGGCACTGAACGCCACGGGCGTTTCCGTCTCGCCGGCCGGCTGGAGCCTCGACAACTACGTGCGCCTGCTCCAGCAGACGTCGTTCCTCGGCAATATGCTTGACAGCTTGATCATCGCCTGCGGCACGGTGGTGCTCGGCCTCGCCGTCGCAGTGACGGCAGCCTATGCCTTCTCGCGCTTCCGGTTCGCGGGCCGCAAACTCCTGATGCTGCAATTCCTGCTGATCAACATGTTCCCGGTCGTGCTGCTCATCCTGCCGCTCTTCGTGCTGATGCGCAAAGTCGGTATCCTCGACACGCATTTCGGGCTCATCCTGGCCAATGCGACCGTCGCCATTCCGTTCGCGGTCTGGATGCTGACCAGCTATATCGGCGCGATCCCGAAGAGCCTCGACGAGGCGGCGATGATCGACGGCTGCTCGCGGCTGGCGGCTCTGCGCCGCGTCGTGCTGCCGCTCACCATGCCGGGCATCATCTCTACCGGCATCTATATCTTCATCACCGCCTGGAACGAATATCTCTACGCGCTGACCCTCGGCGGCAAGAATGTCCGGCCCGTCACGGTCGCGATCCAGACGCTGATCGGCGAATACCAGATCGAGTGGGGGCTGCTCGCCGCCGGTGCGGTCGTCGGCGCCATGCCCGCCACCATCCTTTTCCTTCTCGTGCAACGCCGCCTTATCGGCGGGCTGACCCAGGGCGCGGTGAAGGGCTGAATGCGAATGAAAGAGGATAGACCATGAACCCCGTCGGGTTGATTTCCATGCAATATGCGCGGCCCTTCACGGCCGAGCACTTCCCGCTCTTCGCCGAAATGCGAAGGCTCGGCTATGACTTCGTCGAACTTCTCGTGCCGGAGCCGGGCGAACTCGATCTGGCGGAGACGCGCCGTGCCCTTGACGCCGCCGGGCTTGGTGTCGTGCTCGCCGCCCGCGTCAATCTGCAGCGCAATCTCTCGTCGGACGATCCTGCGGCCCATCGCGCCGGCATCGACTATCTCAAATACACGGCCGATTGCGCCGCGGCACTCGGTGCCACCATCGTTGGCGGCCCGCTCACCGGCAATCCGCTGGTCTTCGCTGGGCGCCCGCCGCAGCCGGTTTCGGAAGAGGAGCGGCTTGCCCGAAAGGCGCGTTGCGTTGCAGGATTGAAGGAAGCGGGCGATTATGCGGCGGCGCGCGGCATCGTCCTTGCCGTCGAGCCACTCAATCGCTTCGAGAGCGACGTGTTGTGCACCACGCAGCAGGCGATCGAACTGCTCGATGCTGTCGATCATCCCGCCGTCCAACTGATGCTCGACACGTTCCACATGCACATGGAAGAAGCCTCGATCGCCGAGGCGATCCGGCTCGGCGGCAAGCGTATCGTGCATTTCCAGGCCAATGAGAACCACCGCGGCTTCCCGGGTACGGGGGCCACGGATTGGGTCGCGGTGTTTCGGGCGTTGCACGGGGTCGGCTACGAAGGTCCGGTGTCGCTCGAACCCTTCCGCCGCAACGACGACCGCTTCGGCGTTCCCTTCGCCCAGTGGCGCCCCCCGCATGAGGGCGAGAGCGAGCGTCTCGCCGCCAGTGCCGAATTCATCAAGTCCCACATCCTGCTTACGGAATATCGTCGATGACACTCAAGATCGGTTGGATTGGCTGTGGCGTGCACGCCACCCAGATGCTGCTTCCGCAACTCGTCCGGCATGACGTTCAGATCACCGCGCTCTGCGACATCGACGGCACGCGCCTCGCATCCGCCGGGCGGCAGTTCGGCGTGACGAACCTGACGAGCGATGCCGAGGCGCTTATCCGGAGCGCGGATATCGATGCCGTCGGCATGGCCGTGGGGCCGGACCAGCATCTCGTCTTCGGCAAGAAGGCGCTGGAGCGGGGTCTTCCCGTCTTCATGGAAAAACCGCCATCAGGCAGCGCCGCCGGAGCGCGCGAACTGCTCGCCGCTTCGGAAAAATCCGGCAAGCCGCTGCTCGTCGGTTTCATGAAGCGCTACTCCGCCGGCAACAAGATCGCAGCAAACATCCTGCGCTCCGGCCGCTTCGGCGATATCTATGGCCTCACCGGCTACTACATGACTGCGCCTGGCTATTTCGCCGGCAATGTCGACTATACCGGCTTCTTCCTGCACCATTGCGTGCACTACATGGACCTCGTGTCCTTCCTCGTCTCACCGGTCACGACGCTGACCGCGCGCAAGGTTGAGAAGGACCGCGGCAAGGTTCTGTTCCACGTTAATTTCGATTTCGAATGCGGTGCGATCGGCACCATCGCCATGGGCACAATGCAATCACGCGGCGCGCCGGTCGAGCGTATCGAGATCATGGGCGACCACCAGCGCATCGAGATCGACAATGTCATCGAAGTGCGCTGGAACCGCAACCCGCCCTTCAAGGTTGACGATGCGGCGGCCACGCTCGATGACGCGGTCGACACGCTGGCATGGAAGCCCAACTTCACCGCAGCCGCTAACGAGGACCCGAAAGGCTACCATTCGCTCCTCGCCGACGTGATCCCGGCGCTTACGGGTGCGCAAACACCGGCACCGACGATCCGTGATGGCGTGATCGCCATGGAGCGGCTGGAAACCCTTCGGCACGAGCTTGCACTCTGACGGGGGGTAGCACGATGAAGACGCCCGTCATCCAGTTGGGAACCAGTCGGTTCCTGCAAGCCCATGCCGATCTCTTTCTCTCGGAGGGAACGCCACGCCGGGCGATCACCGTGGTGCAGACCTCCGGCGATGTGGCCCGCAGCCATAGGCTTGCCGCTCTCGCCGCGCCGGAGGGCTACCCGGTTCGCATCCGGGGGCTCAAGGCGGGGGACACGGTCGATGAGACGAGGACCGTCACGTCGGTAAAGCGCTGCCTTTCCGCTGCTACCGACTGGCCGGAGGTGGTTCGGGTCTTCGTCGAGGAGGCGGAGTTCGTTCTGTCTAATACAGGGGACGCGGGTTATCAAAGCCGGCCGGAGGACGGTGCGACGACCTACCATCCGGCCATGAGCTTTCCCGCCAAACTCTTCCATCTGCTGGCTGCCCGGCACACCGCCGGGGCGGCCCCGATCATCGTGATGCCGATGGAACTCGTTGTCGACAACGGCAAGGTTCTCAGGGACGCGGTCCTGGCGGTGGCGTGGCTGCAAGGCGCCGGCGGTGCACTTATCTCGTATATCGAGGGCCGCGTGGTCTGGGTTTGCAGCCTTGTCGATCGTATCGTTTCCGAGCCGATCGAGCCTGCTGGCGCCGTGGCGGAACCCTATGCGCTCTGGGCGATCCAGAAGGGGCACGGCGTCGTTCTCCCCTGCACGCACCCCGCGATCGAGATGGTTGACGACCTGAAGGATATCGAGCGGCTGAAGCTGCACATCCTCAATCTCGGCCATACGGTTCTGGTCGATATATGGCAGCAAGGGGGTGGGCAGGGCGATCCGATCGTGCGCGACTTCATCGCCAATCCTCAGGTGCTGGACCTACTGACTGCCATTTACAGTGATGATGTCCTGCCAGTTTTTAACCACCTCGGACAAGGGCAGGCGGCAGAACACTACCTGGCCGTCACGATGGAGCGTTTCGCCAATCCCTTCCTAGATCACAGGCTGGCCGATATCGCCCAGAACCATAAGCAGAAGGTCGAGCGCCGGATCGGCGCATTTCGCGATCTCGCCCACGCTGCAGGATACACCTCGCCGCAGGGCCACCTCGCGGCGATCGTAGCGAGAGAGGCACGACCTGACCGCGTAGTGGGCTAGGTCGGGGTCAGCCACATGTCTTCCGATACCTGGCCGATGGTCAGTTGACGCAGTCAAAGGGTGCCGAAGACCCTCGCGAAAACCGCTTTGCCCGCGAGTTGAAAACCTATTCCAGCCGAGATTTAGTCACCCGCTTTGCAGCGTCGTTGCCCGGCGAAAGGCCGCCGGGCTCCTTGACGTCCATTTGCGGAACGCGCGGTGGAAGGCGCTGGGTTCGGAGAAGCCGAGGCGTGTGGCGATCTCGCCGACCCCGAGCGCCGTCGTTTGCAGCATCTCGATTGCAAGGTCGCGCCGGATTTCATCGCGGATGGCCGCGTAGTTCTGGCCTTCCGCATGCAGGCGGTGCCGAAGGGTTGAGGGCGACAGGCGCATCTGCACGGCCAGATCATCGAACGTGCTCCATGATGCGGGCGGCGCCTGCCGCAGCCGCTTGCGGACGCTGGCGGCAAGGCCGGCGTCATAGCGGTAACGCACGAGGATGTTGGCAGGGGCATTGCGCAGGAACTGCTTCAGCGCCTGCTCGCTGCGGGCCACCGGCAGCTTGAGCAGGGAAGCATCGAAGGCGAGCCGGCTGACCGGCTGCGCGAAGCGCACGGGCGCACCGAAGAACAGCCGGTAGTCAGCACCATGGTCCGGCTCGGCACAGCGGAAATCGACCATCCGCAGCGGAATGCGGCGTCCGATGAGCCAGCATGCGATGCCGTGCAGCAGGATCCAGTAGGTTCTGTAGGCAAAGGCGGAGCGTGCGCCGGTTCGGTCCTTGAGCACGATCTGGGCCAACCCGTCGGCAATTTCGAGATGGCCTTGCGGATCCTCCAGCACGACATTGAGGAAGCGTAGCGCGCGCCGCAGCGCCCGGTCGAGGGTCTTGGCATGCAGCACGCAGTGGCAGAGCAGCGTGAAGCTGCCGCGCCGCATCGGCCTGCCGCCCATGCCGAAGAACTCGTCGTCTATCTCGGCGGCGATCGCAAGCCACAGCGCACCATAGCTTTCGGCGGAGACCGGCGCATCGATCCGGGTGGGCAGCCCGACCGCCGCCAGCACCGCTTCGGGTGCCTTGCCATGCCGCTTCAGGCAGTCGGTCGCCTCTTCCACGAAGGAAGGTGATATCATCCGCCGTCCGGTTTCCGTCATCGTCAGGTCCTGCAGGATGTGGTAAAACTGGCCGATGGTTCGAGACGCTTCGGTCATCGTATGCAATATCGCACCGTCATAGAGTGAGGCAAGACGGGCGGGTAGGCTGTCGGCAGAATGTGACTCAGGGAGGACTGCATGACGCTTCGGGCCGGCTCTACGGAAATCGAATGCGCTGAGGGAGAGCAGCCATGTTGATCGACGGAAAGACCTTTGTCGTCACCGGTGGTGGTTCGGGCCTCGGTGCGGCGGTGGCACGCATGCTGGTGGGCGAGGGCGCGAATGTCGTGATCGCCGACGTCAACGCCGATGCCGGCGCCGGCATCGTCAGTGAGCTTGGAACCCGTGCCGCCTTCATCCAGACGGACGTGACGCAGGAGAAGGACGGGCAGGCCGCCATCGACATGGCGCTGGACCGCTTCGGCCATCTGCACGGGCTGGTCAATTGCGCAGGCGTCGCGCCCGGCGAGAAGGTGATCGGCCGTGATGGCTCGCACAGGCTCGACAGCTTTGCCCGCACGATCGCCATCAATCTCGTCGGCACTTTCAATATGATCCGGCTTGCCGCAGCGGCCATCGCGCAGCAAGAGCCGGGGGCGGATGGCGAGCGGGGCATTATCGTGAGCACGGCCTCGGTTGCAGCCTTTGATGGCCAGATTGGTCAGGCGGCCTACGCGGCGTCAAAGGGCGGCGTCGCAGCCATGACGCTGCCGATTGCCCGGGAACTGGCGCGCCACGGCATTCGGGTGGTCACCATCGCGCCGGGGATTTTCCAGACGCCGATGATGGCCGGCATGCCGCAGGAGGTGCAGGATTCACTGGGACGGAGCGTGCCGTTTCCGTCGCGCCTTGGAAAGCCGGCGGAGTTTGCCGCATTGGTGCGGCATATCTGTGAGAATGTCATGCTGAATGGTGAAATCATCCGCCTCGACGGCGCGTTGCGCATGGCGCCGCGCTGAGTGAGGCCGTTGGGGAGTTTTGATATGACGCCGCAGGATCCCATCGTCATCGTTGGTTCGGCCCGCACCCCGATAGGCGGCTTTCAGGGCGACCTTAAGGATGCCACCGCACCGGAACTCGGCGCGGCTGCAATCCGTGCGGCGCTCGACCGCAGCGGCGTCAGCCCGGACGCCGTTGAGGAGGCGGTCTTCGGCTGCGTGCTGCCGGCCGGCCAGGGCCAGGCGCCCGCCCGGCAAGCCGCGATCGGCGCCGGCCTGCCCTTTGCCGCCGGGGCGACCACCGTCAACAAGATGTGCGGATCGGGCATGAAGGCCGTCATGCTGGCGCACGACCTCATCGCCGCCGGCAGCGCCTCGGTCGCCGTCGCCGGTGGAATGGAAAGCATGACGAATGCGCCCTACCTGCTCGACCGGGCTCGCGGCGGCTACCGGCTCGGGCACGGCCGCGTCATCGATCACATGTTCCTGGATGGGCTGGAAGACGCCTATGACAAGGGACGCCTCATGGGCACCTTCGCCGAGGACTGCGCCGAGGCCTACCAGTTCACCCGCTCCGCGCAGGACGACTACGCCATCACCTCCCTGACCCGCGCCCGCGCCGCGATCGAGACCGGCGCGTTCGATGCAGAGATCGTTCCGGTCACCGTGAAGGCGGGGCGGTCCGAGACGGTCGTGAGCCGCGACGAGCAGCCCGGCAAGGCCAAGCCGGAGAAGATCCCGACGCTGAAACCGGCCTTCCGCGAAGGCGGTACGGTAACCGCGGCGAACGCTTCCTCGATCTCCGACGGCGCGGCCGCGCTGGTGCTGATGCGGCGCTCCCAGGCCGAGCGGGAAGGACTTACGCCGCTTGCCACCATTGTCGGCCATGCCACGCACGCACAGGCACCCAATCTCTTCGCGACCGCGCCGATCGGCGCGCTGCGCGGGCTCAGTGAGCGCACCGGCTGGAACCTGAAGGACGTCGACCTGTTCGAGATCAACGAGGCCTTCGCCGTCGTCGCCATGGCGGCGATGCGCGACCTCGACCTGCCGCATAACAAGGTCAACGTGCACGGCGGCGCCTGCGCGCTCGGCCATCCGATCGGCGCTTCCGGCGCAAGGGTGCTCGTCACCCTGCTGTCCGCGCTTGAACGCTACGGCATGAAGCGCGGCATGGCGACGCTCTGCATCGGCGGCGGCGAGGCGACGGCGGTGGCGATCGAACGGCACTGAACGGTTTCAGGGAGGAGACCGGACATGATCCTGACGGAACAGCAGATCCAGATCCGCGACATGGCACGCGATTTCGCTCGCGAACGCCTGGCGCCGGGTGCGGCCGAGCGCGACGCGGAGAGCCGCTTCCCTCGCGAAGAGCTGAAGGAAATGGGCGAACTCGGCTTTCTCGGCATGTTGGTGCCCGAAGCCTATGGCGGCTCGGAGACGGGTACGATCGCCTATGCCGTGGCGCTTGAGGAGATTGCTGCCGGTGACGGTCCGTGCTCGACCATCATGAGCGTACACAGCTCCGTGGGCTGCGTGCCGATCCTGAAATATGGCACGGAGGAACAGAAGCAGCGCTTTCTGCCGAAGCTGGCATCCGGCGAATGGATCGGCGGCTTTGCGCTGACCGAACCGCAGGCTGGCTCCGATGCCTCCAACCTGAAGACCCGTGCCCGCCGTGACGGCGATCACTATGTCATCGACGGCGCCAAGCAGTTCATCACCTCGGGCAAGAACGGCAACGTCATCATCGTCTTCGCCGTCACCGATCCCGACGCGGGCAAGAAGGGCATTTCCGCCTTCATCGTGCCGACCGAAACGCCCGGCTATGAGGTCGTGCGTGTGGAGCACAAGCTCGGCCTGCATGCCTCCGATACGTGCCAGATCGCCTTCAGCAACATGCGCATCCCTGCGGATCACCGGCTTGGCGCGGAAGGTGAGGGCTACAGGATTGCCCTGTCGAACCTTGAAGGCGGACGCACCGGCATCGCGTCGCAGTCCGTCGGCATGGCGCGTGCGGCGTTCGAGGCGGCGCGCGACTATGCCCGCGAGCGCACGGCCTTTGGATCGCCGATCATCAACCATCAGGCCGTGGCCTTCCGGCTCGCCGACATGGCGACGCAGATCGAGGTGGCCCGCCAGATGGTGCTGCATGCGGCCCAGTTGAAGGAGGAGGGGCAGCCCTGCCTCACCGAGGCGTCGATGGCCAAGCTGTTCGCTTCGGAAATGGCCGAAAAAGTCTGTTCCGATGCGATCCAGATCCACGGCGGCTATGGCTACATGGCGGACTATCCGGTCGAGCGTATCTACCGCGATGTCCGCATCTGCCAGATCTACGAGGGAACAAGCGACGTCCAGCGCATCGTCATCGCGCGCAATTTGTAAGTTTGTGGCCGGCCTTCCGTGAGGAGTAGCGGACGGGCGGCCGACAAGGGAGGAATGACAGGACATGAACGAGGTTCCGCATCTGAGCCTGCACGTCCCCGAGCCGGCGGTCCGGCCGGGCGGCCAGCCGGATTTCTCCACCGTCAAGATCGCCAAGGCCGGCGCGGTGCCGCGGCCGGCGGTCGACGTGGCGCCGGAGGAGATCCGCGATCTCGCTTATTCCATCATTCGCGTTCTCAACCGGGATGGCGAGGCGGTCGGCCCATGGGCCGGGCTGCTTTCCGACGAGGACCTGCTGACGGGGCTGCGCAACATGATGAAGCTGCGCGCCTTCGATGCCCGCATGCTGATGGCGCAGCGGCAGGGCAAGACCTCGTTCTACATGCAGCATCTCGGCGAGGAGGCGGTCAGCTCCGCCTTCCGCAAGGCGCTGAACAAGGGTGACATGAACTTCCCGACCTACCGGCAGGCGGGGCTATTGATCGCCGACGACTACCCGATGGTTGAGATGATGAACCAGATCTACTCGAACGAGGCGGATCCCCTGCGTGGCCGGCAATTGCCGATCATGTATTCGTCGAAGGCGCACGGCTTCTTCACGATCTCCGGTAACCTCGCCACACAATATGTCCAGGCCGTCGGCTGGGCCATGGCATCGGCTATCAAGAACGACACGAAGATCGCCGCCGCCTGGATCGGCGATGGCTCGACCGCCGAGTCCGACTTCCATTCGGCGCTCGTCTTCGCCTCGACCTACAAGGCGCCGGTCATCCTCAACATCGTCAACAATCAGTGGGCCATCTCCACATTTCAGGGCATTGCGCGCGGCGGCTCCGGTACTTTCGCCGCCCGCGGTCTTGGCTTTGGTATCCCGGCGCTGCGCGTGGATGGCAACGACTATCTCGCCGTCTTTGCAGTTGCCAAATGGGCAGCGGATCGCGCCCGGCAAAACCTCGGCCCGACGCTGATCGAATATGTCACCTATCGCGTCGGGGCGCACTCGACCTCAGATGATCCCAGTGCCTACAGGCCCAAGACCGAATCCGAAGCGTGGCCGCTCGGCGACCCGGTGTTGCGGCTGAAGAAGCACCTGATCGTGCGTGGAGTCTGGTCGGAGGAGCGTCATGTCCAGGCCGAAGCGGAAATCCTCGACGAGGTGATCCAGGCGCAGAAGCAGGCCGAAAGCCATGGCACGCTGCATGCCGGCGGCAAGCCGTCCGTGCGCGACATTTTCGAGGGCGTCTATGCGGACATGCCCGCCCATATCCGCCGCCAGCGCCAGAAGGCAGGGTTTTGACATGGCAAGAATGACGATGATCGAGGCCGTGCGCAGCGCCATGGACGTCTCGATGGGGCGAGACGACGATGTCGTCGTCTTCGGCGAGGACGTCGGCTATTTCGGCGGCGTTTTCCGTGCGACCCAGGGGCTCCAGGCCAAGTATGGCAAGACCCGCTGCTTCGACGCGCCGATCAATGAATCCGGCATTCTCGGCACGGCGATCGGCATGGCGGCCTACGGCCTGAAGCCCTGCGTCGAAATCCAGTTCGCCGATTACATGTACCCGGCCTATGATCAGATCACCCAGGAGGCGGCGCGCATCCGCTACCGCTCCAACGGCGACTTCACCTGCCCGATCGTCGTGCGCATGCCGACCGGTGGTGGCATCTTCGGCGGACAGACACACAGCCAAAGCCCCGAGGCGCTGTTCACCCATGTCTGCGGCTTGAAGGTCGTCGTTCCCTCCAACCCCTACGACGCCAAGGGCCTGCTGATCGCGGCAATCGAGGACCCGGATCCGGTGATGTTCCTCGAACCCAAGCGGCTCTACAACGGCCCCTTCGACGGTCATCACGAGAAGCCGGTGACGCCCTGGTCGAAACACGATCTCGGCGAGGTGCCGGAGGGGCATTATACGATCCCGATCGGCAAGGCGGAAATCCGCCGGCCGGGCAGCGCGGTCACCGTCATCGCCTATGGCACGATGGTGCATGTGGCGCTTGCCGCGGCGGAAGAGACAGGGATCGACGCCGAGGTCATCGACCTGCGCAGCCTCCTGCCGCTCGATCTCGACACCATCGTCCAGTCGGTGAAGAAGACCGGCCGTTGTGTCGTCGTGCACGAGGCGACGCTGACCTCCGGCTTCGGCGCGGAGGTCGTGTCGCTGGTCCAGGAGCACTGCTTCTACAGCCTGGAAGCACCGATGGTGCGCGTGACCGGCTGGGACACGCCCTATCCACACGCGCAGGAATGGGACTATTTCCCCGGCCCGGCGCGTATCGGCCGGGCGCTCAAAGAAGTGATGGAGGGCTGAGGATGGGCGAGTTCGTCATCAAGATGCCCGATGTGGGCGAAGGTGTTGCCGAGGCCGAACTGGTCGAATGGCACGTCAAGCCGGGCGACCCGGTGCGCGAGGACATGGTGCTGGCCGCTGTGATGACCGACAAGGCGACGGTGGAGATACCCTCTCCCGTCGACGGTGTCGTGCTCTGGCTCGGCGCCGAAATCGGCGACATTGTCGCCGTCAAGGCGCCGCTTCTGCGCATCGAAATCGCCGGAGAGGGAGAGGCTGCGGCCGAAGAGCCCTTGCCTGCGGTGACAGAGATGATTGCGAAGGCCGAACCGGTCCCGAGCAAACCCGTCGAAGCGAAGCCGATAGCCGAAACAAAAGCTGTCGAGCCAGAAAAGCCTGCCGGGCGTCCTGCCATCCGTGAACCGGTGGATCGACCGCTGGCGTCGCCCGCCGTCCGGTTGCGGGCGCAGGAGGCCGGCGTCGATCTGCGCCAGGTGTCGGCTACCGGCCCGGCAGGCCGCATCACCCATGACGACCTCGACCAGTTTGTTGCACGCGGTGCGCAGCCTGTCGCCGCTCCGGCCGGCCTTGCCCGCAAGACCGCCACGGAAGAGATCAAGGTCACGGGCCTGCGCCGCCGCATCGCGGAAAAAATGCGGCTTGCAAGCTCGCGCATTCCCCACATCACCTATGTCGAGGAGGTGGATGTCACCGATCTCGAGGACCTGCGCGCGACGATGAATGCCGGCCGCAAGCCCGACCAGCCGAAACTCACCATCCTGCCGTTCCTGATGCGGGCGCTGGTCAAGACGCTTGGCGAACAGCCGGGTGTCAACGCCACCTTCGACGACGATGCCGGTATCGTCACCCGCTACAGTGCCGTGCATATCGGTATCGCCACGCAGACGCCGTCCGGCCTGATGGTGCCGGTGGTGCGCCATGCGGAGGCCCGGTCGATCTGGGACAGCGCCGCCGAACTCACGCGCCTCTCCGATGCCGCTCGCAACGGCACTGCCGCACGCGAAGAACTGTCCGGCTCCACGATCACCATCACCTCGCTCGGTGCACTCGGCGGCATCGTCACGACGCCGATCATCAACCACCCGGAAGTGGCGATCGTCGGCGTCAACAAGATCCTGATGCGGCCTGTCTGGGATGGCACCCAGTTCATCCCGCGCAAGATCATGAACCTGTCGTCGAGCTTCGACCACCGGATCGTCGACGGCTGGGACGCGGCGGTTTTCATCCAGCGGATCAAGGCGCTCATCGAAACCCCCGCACTGATCTTCATCGAAGGCTGATGACATGAAAGAGATCGTCTGCAAGCTTCTCGTCATCGGTGCCGGCCCGGGCGGATACATCTGCGCCATCCGCGCCGGCCAGCTCGGCGTCGATACGGTGATCGTCGAAATGACGAAGGCTGGTGGTACCTGCCTGAACGTCGGCTGCATCCCCTCCAAGGCGCTGATCCATGCCGCCGAGGAGTTCGACAAGGTCCGTCACATGACGAGCCCCAACGCGCTCGGCATCACGGTGGAGGCACCGAAACTCGACCTTGCCCAGACCATCCGCTGGAAGGACGGCATTGTCGGCCGGCTGAACAGCGGCGTGCTTGGCCTGCTGCGCAAGGCCAAGGTCAAGATCGTCCATGGGCGGGCGCGGTTCCGCGACGGCAAAACCGTCGAGGTCGAGACCGAGACAGGAACCCAGGTCATCCGTGCCGAAACGGTGGTGATCGCGACCGGCTCCGAACCGGTCGCGCTACCGTCGCTGCCCTTCGGCGGCGCGGTCCTCTCGTCCACCGAGGCGCTGTCGCTTGCAAGCGTTCCCAAAACGCTCGCCGTCGTGGGGGGCGGCTATATCGGTCTGGAACTCGGCACGGCCTTTGCCAAGATGGGCGCACAAGTGACGGTGGTCGAGGCGCTGGCACAGATCCTGCCGCAGTACGACGCCGAACTCGTCAAGCCGATCGCCAAACGCCTGAACGAACTTGGCGTGCGCCTCGTGACCGGTGCAAAGGCGAAGGCGTACTCTGGAGAGGCGCTGGTGATCGAGACTGCCTCCGGCAAGGAGGAACGGATTGCTGCGGACAAGGTGCTCGTCACCATCGGGCGCAAGCCGCGTACCGAAGGGTGGGGCCTCGAAGAACTCGACCTTGATCGTGCCGGCCGCTTCATCCGCATCGATGAGCGCTGCCGAACCTCCATGCGCGGCGTCTATGCAATCGGCGATATTACCGGCGAGCCGATGCTGGCGCATCGCGCCATGGCACAGGGTGAGATGGTGGCGGAGATCGTTGCCGGCCGCAAGCGCGTCTGGGACAAACGCGCCATCCCGGCCGTCTGCTTTACCGATCCAGAGATCGTCACCGCGGGCCTCTCGCCCGATGAAGCCCGCGCCCAGGGTTATGAGGTCCGCGTCGGTCTGTTTCCCTTCAATGCCAACGGGCGCGCCATGACAACCCAGTCTGAAGATGGTTTCGTGCGCACCGTGGCGCGTGCGGATACCAACCTCGTGCTCGGCCTGCAGGCCGTCGGCGCCGGAGTGTCCGAACTCTCCAGCAGCTTCTCGCTGGCGCTTGAAATGGGTGCACGGCTGGAAGACATCGCCGGTACCATCCACGCGCATCCGACCCGCAGCGAAGGCCTGCAGGAAGCCGCATTGAAAGCCCTTGGCCATGCCCTCCACATCTGACGCCGCAAAACCGCTCGATGCTGCCCCCCAGCCGCAGACCCTCATCGGCCACACCGGCACGCTTGGGCGGATCCGGCTCAATCGACCGAAGGCGCTCAACAGCCTGACCCTCTCGATGGTTCGCGACATAGAGAAAGCGCTGGACGTGTTCGAAGCTGACCCGGACATCGCCGTCATGCTCATCTCCGGCGAGGGCGAGCGTGGATTGTGCGCCGGCGGCGACATCCGCATGATCTACGACGGCGGCAAGGCCGGCTCGCAAGAGCCCGTCGATTTCTGGCGCGAGGAGTACCGCATGAACGCGCGCCTTCGCCGGCTCGAAAAACCCTACATCGCCTTCATGGACGGCATCGTCATGGGTGGCGGTGTCGGGGTTTCGATCTATGGTAGTCACCGCGTGGTCACCGAGCGGACGCGCTTCGCCATGCCCGAGACCGGTATCGGCTTTTTCCCGGATGTCGGTGCCTCGTGGTTCCTCACGCGCCAGCAGAATGAGCTCGGCACCTACGCCGCGCTGACCGGCGAACAGCTGACGGCCGGTGACGCGATCGCCTTCGGTCTCGCCGACGGCTACATCCCTTCCGATAGGTTGCCGGCATTGGCCGAAGAACTGTCCCGCCTGCCGGCATCCGCCTCGCGGGCCGACGTCTCGGCAACGATTGGCGCCTTTGCGGATCCGCCGCCACCGGCGCTGTTGGCAGCACAGCAGCCGCTGATCGATCGCCTTTTTGCCTTCGACACGGTCGAGGAAATCCTGGCGGCGCTCGTGCAGGATGGATCGAGCTTTGCGGAAAGGACACTCGGCGTCTTGCGGACGAAGTCGCCGCTCAGCCTGAAGGTAACATTGCGCCTGCTTCGCCTCGGGCGTCGGGAAAGCGCGCTTGAGGCGTGCCTGGAACGGGAGTTCGCCGCCACTGCAGCCGTGCTTTGCAGCCACGATTTCTACGAAGGCGTGCGGGCCGCAGTTGTCGACAAGGATCGCAATCCGCAGTGGCGGCCGGCGCAATTGGGCGACGTCACAGAGCAGGACATCGCTGCCTTCTTCGAACCATCGGCAAAACCACTCTTTGCCGAGGAAGCAGGGAAAGGAGAACGGACATGAACGCCATCGCATTCATCGGCCTCGGCCATATGGGTGGCCCCATGGCCGCCAATCTTGCCAAAGCCGGCCATGCCGTCCGCGGTTTCGACCTGTCGCCGGCCTCGCTCGAACTCGCCCGGGCGAACGGCATTTCGACCATGGCGTCGGTCACGGAGGCGGTTTCCGGCGCCGATCTCGTGATCACCATGCTGCCGGCCGGCGCGCATGTGCTTGCGGTCTGGCAGGAACTGGTCGCCATCGTGCCTTCGGGCACGCTGCTCATCGATTGCTCCACCATCGACATGGACAGTGCCCGCAAGGCCCACGCGCTGGCTGAGGCGCATGGTTGTCCCGCGCTCGATGCGCCCGTCTCTGGCGGCACGGGGGGTGCTTCGGCCGGCACACTGACCTTCATGGTGGGGGGTGATGCGGCGGTGTTCGCCGATGTAAGGCCGGTTTTCGAGGCGATGGGCAAGAAGATCATCCATTGCGGTGATGCATCCGCCGGCCAGGCGGCAAAGATCTGCAACAACATGATCCTCGGCATCAGCATGATCGCCGTGGGCGAGGCCTTCGTGCTCGGCGAGCGGCTTGGCCTGTCGCATCAGGCGCTGTTCGACGTTGCCTCCGTCTCTTCGGGCCAATGCTGGTCGCTGACCACCTATTGTCCGGTGCCCGGCCCCGTCCCGACCTCGCCGGCCAACCACGATTACGAACCCGGTTTCGCCGCGGCGCTGATGTTGAAGGATCTGAAGCTTTCGCAGGCGGCGGCAGAAGAGACCGGTGCCATGACGCCACTCGGCGCGAAGGCTGCGCTACTCTACCAGCTCCTTTCCGACGAGGGATTTGGCGCGCAGGATTTTTCCAGCATCATCAATATGTTGCGGGGCAAGTCGATGGCCGCCTCCGAGTAGCTGAAAAGGGGCTTCGGTGGAGAAACCGATCAGCGTCAAGCGGATGACCGCGCCGTCATCCGCGGCCGTCGCGGACCAGGCGGCCAAGCTTCTAGCCGCGCTGAACCGTCAGGAAAATAGCGACAATCAAGAGCAGGAAGAGCCCTGCCGCGGCCGCCGCTATGCCCAGGAGCGCAAACCACGTCCGCACATTGTGCAGGCTTGGCCTTTGGCCATCGGTATTCTTCGTGCCGAGAAACGTCAAAGCGCCAAGGACGACCGGCGTCCCTCCGCCAACGATCATCGCCATGGAACCTTCCGGAGCGGTGGTTCGCCAGATCACACCGAACAGGTAGATGCCGGCAATCGTTCCGACGATCAGAGAGGCAAGAAGGAGAAGAATGCGCATTGTGTGCCCTTTGCTAAGGCAGAAATCGTAGGCGGATTCTCCACCGGTCGCCCGGCCGATCGGCAATGATATCACTGATTTCCACGGAATTCGTTTCAGCCGCGACACGGTAGGGTGATATGGCGGACAGGCCCTGTTAACGACTGATATCGCGACAAGCTGCCACGGGGGGACGAGGTGTCCGAACGAATTCACTGTTTTGAGATCCCCAAAGACGTCTGGTCCGCGGCTATATCTGCATTGCGGGACGAGGGATGGTGTGTCGAAACGGGTGGCGGCCTTGACCATTCCTGGGCGGTGCTTGAGCGGGACGGCATGTGCATCGAGATGGAATACGATATCTGGATGGAAGGCGAGATGGTTGTCGCCGCAGCAGATGCGGCGAAATTGAAAGCCTGTCTTCCAGCGCCTCTTCTCGCGAAATTAGGGCTGTTTTGACCGACGGGTCCATTTCGACTTGAACCTAGGATTTACCCTCACTTCAGTGCAATGCTTTCCATGCCAAGTGGGCGGTGCCGGTGCTCCTGGCCGACCGGCGTCGAACGGAAACCACGGCTCCTCATACGCGTCATCGACAGCCTCGTGGCCCGCAAAGACAAGGCTATTTTTCGCAGTTTTACTAGAACGTTCCAATTTCTATGCCGAAGTGGGTGCTTCGCCCATACTTACTGCCAAGAAATGGCGAATTATCGCAGATAACTTCGTGATGACCAAATGAGCAAGTGGTCTCAGGCGGCTTGATTTATTGGAACGTTCCAATTATAGCTTCGAAACAGGATGCCGCTGCCTGCGCGATGGGAGGATCCTCACGCGGCTCTCGGCAGTCCTAATCACGTCACCGTCCGGTTTCAGGTCCGGTGCGGTGCGTCAGGGAGCGCAAAACCTGGGGAGGAAATGTTCACATGCAGAAACAGGTCAGAACGCGGCTGCTGCGCGCAGCCGCGATGGGTTTTGCCGTGCTTTTTCCGGCCGTGATCGCCCGGGCCGAGCCGAGCGTCGAGGTCATGCATTTCTGGACAGCGGGCGGTGAGGCGGCCGCGCTTGCCGAGGTCAAGAAGAAGGTCGAGGCGGAGGGCGTGAGCTGGATCGATGCGCCGATTGCCGGTGGTGGCGGCGACCAGGCAAAGACGGCGCTGCAGGCGCGCATCTCCTCCGGCAATCCGCCGGCCGCCATGCTGATGCTGGGCTACAACATCATCGATTGGGCCAAGGCCGGCATGCTCGCCGATCTCAAGGACATCGCGGAAGCGGGGAAATGGGACGAGGCGCTGCCGGAGGCGGTAAAGGCTTTCACGAAGGTCGATGGCCGCTGGGTTTCAGCGCCGACCAATATCCACCGCGTCAACATGGTCTGGGGATCGAAGGCGGCCTTCGACAAGATCGGCGCCACCCCTCCGACGAGCTGGGAAGAGTTCAATGCGCTGGCGCCCAAATTCCGGGAAGCCGGCATCGTGCCGCTCGCCCATGGCGGCCAGCCCTGGCAGGACGTGACGCTGTTCGATAGCGTGGCGCTCGGCATTGGCGGGCCGGACTTCTACCGCAAGGCGTTCGTCGACCTCGACGATGCCACGCTGCGCGGCGAGACGATGGTGAAGGTCTTCGACCA
This sequence comes from Shinella sp. GW821-FHT11G07, assembly GCF_058808115.1. NCBI lineage: Bacteria > Pseudomonadati > Pseudomonadota > Alphaproteobacteria > Hyphomicrobiales > Rhizobiaceae > Shinella > Shinella sp. GW821-FHT11G07. Next base: position 293,120 of record NZ_JBXARJ010000009.1, read on the forward strand.
GATGCGGCTGTTGCGCAGCATGGTCGACGACAATTTCTCCGGTCGTGACTGGAACCTCGCCACCGCCATGGTGATCGAGAACAAGGCGGCCATGCAGATCATGGGCGACTGGTCGAAGGGCGAGTTTACCAATGCCGGCAAGAAGGCGCAGGCGGACTTCCTCTGCTTTGCCGCGCCCGGAACCGGCAATGATTTTGTGTTCCTGGTCAACTCCTTCTCGATGTTCGAGCAACCCGACGCCGATGCGAAGAAGGCACAGGCGATTCTCGCCAACGCGATCATGGACCCACAGGTGCAGCTCAAGTTCAACATCGCGAAAGGGTCGATTCCCGCGGTTTCCAACGCCCCGACGGATGGTCTCGACAGTTGCGCGCTGAAGAACGTCGCCGACCTTGCAGCATCCTCGAAAAGCGGCACTGCAATGCCGACCGTGGCGTACACCCACGCTGCCAACGCCTCGGTGACGGCGGCTATCACAGACGTGGTGACGCGCCATTTCAACTCGGAGCTTGCTTCCGCGGATGCCGCCGCCGAACTGGCCGACGCCGTCGCCGCCGCTCGTTGAGGAAAGGCAAGCAACGTGCCGGGGCGGTTACCCCGGCACCTTTTGTTTCATAGACCGGCGGCAACTCGAAACCTGTTGTGTGCTCGGCGTACCGTTGTCTTTGAATCGAGAGCCTTTGGCTCAAACATGGCGGCCTGGTTGCGACCTCCCGTCGATGGCAGCGCACTGGTTCACTCCCCGGCCTGTTGGGTAACCTTCCAGCGGAGTGCGATCAAAGCCCAGAGGTCGTTGACGAGACGGAGGTACCCGGTCCCACGTCATCGGGCACGGGCAATCCAGCCTTGCGGATTCCGGAGATCAGACGTGTCTGGTCGACGGGCCGGATGTTCCTCAGCGTAAGTTCAGCGGTGAGGTTGGGAAGAAAATCCGGCCGCATCTGCACGAAGATCTCGCCCTCCCGGCGGGCTTCCTCATCCATGCCCACTTCTGCATAGATGACCGCGGCGACGATGTGAAAGAGCGGGAATTTTTGCAGATCCGCCTGCTTGATCTCCGCGACGGCGGTCGGATAGTCGCCCAGCATATAGGCGGAGAGGCCGCGGGTTCCATGATAGTAGCCGGCGGCACCGGGATTGAGCGCGAGCGCCCGGTCAAGAAGTGTCGCGCCGCGCAGCCATTGCCCGCCTATGGCCAGGCGCGTCCCGAACTCCCCCATAAGCTCGGTATCGTTGGGGTTTGTTGCAAGCGCCTGCTCCCCGAAACGCATCGACTCGGCGAATTGCCGGTTGAAGAACAACGCCATCATCAGCGCCTGAAGACCGCGGGTATTGCTCGGATCAAGCTGGGTTGCCCGCCGCGCGGCCTGGAGTGCCCGCTCCACGGGCGTCGGCGTGCCTGATCTCGGGTTGAACCGGAAACGCTCCTCGTCGACATAGGTGATCGACAGCATTGCCCAGGCGGTCGCGTAGCCCGGATACAGGGCCACGGCATTCTCGAGGCATTCCCTCACTTCGGCATGACGCTCGACGCTGAGTTCCGAGCGATAGTCATAGAAGTCCAGCGTACATTTGTAGGCGCTGAGATCGTTGGGCGGCGCCGCCGCGACGTCTGCGCGGGCCATGATGCCGTAGGGTTGCGCGACGGCGGTGGCAACCTTGTTTGCAATGTCGGTCTGAATGGCAAACAAATCGCGTGACTGCAGATCATCGTCGTAGTCCTGCGCCCACAGGATTGCGCCGTCCGACGTGTCGAGAAGCCGCGCGGTCACGCGAATGCGGTGACCAGAGGCCCGCACACCACCAGCGAGCAGATAGCCCGCACCGAGCTCCGTGCGGATCTGTGATACATCGACATCCGGCGAGAGCGATTTCGACGTCTCTCGACCAAACACGTTTATCTCCTTGAAACGCGGAAGCGCCGTCAGGAGCTCTTCCGTCATCCCCTGCGCATAAAGGGCGGCGTTCGGACCCTCTCCGAGATTGGCGAAGGGCGCGACTACGAGCGTGGGTCCATCGGCCTCCAACGCGGTTCCGGCCTGGAAAAACGATACCGAACCGGGCCGATCGACTATCCAGTAGGCGAGTGCCATGACGGCGATAACCGCCATGAGGCCCGCGATCAGACCGCTGCTGTAACGCCACCTCGCAACGGTCGCGGGCTGTATCGCATCCGGCGCCGCTACGGGCTCGGCTTCTCCCGTCAGCGGGGTGTTCCAGCGAAAGACGGGCACGTAGCCGCCTTTGGGAACGTCTATCCTGAGCGGGTCGCGCTGGCCGGCCACCAGATAATAACGCTCGAGGGCCCGCCGCAGGCGTGCCGCCTCTATGCGCACGACGGGATCGTCCTGCGTGAAGCTCTCATCCCGCTTGAACACTTCGATCGCGAGCGAATAGCCCTTGATGCGCTGGGCGCGGCCCGCCAGTGTCTCCTCGACGATGTAAGTCAGGAAGGTCGCTCCGCGCCCGGCACTGTGGAACTCCGGGCTTGAAACGATGCGTTCGACCTGGGCGCGAACATCCTCGTCGCTCGGGGTCTGCCGAGCCGGCGTAGCCACGTCAGTGCTTGGCTCCGATATACCTTGTTTTCCACTGGCCTCTCCCGGCGCATCAGCGTCGCTGGGAGACAGCACCGAGAAGGTGGGGACATAGCTTCCTTTGGGGACTGTGATGAAAACGTCTTCCGCCGTCGGCGCCATTAGGTAATACCGTTCGAGAGCGCGGCGCAGATGGCTGGCGGCGATGCGCACGATCGGATCGTTTTGCGGATCGAAGGCACTGTCCCGGCCAAATACTTCCACGGCAATCGTATAGGCCTTTATCCGGCTGCCCCGTCCGGCCAGCGTTTCTTCGATGATGTATTGAAGGAACCGGCGTTCGCGATCGGTTGCATCAAAATCGGGGCTCCGCAGGATGCGGGCAAGTTGGGCGCGACATCTGTCATCGCTGGAAAGCGACGTGCCCGCTCTGAATGCGGCAGGATAAGTCACGGCAACCCCCCGATTGCATAGACCGCTGTCCCTCGTTCGAGAGGCACCGCTCTGCGACAGGTTACATACCCGGTGTCTGCGCGGCAATAGAGAGAGCCGCTACTTGCGCGGGTGGTTTCGGAACCCGGCAAACGTTCGCCAACAAGCTCGGCGCTGCAATATACAACGTAGGTTACAGAAACTCGCTGGGCGTACTGCGGAGCTCCCCCTAGTCTATGGCTGCTCGGAGGGGCGTGATGGGGATGAACGGCAGACTGATCGGCAAGGAGCTTTCGTTTACTGCTGCGGCGCACCGGCTTCCGCACGCCGAACTCGCCATCCGCAGACTGATGAACCATAGTGAGGCGTTCTGCGATCTTTGCACGGAACTCGCCGAAGCCGAGGCCGCCCTCTCCAGGGTTGCGCAGACCACGCCCGAAGATTTGCGCGAAGAACGAACCCGCGAATGGCTGGAGCTTATCGATTTACTGGTTGCCGAAATGCGCGAGGCTCTCGGCTTTGAAAGGCGAAAGCCCGGCCAGAAGCAATGATTGCCGGTATGAAGCGGTCGCGAGCGACACGACCAAATCTTTGGGATGCTCGCGAACATCCTCCCAACAAGAGGACAAGTGACATGAAACAGGTGAAAGTCGATCTCGGGGCCGGTTTCCGGCCGCAATGCCGGGCTGCCGAGGCTCCCGCTACCAGAACTACAGCGGCCGCTACGTCGGCGTCTACGTGGGCTGATCGCAGGCCGGGTGGCCTCGAATGCCTGCGGTGGACACCTGAGGAGTACTGATGGATACACCGCCGATTGTCAGCGACCTTGCCGTCGTCATCCAAACGTCTCTCGCGCCGGTTTTCTTGTTGGCCGGCACCGCAGGCTTTGTCAGCATCTATACCATTCGCCTCGGGAGAGTATCGGACCGGCTGAACGAGATCGCCGATCGTGGGCAGCAGCAAAATAAGATGTTTCGGTCGCAGCTTGCCTATTTGCGGCGAAGGGCACTTGTGCTTGAAGTTGCGGTGACACTTGGCGTGTTGGCCGGCATTTGCACGGGTGGCGCAATCTTAAATCTGCTCGCTGGCACTCTTGCCATCGAATTGCGCCAGGAAAACCTCTTCTGGTTCTTCGGAGGAGCCATCCTCTCGCTCATTGGATCGCTCGTTGTCTTCTTGTTTGAACTGGCGCTCGCGGGACGAAACATGGTGCGGCAAATGCGAATGGACCGAGGCGCCATAGAGGAAGAGTGACCGCTCGCATCCCCTGGTCATTGACGACCACAGCTGTCTAGATTCGCCAAACAGCTGGTATTGCCAAGTGACGTTCGTGTTGCCGAACGGTCGATGTGGGCCTGTCAACACGAGACAGTCGAGCGAAACTCCCATGGCCCGCGGCTGGTTGCCTTTCGGAAAGTGCGCCCGAAGTTGGCTGGAGACGAATATCCCAATTCGGCCGATACCTGCGTGATCGAGCCGTTGGTGTGTTGTGGGACTTCTGTGGGGCGCGGAACCCTTGTTGCGCTCGACAACCCGCGAAAATCGGTGCCCACGCGATTCAATTCCCGTTGCGGTGTCCGGACGCTGGTATCCAACGATTGCGCGCCATGATCGATCGACACACGACTGGTGAGGACCTGGACCCGGACCTGTTCCACGATGACCTCGAGCAGAACCCGGTGCACCTCCTGATCGGTTTCGCGCGACATCCTAGGTGGTGACGAGGGGCCATGGGGCGTGCCTTGAAGCCCCCGAAAGGTTCTAGTGGCGTCAAGGAGGAGGTGGCTATGACAAACAGCCGGAACTTACTGATGGCGCAGAGCCAACTATGCCTGGGTCGTAGAGCCGCAAACCATCGAAACGTTCTTGGGAAGGGTCGAGTGATGCGGGATGCGATCGCCCATCCTTATGTCGGCCTGTGGGTAACCGCGGACGGATGCATCCGGCATGAACTGCTTGCGAACAGGCGCTGTGACGAGGCGCGTGGCCAGCGCGAAAGCGCCTACCAGGGACGATATGACGTTTCCGACGACCATATCGAGTACCGGGACGATACCGACTTCACGGCCGACGGTGATTTTGTCGATGGTGTGCTCCATCATGCCGGGACGCTCCTGTATTGCAGGCGTTGAGACAATGCGCCGGCGCTTTGAGATGAAAACGGTTCGGAAGCGGGTCGTCTTCGTCCTGGGTTTCTGTGAGGAGCCGAGCATCAGTGATGTGGGGCCGCCGGTTCGGGTTAACCGCTAGCCGGCGAAGGCGTCGATTACAAAGGCCAGGCACATAAAGCCCTGTCAGATGGGAGCATAGGTGAAACCGCTCACTCGTTCCTGTTCGGCACAGGGGCCGTGAACTGACGCGGTTCATTACTTTCCGGTTCATCGATAAGGTGATGTGTTTATCACTGCACTCATGTTACGAGGCCCTTTGTACAAAACAATGAGATACGCCGATGCTTCCTTGGATTCAGCTGGATCGTGCACCCATTCCCGGTGATGGCGGCGAGCTGCGCCTGAAGCAGCGGGGTAGCGAATACTCCATCATGCTTGGCGCGACAGAGCTGATGAACAGCAGGCTGAGCGGTTCGGAAGTGGCACTGGCGACGCTTGGCTGCGAGCGGATTGCCGGTCGGAAAAACGCCAGCATATTGATCGGCGGCCTCGGCATGGGGTTCACGTTGCGGGCCGCCCTTGGCGCCCTGGTCGACGACGCCCATGTCGTTGTCGCGGAACTGGTTCCGGCGATCGTCGATTGGGCGCGCGGACCCATGGCAGATCTTCACAACGGCACACTCGATGATCCACGCGTCAAGATCCATGTCGGTGATGTCGGTGCGCTGATCCGGTCGACGAAGGCCGCCTACGATGCCATCCTGCTTGATGTCGACAACGGTCCCGATGGTCTGACGCGCGCCTCCAACGACAGCCTCTATGACCACAACGGCCTTCGTGCCGCCAAGGTTGCTCTACGGGCAGGCGGGGTGCTGGGCGTCTGGTCATCTGCGCCGGATAGCGCTTTTACACGCCGATTGCGTGACGTAGGCTTTGCTACCGACGAGGTGAACGTGCGCGCCAATGGCAAGCGCGGTGGTGCTCGCCATGTTCTGTGGATGGCGACCAAGCGCTAAGACACCCCCCAACCTTGCCGGGCGGGGATAGTGCAATCGTCAGCCATCGCGCATCGTCCACTTTACGCCGCCTCGCAGCGGCGCCAGAACCTCTGGGCTCCAATACGTCATCCTATAATGACCGGCGCTCAAGCGATTTGGGAACCCTGAACGCCGACCTCTTTCTTCCGCGCATCAAGGAAGAGGTCGTTCAATGTCTTTTCAGTAGGCATTCGAAAATCCGATCACATTTTCGGGTGGACTGGACTCACAAGCCTTCGAGCGGAGATGACGTTCCGCCGGGCGGAACGTAGAGTGCGATAGGCTGGGGACCGGCTTCTCATTTCATCAGCCCGGCCGAGCGCAGTGCTTTCTCGATGACTGATTGAATCCTGTTTTCAGCGCCGCCGCTTGGCGGCGTTTGGCGCGCGGCCGGCTGCTCCCGCGATGTTTCGGGCCTCGTATTTTCTCGACGCTCGAAGGAGGCGACAAGGCCCCAGCTTCGTGCGATCTCTACCGTGGAGGATATGCCGACATCGAGCATGAAGGGTGCGCCCCTGCCATAGCCCGAGGATGCGTCGATGGGTGTTCCGTGTCCCATGCCGGAGATCTGGTAAAGCTCTATCGCATCCCTGCCGTGCGCATCACGCCACACCGATCGGGAATGCCGGTTAAATGTTTCCGATGCGGTCGGGTGGTCCGCCAGGCCATGCACGCCGCGCCATTGCGCGACGATCGCCGCCGCATTTTCGGGAACCACCGTCTTGTCGCTCGTTCCATGCCAGACGGAAATCGTCGGCCACGCGCCATCATGCCGCGAGGCGGCGCGTAGGCTTGCCTGCGCGCCATTGGTGGAGGCAAGTCCGTGACCGCGCATGCGATCAAACGCCTCCGGAATGCTCGAAGCGGCAGCATAGGGAAGGCCGGCGATGATGGCGCCACCCGCAAACACGTCCGGGTAGCAGGCCATCATGACATTTGCCATCGCGCCGCCCGCCGAGAGGCCAGTGATGTAGATCCGCCGTTCATCGATAGGGTGGGCAGCGACCATCGTCGCAATCATCTGCCGGATGGACAGCGCCTCGCCCCGATCGCGCTGCGTATCGGCGACGTTGAACCAGTTGAAACACAGGTTCGCATTGTTCTGCCGAACCTGTTCGGGAAAGAGCACCACGAAGCCGTAGTCATCGGCCAGCGCGGTCCAGCCAGAACCGGCGTCGTAGCCGGCGGCGGTCTGCGTGCAGCCGTGCAGCACGACCACCAAGGCCGGTGCGACCGGCAATTGCTTGGGTATATGGTGCCAGGCTGACAGGGCGCCAGGGTTGCTCCCGAAATGGTCGAGCTTCCTCATGATGGAGGAGGCGGTTGGTGTGGCGGGTTTGCTCGACCGCATCCGCGCGAGGCGTTCGAGTGTATCGGATAAGGATCTCATCGGGTGCTCCAGGTGACGCGCCGGGATGGCGCGTCCACTCTAACCCCTGGATGGGGATATAGTTGCTGCGCTGCACAATAAATCTGCTTCGCCCGGCACTGAGCAAAAGAAGCCGCTCGATAGCGAGGGCTTCAGACACGTTTGACGATCAAAGGGGCTCTTCGTCACGCTGACATCTACCAAGAGCAGCAAGAGCGGAAACGATGAGTGCGCCGGCGAGGAGCGGCAAGGCGAAACCGGCAGTGAGAGAGGGCTGTCGGATGATCGCGGTCATGTTGCAACCACGGCTGCCGAAGTATCTGCGGCCGCCGCGAGTGCGGGTTGTTCCCGGCGATCTTACTGGCGAGAAGCCGCCGCTCTTTGATACGGTTGCGGCCTTGCGATGCGCCTCATCTGGCACATCGCAAGGCCGCATATGGTGCTCGATCAGATCGAGTGAACGTTTTCCGCCTTCGACTTTCCGGTCTTGCGGTCCTGGCCAACGTCATAGCTGACCTTTTGGCCGTCCTGAAGCGAGCCGCCAGCCTGCAAGGCCGACACGTGGACAAATACGTCTGGCCCGCCGCTGTCCGGCGTGATGAAGCCAAAGCCCTTATCCTGATTGAAAAACTTAACGGTTCCGGTTGCCATTCTATCCTCGTGATCTGAACGGCCTTAGCGCCGCGGACGCAATTTATGCATTGCTTCACGGTCCTGCAACTCCTCATCCGCACGACCATGCGCGGGAGGGAACCGCCGCCCTGTCGGGTGTTCTCATTTCGCCTTTCACAAAAGGCGGTTTCCGATGAAGGCGATCGTGCGATGCACTTCACCCACGGTTGAGTGGCACCGCTGCGGTTGCCGCGACCTACCTTCCCGGGCGGTTTGCGTCGCGGCTCTCCTTCAGCCCCGGAGTGCAATGGCCGCAAACCAGGATCAAGTGTTGGGTCGGGCCGCGCCGGGAGGTCCGCCGAGGACTGCTGCAGTTGGGGCGAAATCCATTCCGTGGCGGAAGCAGGTCGCCAGCTGGTCTGGCGCAAGCGGCGGCGAAAACAGGTAACCCTGGCCAAAATCACAACCATAGGCCAGTAGCTGCTCCAACTGGTCAGGCGTTTCAATGCCCTCGGCAACGACTGTCATGCCGAGGGCATGGGCAAGGCCGATGATCGCACGAACGATTGTACAGGTATCCTGCGTGCTGCTTATCCGGGACACGAAGCCATGGTCTATCTTGATGCGATCAATGGGAAAGCGGCCGAGGTGAGAAAGCGAGGCATAGCCAGTCCCGAAGTCGTCTAGTGCAATGGAAAAGCCTGCACTTTGCAATGTCTTCAGCGTGCTGGCGATCTCATCGCCAGCTTCATCGAGCAGGATGTTCTCGGTAAGTTCGATTTCGACGTCGCCAGGTCTCAAGCCGTGGCGGTGAACATTCGCTTGAAGCATGGAGATGAAGCCGGCATGCCGTATCTGTGCCGAGGCGATGTTAATCGCGACCGGACCTGTCTTGATGCCATTCCGCCGCAAACCGCTGACCGCTTCGAGGGCCTTGTTCAGGACCTGATTCCCGAGATCGCCTATCAAGCCGCTTTCCTCGGCGATGGCGATGAAGTCGGACGGACTGACCGGCCGCCCCTCATGGTTCCAGCGCGCCAACGCCTCGAAGCCCGTGAGCTTGCGATCGCAAAGCGTGAACTGCGGTTGCAGCGCGAGGTCGATCGCGCCACGGGCAACGGCCTTGGTGAGCGCGGTGGTAAGGCGACCGCGTTGTTCGACATGGGCGCGCATGGCGCGCGTGAAGATGCGGTAGGTGCCGCGGCCCTCGGCTTTGGCCCGATAGAGTGCCATGTCGGCCTTTCGCAGCAACACCTCCAGCGTATGCCCATCCTGAGGGAAGCGTGCGATGCCGAGACTGAGCCGTGGCGTAAGGGTGCGACGCTGAATCGTCGCCGGACGCTGAATTGCTGCAAGCAGCCGCTGCGCCAGCGCGTCTATTTTTTCGCGCTGGCCGAGCTGCGGTACGATGACGGCGAACTCGTCGCCGCCGAGCCGGACAACGGTGTCTGAGCGGCGGAGTGTTTCCATGAGCCGTTGTGCGATGGTCTTGAGCAACGCATCGCCCGCTGCATGGCCCATGGAATCGTTGATCTTTTTGAAGCCGTCGAGATCCATGACCATCAGCAGGCCGCCAGTTTGACTGCGTCGGCAGGCCGCTACAGCTTCGTCGAGCCGCTGGGAAAGCACCGACCGGTTCAACAGCCCGGTAAGCGGATCGTGTTCCGCGAGGAACTTGATGGCTGATTCCGAACGCTTCAGTTCGGTGATGTCGGTGCGCGTCCCAACCGTGTGGCCGGAGGTGGAGCGGCGCTCCCGAATTTGTATCCAGCGACCGTCGGACAGCTCCTGCACCGTACTTCGTCCAGGATTGCTGTGCGCGCGCAACCGGGCGCGAAGCCATGCCTGATGGGACCCGCTTGTCTTGCGCGGAAGGACGTATTGGCCGTTTTCCAGGCCGTGCTGCAGGATGGATCCGAAGCTGGCTCCAATCCGGATCGCCTCGGCCGAACGCACATGAAGGTTCGCGTAGGAACGGTTGAAGAGAACAAGACGGTCATTCGCATCGAAAGCGGCAATGCCGTCCGGCACCGTCTCCATGACGTCGACGAGCAGCGCCTCGGCATCGCGCCGCCGTTCGACCTCTTCGCGCAGGGCCTGCTCGGCCGCCTTGCGCTTGGTGATGTCGTAGCGTACCGAAATATAGGCCTCCACGCGCCCGTCGAAGCCGATGAGCGGAACGATGGTCGTATCGACCCAATAGAGGTTGCCACCCTTCGCACGGTTGCAGATCTCGCCGTGCCAAACCTGACCGTCGGCGATCGTTCTCCACATGGACTGGAAGAATTCGCCTGGATGGTGTCCGGAATTGACGAGACGGTGCGGCTGCCCCACGAGTTCTTCTTCACGATAGCCGCTCACCGCGCAGAACTGCCTGTTGGCAGAGAGTATCCTGCTTCGTCTGTCGGTGACGGCGACGATGGCGTGCCGGTCGAGTGCTGCCTGATAAGCGTCCAGCAGCTTCGTCAACTCGACCCCTTGGCCGTCCGTGCGGGAGCCGGCATTTTGCTGTATCATGTGGCTGATCCGGCTCTCGCTGACGTGATCATCGTGGTCGGAACGGTGCTTGAATGTGTCGGACGGCTGCATGTACTCTGACAAGTGATGCGATGGCAGGTCTTCCATTGGTGACTCCAGCCGTAATCAGGCCGCACTTCGTGTCAGTGCAGGCGCCGTGTTTATATTAGGGATTGATTTAGGTTGTCCGGCTACTAAGAAAATTTGACGGATAAATTCGGGGCTGACCCATTGAAAGAAAAAGACAATTCTATGGGACCGCTACGCAACAGGATACTCGACTCCATCCGGCCGCAAGCCCAGGAGTTCTTCCGTATGCATGCCGACGTCAGGCCAATGAACACCGGTGACGTCATTTTCGAAGACGGCGCGCCTGTCACGCATGTGGTTTTCCCCCATGAGGGCGTCGTCTCGATCATCGCGGAAATGAGCAGCGGGCGAAGCGTCGAGAAGTCCTCCATCGGCCCCGAGGGCTTCCTCGGGTTCAGCGTGATCATGGGGGGTGGGACCTCGCTCGGCCGCTCGGTCGTGCAGGTGCCGGGCCAGGCTTCCTGGGTAACGACCGCCGACCTCGACGTCGCGCTGGAGGAATTCCAGTGTGTGCGTGAGATCATGCTGCGATACGCCAAGTCTCACACGGTTCAATTGATGGAGTCTGTTGCCTGCAACAGCCTGCATACCGCCGAACAGCGCGTTGCGCGCTGGCTGTTGCACGCACACGACCGGGTGGAAGGCGATACCTACAGCGTGACCCAGGAGGCGATCTCCATGCTGCTCGCGCTGCGACGGGCCACGGTCAATGCGATCTGCACCGATCTCATGGATGCCGGTGCGATTTCCTACCATCGCGGTTCGCTGCGGGTAACCAACCGGGCGGTGCTGCACGAGCGGGCCTGCGAATGCTACGACCGCATCCGTCGTGCCTCGCTGTGAGGCCAGGTACGTGGCGCCTTCTACGGGCGCCGGGGTAACGTCAGCCCGGGTCGTCATGCTGTCATTGCCAATGGCAGGAAGGCGACCTCCCGGGATGTGCGGAACCGGTCAACCACATTGGCCAACCCCTCTGCCTCCTGTGCCAGTGCGCTGCTGGCTGAGCTGTTTTCCTCGACCATTGCCGCGTTCTGCTGCGTTGCCTCGTCGATCTGGGCGATGGCTGCGGAAATCTCGCTGATACCAGTGGCCTGCGCCCGGGTTGAGGTGGCGATATCGCCAACCAGGCCATCCATTCGCTGGACGGCCGTCGTGATGCCCGTTAGCCATTCCCGCGTCTCGCCGACGAGTTTCACACCCTCGGCGACCTGATCGGAACTGGACTTGATCAAGGCTGCTATTTCCCTGGCAGCATCCGCTGAACGTTGGGCAAGGGCACGCACTTCCTGCGCGACGACGGCAAAGCCCTTGCCGGCATCGCCGGCTCGTGCTGCTTCCACGCCGGCGTTGAGCGCAAGCAGATTGGTCTGAAAGGCGATTTCATCGATAACCTTGACGATCTGGGAGACCTTGCGTGATGACGCATTGATCTCGCCGATGGCTGCGACTGTCTTTCCGGCCAGTATCGTGCTGGCTTCCGATTGATCGCGAATTTCGGCGACGGCACGTGAAGCTTCCGCGGCGCTCTCCGTCGTCGCCCGGCTACCGGCGGCTAACTCTGCAATCGCGGTGACCATCTGTTCCAGCGCGGCGGCCTGTCGTTCGCACTGGAGGCTCGCCGTTTCCGAGGCATTGGCCATTTCGGTGGAACCGCTTTTGATTTTTCCGGAGGCGTCTCGAACCGAGAGGATAATCGCGCGAAGATTTTCCACCATCCCGTTGAAATTTTCCACCAATTGCCCGGATCGTGCCGAGACGGTGACGTCGATGGAAACGCCGAGATCTCCTCCCGCGAGTTGCCGCAAGGCGGCGGCAACCTGGCCCAGCGATTCCACCTCCTGTTGCTCGGCCGCCTGCCGGCGCTCCTCAAGCCTGTCGAGATAAACGGAAATGGCGAGCTCCATATCGAGAAGAGCGGCCTTCACCACGACGGCGACTTCGTCTGCAAGACAAGCCGCCGCAGTGTCCTGCCGGCGTGAAAAGAGCCCGCGTTTGCGTGGAAGGGGCGCTTGAGCGATGAGCGTCTTCACCAGATGGTCAAGAACCAGCGCGTAGCCGCCGATATACCATTGGGGCGCGAGGCCGATACGCGCGTGGACCGAACCAATCGTCCTCACGGCATCGAGATAGTCGGGCGCATAGTCGCCGCTGAGGATCAGGCCCCAATGGCCTTCCTGGCGCTTGCCTGCTTCTGCCACCTTTTGGTCGCCGGGAAAGAAGCGGCGCGTCTGTGGCGTCGTGTTGACCTTGTCGTAGAAGAGATCAAGCGCCGGCCGTACTGCCTCTTTGACGCGGCTGGCAACCGCTTTGAGGGTCTGCCTTTCCTGCATTCCAAGCCCGATAAAGTCGAGCCGTTCCTGTAACTCCCCACCCAATGCGCCATCTTTGGCCATTGTCTCTCCCCAAAAGCAATGAACGATTCCGTACGTACGATACCGTACATTCTGGATGGTTAACGTTACGTTGCCCGTTTTGCGTTGTGTGCGATGGCTGATTGGCGGCAGTCTTCATCGAGGGCGTGGGTGTCCAATGCCATAGGCACCCGGCACTAAGGCCTCACGATAAGAGGTCGATCTCCGTCCTGCTGTTGGAGAAGCAAGGCCAATAACCCAAGTGGATCGTCGCCAGATGGAAGGTTATGCGCCTTGGTGGGCCCGCATCATCGTGGCGCTGTACCGTTCAAGAAGTTGATCGATCTTCGTGGGGGCATAGACGTCGTCCAGCAAGAGATAGGCGGCGCCGAACAAAGCGCTGTCCTCGTGCACGGTTGACAACGTGATCGAGAGGTCGCGCGTGGCGAGCGGTAGGCAGCGCTGGTAGACGAGTTCGCGGATCCCGGAGAGTATCAAATCTCCGCCGCGCGCCAGGGTGCCGCCGATGACGATCAGGCTCGGATTGATGATGCTGACTACGTCGGAAATGACCTCGCCGATCGTGCGCCCGGCGGCGCGCAGCAGCATCAGCGCCTCGGGTTTGCGTTGCTCGACGAGGTCGATCACGTCGCGGGCCGTCTCGGCACGAAAGCCGCGCGCGGAGAGGTCACGGGCGATGGCCCAACCGGCGGCCCGCGCCTCCACGCAGCCGAACTTGCCGCAGCGGCAGAGCGGTGCGTCTTCCGACAGGAACTGGATATGGCCGATATCGCCTGCCGCACCCTGCGCGCCGCGAAACAGCCGCCCACCGGCGATCATGCCGCTGCCCATGCCCGTGCCGACTTTCACGAAGAGCATGTCTTCCACTGCCGGAAAGCGCCGCTTGTGCTCACAGATGGTCATGAGGTTCACGTCGTTTTCGACATAGACCGGCACATCGAACCGCGCCTTGAGGTGGCCGATGATGTCGAACTCGTCCCAGCCCGGCAGCACCGAGGGGCCGACGACGCAGCCGCGCTTGAAATCCACCGGCGTCGGCAGGCTGAGGCTGATGCCGAGGAACATGCCGTGGGTCACCTCCGCTTCCCCCGCCAGCGCGGTGAAGGCGTCGGCGATCTGGGCAAGCGTGGCCTCTGGGCCGCTCGTCGCTGAAAAGGGCAGCGTCGTTTGAGAAAGGATCGCCGGCGTCGCGTCCATGGCGGCGAGATGGATGTGGGTCTCGCCGATATTGGCGACCAGCAGGAAGCCGCTTGCCGCGTTGATCGCCAGCACCCGGGTTGGACGGCCGCCGCTCGGCAGGGTCTTTTCCGTCTCGCGCACCAGCCCGCTGGAAAGCAGCGCGTTCAGCCGCTGCGTCACCGTTACCCGCGATAGGCCGGAGGCCGAGAGCAGTTCGGCGCGCGAAGCGGCACTTCCAGCCGCAATCAGGGACAGGATGCCTCCGGCGCCGTCGAGCGTTGGTCTGTCTTGCGCCTCATCCGACCGCACCATGCAAAACTCCTATTGCCGGATCGGTTTAGCGGGAAAGGCAGGCAAGATAAAGCCGCAGTTTAGTGTCGTCGGCAGTTATGTATAATATAATGCATAAGATTGCAATTTATGTATGGATTTGTGTATATTGGACAATGACCGTAAGGGAAGGCGCCTCGTGACCACGTATCTCATCGGACTGGACTTCGGATCTGAATCCGCGCGCGGCGTGCTGGTGGAGGTCGAGAGCGGACAGCAGGTGGGGCAGTATGTCCATCCTTATCGGCATGGCATCATGACCCGGGCGCTGCCAGACGGGACCCGCCTGCCTTCCGGCTTCGCCCTTCAGAACGCCGAGGATTATACGGAAGCGGCCTTCGAGATTCTTTCGCGGCTCGGGCGCGGACGTGTCGTCGAGGGTATCGGCCTCGGCTTTACCGCCAGTTCCCCGTTGCCCGCGCTCGCCGATGGCGTGCCGCTCTCTCGCCTCCACCCCGCCGTGCCGCATGCCTATGTCAAATTGTGGAAGCACAATGCACAGCTCTATGCCGATGCGATCAGTGCGCGTCCCGATCCGTTCCTCGCCAATTTCGGAGGCCGGGTTTCCGGCGAGTGGCTACTGGCGAAGGCGGCGCAGATCGCGGCGGAAGCGCCGGCGATCTGGGCCGAGACGGACCGCTTCATCGAGAGCGGCGACTGGCTCGTGTGGCAATTGACCGGGCGGGAGGCGCGGGGTCTAGGCTTTGCCGCGTACAAAGCGCAGTTTTCAGCCGGTGCCGGCTATCCGCAGGGCATCGTAGCTGATCTCGATCGACGGCTGGCGAACCCGCTTGCCGTTGGCTCGCCCGCTGGCTCCTTCTCTGCGCAATGGCGCGACCTGACGGGCATTGAAGGGCGCGCAATCGTCGCCGTCGCCGTCATCGATTCTCATGTCATGCTGCCGGCAATCGGCGGCACGGCACCGGGTGCCTTTATCGGTGCACTCGGCACTTCCGCGGCCTATCTCTATCTCAGCGACATCTATCGGCCGCTGCCGCCCGGCATCGAGGGCGTCGCCTTCGATGGCTCCATGCGCCAGCTCTGGTGTTACGAGGCCGGCCAGCCAAGCTTCGGCGATACGCTCGCCTGGTTCGCGCGGACCTTTCCACGCGGCGCGGATATCGACGAGAGTTTTCGCGCCTATAATGCGGAAGCGGCGGCGCTTGCGCCAGCCGCAGGGAAACTCGTTGCACTCGACTGGCTGGGCGGCAACCGCGTGCCCTATGCAGATGGCATGCTTTCCGGCCTCCTGGCAGGCCTGACACGCCAGACGACGGCGGCCGAAATCTACCTGGCCCTGATGGAAGGCCTTTGTTTTGGCGCACGGGCGATCTTCGATCTCCTCCCCGCCGGCGGCCTTGCGCCTGAACGCGTGTTGATGGCGAGCGGTCTTGCTCGCGCCAACCCCCTGCTGATCCAGATCATGGCCGATGTGCTCGACCAGCCCATCGAGGTGCCCGAGATCGCGAATGCCACCGCCGTTGGTGCCGCGATCCACGGTGCCGTTGCCGCCGGCACTGTCGACAGCTATGCCGAAGGTGCCGAACGTTTTGGCGCACGCAGCGTGGAGCGGATTTCTCCGCGCGAGCCGCAGGCACGGCGCTATCAGGCAGCCTATGATATCTATCGCGGCCTTTCAGGCGGGGAGAGCGTGCACACGGCCCTGCATGCGTTGCGCGGCTTGTAGAGCGGAACGCCAGCCTGATGTTTCTGTTTGGGATAAAAATATACAAAAGATTAGTAATTACTATTTGACTTTATCCAAAAGAGATGACCTAATCTCTTTGGCCTTTGAGGAGAGGCCATGCCCGCCGAAAGAGCCGGGAGGGCTCAGCGGCATCGTTGAATTTTGGGAGGATTTCATGTCGTTTCATCGCATTCGCGCATCCGCACGTTCCACCACCTGGCGGGCCGGCATCGCCGCCGCCGGGCTCGCATTCGGCCTTGTGTTCGGCCCCGGCGCTGCCGCAGCCGACGAGGTCATCGTCGGCCTCGTCACGAAAACCGAGGTCAATCCCTTCTTCGTAAAGATGCGCCAGGCCGCGGAGGCCCGCGCCACCGAGAAGGGCGCCAAGCTGATCGCCCGCGCCGGCAAGTTCGACGGCGACAACGAGGGGCAGGTCGCCGCCATCGAGGACCTGATCAGCGCCGGCGCCAAGGGCATCCTGGTCACGCCGAACAATTCGTCCGGCATGCTCGACGTCATCAAGAAGGCTCGCGAGGCGGGCGTCCTGGTGATCGCGCTCGATACGGCGACGGACCCCGCCGATGCCGTCGACGCCACCTTCGCCACTGACAATTTCGAAGCCGGCGTGCAGCAGGGCGCCTATGCCCGCAAGGCGATGGGCGACAAGAAGGCGGTCGTCGCCATGCTCGACGGTACGCCCGGCGGCACGGTCGATACGTTCCGCCACGACGGCTATCTGAAAGGTTTCGGCATCGCCGAGGGCGACCCCTCGATTGCGGGCGCGGCAATCACCAACGGCGCGCAGGACAAGGGCCAGGTCGGAATGGAGAACCTGCTCTCCAAGAACGGCGAAATCAATGCCGTTTACACGATCAACGAACCGGCGGCTGCCGGGGCCTTTGCAGCACTGAAATCCTTCGGCAAGGAAGGCGACGTGATGCTGACCTCGATCGACGGCGGCTGCGCCGGCGTGCGCGACGTCAAGGACGGCAAGATTGCCGCTACCGTCATGCAGTTCCCCTACAAGATGGCCTCGATGGGCGTCGATGCGGTGATAGAATACGCTGCGTCCGGCACCAAGCCGAGCGGCTTCGTCAATACGGGTTCCTTCCTCATCACCGACAAGCCGGTCGAGGGTCTGGAATCGAAAGACACCGCCTGGGGCCTTGAAAACTGCTGGGGTGACTGATCCCCTTTCTCCCGGCGGGGCCGCTTGAGGCGTTGAGCCACTGCGGTCCCGACCGGGCGAACGGCCCCGTATAAATGATCCTGACGCACGGGATGTCCATGACCACAGCCAACGTTTCCCCGGCCGAGACGCCGCGAAGCCTGAAGGCCCGCATCTTGGGGACCCCGTCGGTGGGGCCGCTTCTGGTCCTTCTCGGCTTCTGCGTGATCTTCGCGCTGACCAACCCCCGCTTTCTCGCCACCCAGAACCTGTCGATCATCCTGCAACAGACAGTCATCATCGGCGTCCTGGCGATCGGCCAGACGCTCGTGATCATGACGGCCGGTATTGATCTCGCCGTCGGTGCCATCTGCGTGCTCGGCACCATCGTCGCGGGCAAGCTGGTCAATCTCGGTTATGACCCGGTGCTTTCCATGGGCTTTGCCGTGCTGCTCTGCACCGCGGCCGGGCTTGCCGCCGGGGGGCTCGTCAGCGGCCTGCGGCTGCCGCCCTTCATCGTCACGCTCGGGATCCTCGGCATCCTGACGGCGGCGCTGCGGTTGATCTCGGAAGGCGGCGCCTTCCCGGTGCGCGATCCCTTCCTCGCCTGGACGGGCAACACGATGAAGCTCGGCGGCTTCGTGCTGACGTATGGCGTGCTCATCATGTTCGCGCTCTATGGTGTCGTTTGGTATCTGCTAAACCAGACGAAGTGGGGGCGCCACGTCTATGCCATCGGCAACAATGCCGAAGCCGCCCGTCTCGTTGGCATCCCGGTGCGCCGTCACCTCTTGTCCGTCTACGTGCTCGCCGGTCTCATCTATGGCATCGCCGCGTGGCTGGCGCTTGGGCGCATCCCCAATGCAGATCCGAACGCCATGCAGAGCGCCAATCTCGATTCGATCACCGCTGTGGTGATCGGCGGCACCAGCCTTTTTGGGGGACGCGGTGGGCTCATCGGCACGCTGATCGGCGCCCTCATCGTTGGCGTCCTGCGCAACGGCCTGACGCTCGCCGGCATCGATCCGCTCTGGCAGGACCTTGTGACCGGTGTCCTCGTCATCATCGCCGTCGCGCTCGACCAGATGTCCCGGAGGAAGAGCTGATGTCTGACGTTCCGCATGTGGTTCTCGAAGCACGCAATGTGGTGAAAACCTATGGCCATGTCACCGCGCTCGACGGTGTCGATTTTGAACTTCGGGATGGAGAGATCCTTGCTGTCGTCGGCGACAACGGTGCCGGTAAGTCGACGCTCATCAAGACGCTGACCGGCGCCGTGCGCCCGACGAGCGGCGAAATTCTGCTCGACGGCGAGCCGGTCCATTTCCGCGGGCCGCTCGATGCACGCCATGCCGGCATCGAGACGGTCTATCAGGATCTCGCCGTTGCTCCCGCGCTCGACATCGCCGCAAATCTCTTCCTTGGCCGGGAACGGCGCGCACCGGGCCTTCTCGGCAGCCTCTTTCGCCGCCTCGACAAGAAGGGCATGCGCGAGGAAGCCCGCCGCGCCATGGGTGAACTGAAGTTCCGCCTGCCGGCGATCGACAGCCCGGTGGAATCGCTTTCGGGCGGCCAACGGCAGGGGGTGGCCGTCGCCCGCGCCGCGCTCTTCGCCCGCAAGCTGGTCATCATGGACGAGCCGACGGCGGCGCTCGGCGTACGCGAGACGGGACAGGTGTTGGAACTCATCCGCTCGATCCGCGACCGGGGCCTGCCCGTCGTTCTGATCAGCCACAACATGCCGAACGTCTTCGACATCGCCGACCGCATCCACATCATGCGCCTTGGCCGGCGCGCTGCGGTGGTCACGCCCAAAACCCACTCCATGAACGACGTCGTCGCCATCATGACGGGTGCCGCGGTCGCTTGAACCGCCACGACCAGAAGCTCGCGCGACATGCGCGCCGGAAACTATACCCACACCGACGTCGTCATCGTCGACGGCAAGGGCGCGATATAGCCCAAGTGTTCTGATCTGCTCCGCCAAATATGCGTGTCCTGGCCGATGTGGATACCCATTCCCGCTACTGCCCGGCCACCGGCGCGCGATTCACTGAGCTGGTAATCCTCCCGCGCACTAATCGGGTTCAAAAGTAGAATTTTCTCGGCAATATGCATGAGGAGATTTTGATGAA
>NZ_JBXARJ010000010.1:0-190262 GCF_058808115.1 Shinella sp. GW821-FHT11G07
AAGAAAAGCTGCGCTTCGCAATCCGTGAAGGCGGCCGCACCGTCGGCGCCGGCATCGTCGCTTCGATCGTCGAGTAAGACATAAGGCTTAAGGCCGCTGAAATAGGAAGGGCAGGGTGTTATCCTGCCCCTCCGGTCTTTGATAATTTAGCGGACTGGCCTTTCGGCATTGTGTTTTCGTGCGTGTTCCTTTAAGGCAACCGCAGAATCAAAAAACGCGTATTCTCAAGAGAATCGCGCGGATAACGAACTAAGGAAAAAGTCGTATGAACGGCCAGAACATCCGCATCCGCCTCAAGGCGTTTGACCACCGGATCCTTGATGCCTCCACGCGTGAAATCGTGTCGACGGCAAAGCGCACCGGCGCAAGCGTCCGCGGCCCCGTTCCGCTCCCGACCCGTATTGAAAAGTTCACTGTCAACCGCTCGCCCCACGTGGACAAGAAGAGCCGTGAACAGTTCGAGATGCGCACGCACAAGCGCCTGCTCGACATCGTAGATCCGACTCCGCAGACCGTCGATGCTCTTATGAAGCTCGACCTTGCGGCCGGTGTAGACGTAGAGATCAAGCTCTAAGTCCGGCGTAAGCCGAAATAACAAGGAAGGTACGTGGCGTAAGCCGACGTCTTCTGAAAACGGGAAACCCGACGGCTAGAAAGCCCGAGTGGAATCCTTAAACCAAGAGGCATGAAGGGGCTCCCGCTCACGGGAATACCCCGACAGGACTTCTAAGAGGATTGAACCATGCGTTCAGGTGTGATTGCACAGAAAGTAGGGATGACTCGCGTCTATAATGACGCAGGTGAGCATATCCCTGTTACAGTATTGCGACTGGATAACGTCCAGGTCGTTGCCCAGCGTACGCAGGAGAAGAACGGCTACACGGCCGTCCAGCTCGGCGCCGGCACCTCCAAGGTGAAGAACACGGTCAAGGCACTTCGTGGCCAGTTCGCCGCTGCAAGCGTTGAGCCGAAGGCGAAGCTCGTCGAGTTCCGCGTCTCGGAAGACAACCTCATCGACATCGGCGCAGAACTGACCGCCAGCCACTTCGTGGCAGGTCAGCTCGTCGACGTTACCGGCACCACGATCGGTAAGGGTTTTGCCGGTGCCATGAAGCGCCACAACTTCGGTGGTCTTCGTGCAACGCACGGCGTTTCCGTCTCGCACCGTTCGCACGGTTCGACGGGTAACAACCAGGATCCGGGCAAGGTCTGGAAGGGCAAGCGCATGGCTGGTCATATGGGCCAGACGCGCGTCACCACCCAGAACCTCGAGGTCGTTTCGACCGACGAAGAGCGTGGTCTCATCCTCGTCAAGGGCGCAGTCCCGGGCTCCAAGGGCGCCTGGATCGTCGTTCGTGACGCCGTCAAGTCCGGCACCCCGTCCGACGCTCCGCGTCCGGCCGCCGTGCGCGCCGCAGCTAAGTAAGGGAGCCTGATCATGGATCTCAAAGTCACGACCCTCGAGGGGAAGGACGCCGGCAAGGTCTCCCTTTCCGACACGATTTTCGGCCTTGAGCCGCGTGAGGACATCATTGCCCGCGTCGTTCGCTGGCAGCTCGCCAAGAAGCAGCAGGGCACCCACAAGTCGAAGGGCCGCGCGGAAGTTTCCCGCACCGGCGCCAAGATGTACAAGCAGAAGGGTACGGGTCGCGCTCGTCACCATTCGGCACGTGCTCCGCAGTTCCGCGGCGGCGGCAAGGCCCACGGCCCGGTTGTTCGCAGCCACGCCCACGACCTGCCCAAGCAGGTTCGCGCTCTTGGCCTGCGTCATGCGCTCTCGGCCAAGCTGAAGGCTGAAAACCTGATCATCATCGACGATCTGGTTGCTTCCGAAGCAAAGACGAAGGCTCTGGCTGGCGTTTTCGCGTCGCTCGGCCTCACCAACGCCCTCATCATCGGCGGCGCAGAACTTGACGGCAACTTCAAGCTCGCAGCACGGAACATCCCGAACGTGGACGTTCTGCCGATCCAGGGCATCAACGTTTATGATATCCTGCGCCGCGGCACGCTCGTTCTGTCCAAGGCTGCTGTAGAAGCCCTCGAGGAGCGGTTCAAATGACGGATCTTCGCCACTACGATGTGATCGTATCTCCTTCGATCACCGAAAAGTCGACGCTGGTCTCCGAACACAACCAGGTCGTCTTCAACGTTGCCAAGCGCGCCTCCAAGCCTGAAATCAAGGCTGCAGTGGAAGCACTCTTCGGCGTCAAGGTCACGGCTGTGAACACGCTCGTCCGCAAGGGCAAGATCAAGCGTTTCCGCGGCTTCGCCGGCCGGCAGGGAGATGTCAAGAAGGCTATCGTCACGCTTGCTGACGGTCAGTCCATCGACGTCTCCACCGGGCTCTAACGGGCAGTCGGCTGAAAGGAAACAGAAAAATGGCATTGAAACACTACAACCCGACCACCCCGAGCCAGCGCCAGCTGGTCATCGTCGACCGGTCGAGCCTTTACAAGGGCAAGCCCGTCAAGGCTCTGACCGAAGGTCTCTCCAAGAGTGGTGGCCGTAACAACCTCGGTCGCATTACCGCCCGCTTTATCGGCGGTGGCCACAAGCGCACCTATCGTCTCATCGACTTCAAGCGTCGCAAGTTCGACGTCGAGGGCACGGTCGAGCGTCTGGAATACGACCCGAACCGCACCGCGTTCATCGCACTGGTGAACTATGCCGATGCCGAGCAGGCCTACATCCTGGCGCCGCAGCGCCTGGCCGTTGGCGACAAGGTCATCGCGTCCGGCGCGGCGGTTGACGTCAAGCCCGGCAACACCATGCCGCTGCAGTACATCCCGGTCGGCTCGATCATTCACAATGTTGAAATGAAGCCGGGCAAGGGTGGCCAGATCGCCCGTTCCGCCGGCACCTTCGTTCAGCTGGTCGGCCGCGATCAGGGCATGGCGATCCTTCGCCTGAACTCGGGCGAACAGCGCCTGGTTCACTCGTCCTGCCTCGCGACGATTGGCGCCGTATCCAACCCGGATCACGGCAACATCAACGACGGCAAGGCCGGTCGCACGCGCTGGCGCGGCAAGACCCCGCATAACCGCGGCGTCGTCATGAACCCGGTCGACCACCCGCACGGTGGTGGTGAAGGCCGCACCTCCGGTGGTCGTCACCCGGTATCCCCGTGGGGCAAGCCCACCAAGGGCAAGCGTACCCGCTCGAACAAGTCGACCGACAAGTTCATCATGCGCTCGCGCCACTTGAAGAAGAAGTAAGAGAGGTAGTCAGGAATGGCTCGTTCAGTATGGAAAGGCCCGTTTGTTGACGGCTATCTTCTCAAGAAGGCTGAGAAGGTTCGTGAAGGCGGTCGTAGCGAAGTGATCAAGATTTGGAGCCGCCGCTCCACGATCCTGCCGCAGTTCGTTGGACTGACCTTCGGCGTCTACAACGGCAGCAAGCACATCCCGGTGGCCGTCAACGAAGACATGGTTGGCCACAAGTTTGGTGAATTCGCTCCGACCCGGACCTATTACGGTCACGGTGCGGACAAGAAGGCGAAGAGGAAGTAACGATGGGTAAGGCTAAAGCCGAACGTCGGCTGAAGGATAACGAGGCGCAGGCCATCGCGCGCACGATCCGCGTCAGCCCCCAGAAGCTCAACCTGCTTGCTGCGCTCATCCGCGGCAAGAAGGTGGACAAGGCTCTCGCTGAGCTTGAATTCTCGCGCAAGCGTAGCGCTGAGACCGTCAAGAAGACGCTTGAATCTGCTATCGCCAACGCAGAAAACAACCACGACCTCGACGTGGACTCGCTGATCGTCGCGGAAGCGTATGTCGGCAAGTCGATTGTCATGAAGCGTTTCCACGCCCGTGGCCGCGGTCGCGCATCGCGGATCGAGAAGCCTTTCTCGCATCTCACGATCGTCGTCCGTGAAGTCGAAGCCAAAGGGGAGGCCGCATAATGGGTCAGAAGATTAATCCAATCGGTTTCCGCCTCGGCATCAACCGTACCTGGGACAGCCGTTGGTTCGCCGACAACGCCGAATACGGCCAGCTGCTCCATGAAGACCTGAAGATCCGCGCTTTCGTCATGGAAGAGCTGAAGCAGGCCGGTATCGCCAAGGTCGTCATCGAGCGTCCGCACAAGAAGTGCCGCATCACGATCCACTCGGCTCGCCCGGGTCTGATCATCGGCAAGAAGGGTGCAGACATCGAAAAGCTTCGCAAGAAGCTTGCCGCGATGACGAACTCTGAAACGCACCTCAACATCGTTGAAGTGCGCAAGCCGGAAGTCGACGCGACGCTCGTCGCGCAGTCGATCGCCCAGCAGCTCGAACGCCGCGTGGCTTTCCGCCGTGCGATGAAGCGCGCTGTTCAGTCCGCAATGCGTCTTGGCGCCGAAGGCATCAAGATCACCTGCGGTGGTCGTCTCGGCGGCGCAGAAATTGCCCGTACGGAATGGTACCGCGAAGGTCGCGTTCCGCTTCACACGCTGCGTGCAGACATCGACTACGGTACGGCTGAAGCCAAGACCGCATTCGGCATCTGCGGCATCAAGGTCTGGATCTTCAAGGGCGAAATCCTTGAGCATGACCCGATGGCCTCTGAGCGTCGCGCAAGCGAAAGTGACAGCCAGGGCCCCGCCAGCCGCGAACAGCGCGGTGATCGTGGCGACCGTCGTCGTGAAAACGCGTAACAGTCGCGTTTGGCAGCCAATATCGGAGAAGTAAAAAAATGTTGCAGCCAAAGCGTACCAAGTACCGCAAGCAGTTCAAGGGCCGCATCAAGGGTGTCGCCAAGGGCGGCTCCGACCTCGCTTTCGGCGAGTTCGGCTTGAAGGCTCAGGAACCTAACCGCGTGAACGCTCGCGAGATCGAAGCGGCTCGCCGCGCGATCACCCGTTACATGAAGCGTGCCGGTCGTGTGTGGATCCGCGTGTTCCCGGACGTTCCGGTCACCGCAAAGCCCACCGAAGTCCGCATGGGTAAGGGTAAGGGTTCGGTCGAATACTGGGCGGCCAAGGTCAAGCCTGGCCGTATGATGTTCGAGATCGACGGTGTTACCGAGGAGATCGCCCGTGAGGCGCTTCGTCTCGGCTCGGCCAAGCTCTCGGTCAAGACGCGCTTCGTACAGCGCATTGCAGAGTAAGGGGCAGAAGCTATGAAAGCCGTAGACGTTCGGGCGCTCAGCGCCGATCAGCTCAACGACGAGCTTGCCAAGCTGAAGAAAGAGCAGTTCAACCTGCGCTTCCAGAAGGCGACAGGCCAGCTCGAGAAGACCTCGCGTATCAACGAAGTCCGCAAGGACATCGCGCGCGTCAAGACCATTGCCCGCCAGAAGGCGGCAGAAGCCAAGGCCTAAGGACCAGAAAAAGATGCCGAAACGCATTCTGCAGGGCACTGTAGTCAGTGACAAGAACGACAAGACCGTTGTCGTTCGCGTCGAGCGCCGCTTTGCCCACCCGCTGCTTCAGAAGACCGTTCGCCGGTCGAAGAAGTACAAGGCGCATGACGAAACCAACCAGTTCAAGGTTGGCGACGTCGTTTCCATCGAGGAATGTGCGCCGATCTCCAAGGACAAGTGCTGGACCGTCGTATCGGCCCAGGCTTAAAAACATCAGATTAACCGCCAGGCTCTTGCTTCTGGCGCGAATCTCTGTATGAAGCAGCGTAAGGACGCTCGGAATCGCGAGCGTTCTTTTGCTTTGAGCGCACGGAAGGTCCATCGGTTCGCCGACGTGGAAACCACCTTGGCAACACACCATCCCGCGCGAAGACATGAATTTCCATAAGCTGGAACAGGGGGCTAACACCCAACCGGTCCGGTAAAACAAGAAGGCGACCTGACATGATTCAGATGCAGACTAACCTCGACGTCGCGGATAATTCCGGCGCACGTCGTGTCATGTGCATCAAGGTTCTGGGCGGCTCCAAGCGCAAGTACGCTTCGGTCGGCGACATTATTGTCGTCTCGATCAAGGAAGCCATCCCGCGCGGCCGCGTGAAGAAGGGTGACGTGATGAAGGCGGTTGTTGTTCGCACCGCCAAGGACATCCGTCGCGCAGACGGCAGCGTGATCCGTTTCGACAACAACGCAGCCGTCCTGATCGACAACAAGAAAGAGCCCATCGGCACCCGTATCTTCGGACCGGTTCCGCGCGAACTTCGCGCAAAGAACCACATGAAGATCATCTCGCTGGCTCCGGAAGTACTCTAAGGAGCGATGGCTATGCAAAAGATTCGTAAGGGCGACAAGGTCGTCGTACTCACCGGCAAGGACAAGGGCCGTACCGGTGAAGTTGTTCAGGTCATGCCGAAGGAAGACCGTGCGGTCGTCAAGGGTATCAACCTGGTGAAGCGTCACCAGCGTCAGTCCCAGACCCAGGAAGCCGGCATCATCACCAAGGAAGCTTCGATCCATCTGTCGAACATCGCGATCGCCGACCCCAAGGACGGCAAGCCGACCCGCGTCGGTTTCAAGGTCGAGGGTGACAAGAAGGTTCGTGTTGCAAAGCGTTCGGGAGTGTCGATCGATGGCTGACACCAAGTATGAGCCCCGGCTCAAGAAGGATTATGTCGAGCGTATTCGCCCGGCGCTGAGGGAGCAGTTCTCCTACGCCAACGAGATGCAGATCCCGCGCCTCGACAAGATCGTCATCAACATGGGTGTTGGCGAATCGACGGGCGACTCGAAGAAGCCGACTGTTGCGGCTGCCGACCTCGCAGCGATCGCCGGCCAGAAGCCGGTCATCACGCGCGCTCGTAACTCCATCGCGGGCTTCAAGCTCCGCGAAGGCATGCCGATCGGCGCAAAGGTTACCCTTCGCGGCGCCCGCATGTTCGAATTTCTGGATCGCCTCGTGAACATCGCGCTGCCCCGCGTACGCGACTTCCGTGGTCTGAACCCGAAGTCCTTCGATGGCCGTGGCAACTTCGCCATGGGTATCAAGGAGCACATTGTGTTCCCTGAGATCAACTACGACAAGGTTGATCAGATGTGGGGCATGGACATCATCGTTTGCACGACGGCACCGACGGACGACGAAGCACGGGCTCTTCTGAAAGAGTTCAGCTTCCCGTTCCGCGCCTGATCCGTAACGACAAGCGTAAAGAAGGATAACTGTTATGGCGAAAACGAGCGCAGTTGAAAAGAACAAGCGCCGCCGCAAACTGGTTGCCAATCATGCCGCAAAGCGTGCGGCCCTGAAGGCGATCACTCAGAACCAGGCTCTTCCGATCGAAGAGCGCTTCCAGGCTACCTTGAAGCTCGCTGCGCTGCCGCGCAATGGTTCGAAGACCCGCATCCGCAACCGCTGCGAAGTTACTGGCCGTCCGCGCGCCTTTTATCGCAAACTCAAGATGTCGCGTATTGCGCTTCGTGAACTGGGCAATTCCGGCAAGGTGCCGGGCATTGTCAAGTCGAGCTGGTAAGGAGACGGGCACATGTCAATGACTGATCCTCTGGGCGATATGCTCACCCGCATCCGCAACGGCGCCGCACGCCGCAAGTCGAGCGTTTCCACGCCGGCTTCCAAGCTGCGCGCCCGCGTTCTGGACGTCCTTCAGTCCGAAGGCTACATCCGCGGATATTCGGAAGTCGAATTCGGCAACGGCAAGGCTGAGCTGAACATCGAACTCAAGTACTACGAAGGTGCGTCCGTGATCCGCAAGATCGCTCGCGTCTCCAAGCCGGGCCGCCGGGTCTATGTCTCGGTCAAGTCCATTCCGCAGGTCGCGAACGGCCTCGGCATCACCATCCTTTCGACCCCGAAGGGCGTGATGGCCGATCACCAGGCACGCGAACAGAACGTTGGTGGCGAGATTCTTTGCTCGGTCTTCTAAGACTGAGTAAGGATCTCCATAACGAACAGACAGGATAAAACAATGTCTCGTATCGGTAAGAAGCCCGTTCAGGTTCCCGCTGGTGTCACCGCGACCGTAGATGGTCAAAAGGTCACCGCAAAGGGCCCGAAGGGCGAACTGTTCTTCGTCGCAAACGACGAAGTTTCGGTGAAGCTCGAAGACAACGCTGTTGTCGTACAGCCGATCAACGCATCCAAGGATGCTCGTTCCAAGTGGGGTATGTCCCGCACGATGGTCGAGAACATCTTCAAGGGTGTGAAGGACGGCTACGAGCGCAAGCTCGAAATTAACGGCGTCGGCTACCGCGCGTCGCTGCAGGGCAAGAACCTGCAGCTGGCACTCGGCTTCAGCCACGACGTGGTCTACCAGACGCCGGAAGGCATCTCGATTGTTGTTCCGAAGCCGACGGAAATCGTCATCTCCGGCATCGACAAGCAGAAGGTCGGCCAGGTCGCAGCGGAAATCCGCGAATACCGTGGCCCCGAGCCCTACAAGGGCAAGGGCGTCAAGTATGCCGAAGAGCGGATTGTCCGCAAAGAAGGCAAGAAGAAGTAAGGATCACGCGAAATGGCTAGCAGGAAAGAAGCTCTCGTGCGCCGCGCCAACCGCGTGCGCCGTTCCATCAAGGCGGTCGCCAATGGCCGTCCACGCCTGTCGGTTCATCGCTCGTCGAAGAACATCTACGTACAGGTTATCGATGACGTGGCCGGCAAGACGCTTGCGGCTGCCTCCACGCTCGACACCGATCTGCGCTCGTCCTTGAAGACGGGCGCCGACACGGCAGCAGCCGCTGCCGTCGGCAAGCTCATTGCTGAGCGTGCTGTCAAGGCTGGCGTCAACGAGGTCGTTTTCGACCGTGGCGCCTTCATCTATCACGGCCGCATCAAGGCACTCGCCGAAGCTGCTCGTGAAGGTGGTCTGACCTTCTGATCATCCGGTCGGGCGCCTCGAGCGCCCGCCGACCTCAGTTGGGTATCAGTCGCTTCCATTCCTGAATGGAGGCGATTTTCGTCAATCTGCCGATTGCACCCGGAAAATAAAAAGGAAAAGGACAATGGCACAGGAAAAGCGCGGTCGCGATGACCGCCAGAACCGCGAAGAGCGTGACAGCGAGTTTGTCGACAAGCTCGTCGCGATCAACCGCGTCGCGAAGGTCGTCAAGGGCGGCCGTCGTTTCGGCTTTGCAGCTCTCGTCGTCGTCGGCGACCAGAAGGGCCGCGTCGGCTTCGGCCACGGCAAGGCTCGTGAAGTTCCGGAAGCCATCCGGAAGGCCACTGAAGCCGCCAAGCGCGACCTCATCTTCGTACCGCTGCGCTCGGGCCGCACGCTGCACCACGACGTGCACGGTCGTCACGGCGCCGGCAAGGTTCTGCTTCGCTCGGCCAAGGCCGGTACCGGTATCATCGCTGGTGGTCCGATGCGCGCCGTCTTCGAAACGCTCGGCGTTCATGACGTCGTCGCCAAGTCGACCGGCTCCTCGAACCCGTACAACATGATCCGTGCGACGTTCGACGCTCTCAAGAGCCAGATGCACCCGAAGGACATCGCAGCTCAGCGCGGCATGAAATATGCAACGCTGCAGGCTCGTCGTACGTCCGCCGGCGTCGCTTCCGAAGAATAAGGGAGTTTGATCCATGGCTAAGAAAGAAACCGTATCGAAGACGGTGACTGTCGAGCAGATCGGCAGCCCCATCCGCCGTCCGGCCGTACAGCGCGCAACGCTGGTCGGCCTGGGCCTCAACAAGATGCATCGGGTTCGCACGCTGGAAGACACTCCGTCTGTCCGCGGCATGATCCGTGCCGTCCAGCACCTCGTTCGCGTCGTCGACGAGAAGTGAGGGGATAGATCATGAAGCTCAATGAAATCAAAGACAACGAAGGCTCCACCAAGAACCGTAAGCGCGTAGGTCGCGGTATCGGTTCTGGCTCCGGCAAGACCGGCGGTCGCGGTGTAAAGGGTCAGAAGGCACGTTCGGGTGTAGCCATCAACGGCTTCGAAGGCGGTCAGATGCCCATCTACCGTCGCCTGCCGAAGCGCGGCTTCAACAACATCTTCTCGTCTGACTTCGTCATCGTGTCGCTGGGCCGCATTCAGGTCGCAATCGACGCTGGCAAGCTCGACGGCAAGGCAACTGTTGACGCAGCCGCTCTCAAGGCCGCTGGTGTTATCCGCCGCGTCAAGGACGGCGTTCGCATCCTCGCTGATGGCGAACTGACGGCAAAGGTGACGTTCGAAGTCGCCGGCGCCTCCAAGCCGGCTGTTGAGAAGATCGAAAAGGCCGGTGGCTCGATCAAGCTTCTCTCGGCAGCAGCAGAAGCAGCCGAATAATTCGACGAAAACTTCGCCCGGTGTGCTTCACACCGGGCGATTTTGCTCCCATATGTGAGCCTCACGACGACGCCCGGATTCTCTGGGCCGTTGTTATCCGGAAGAGAAACTACAACGCCGCGCGTCACACGTGATGCACCAAAGTCGCTGTAGAATTTTGAATCTGCTGCATAATTCCTTACATCGATTGCGATTTAAGGAATTATGCAGTGCGGTGAGGCCGGGATTGCTTGACAATCCGCGTTTCAACCGGTTTAGGCTCCATCCGCCAGGTTTGCCGCAACGGCAAAATAGGCACGACGAATTTTAGCATGTGCAATCGGTCCGAGGAGGCCGGGCGCATGTGCCAACGGATCAGCCATTCCGGACCTGGCCGGGCTCCCCGCCGCCGGATCGGCTTCGCGGAGAAATGCATGGCTTCGGCAGCGGAACAACTTGCCTCTAATCTCAACTTCTCGACTTTCGCCAAGGCGGAAGATCTGAAGAAGCGCCTCTGGTTCACGCTGGGCGCGCTGCTCGTCTATCGTCTCGGCACCTATATCCCGTTGCCGGGCCTCAACCCCGAAGCCTTTGCGCAGGCCTTCCGTGGCCAGTCGAGCGGTATCCTCGGCCTCTTCAACATGTTCTCCGGCGGCGCCGTCGAGCGCATGGCGATCTTCGCACTCGGCATCATGCCATATATTTCCGCGTCGATCATCGTGCAGCTGATGACCTCGGTCGTTCCTTCGCTGGAGCAGCTGAAGAAGGAAGGCGAGCAGGGTCGCAAGATCATCAACCAGTACACTCGCTACGGCACGGTGCTGCTCGGCACGCTGCAGGCATATGGCATCGCGGTCGGCCTCGAGAGCGGGGCAGGGCTGGTCAACGATCCGGGCTGGTTCTTCCGTATCTCCACCGTCATTTCGCTGCTCGGCGGCACCATGTTCCTGATGTGGCTGGGTGAACAGATCACCTCGCGCGGCATCGGCAACGGCATTTCGCTGATCATCTTCGCCGGCATCGTCGCCGCCCTGCCGGGCGCGCTGGCCGGTACGCTCGAACTCAGCCGCACAGGCGCGCTGTCGATCGGCGTGGTCATTGCCGTCGTGGTCATGGCTGTCGGCGTCATCGCGCTCATCGTCTTCGTCGAACGCGCCCAGCGCCGGCTTCTGATCCAGTATCCGAAGCGACAGGTGGGCAACCGCATGTTCCAGGGCGATACCTCGCACCTGCCGCTGAAGCTCAACACCGCGGGCGTCATCCCGGCGATCTTCGCGTCGTCGCTGCTTCTGCTGCCGGCAACGCTGGCCGGTTTCTCGAACACCGCGGAACTGCCGTCCTGGGCGACCACCATCATCGCAGCGCTTGGCCACGGCCAGCCGCTCTACATGATGATGTATGCCGGCATGATCGCGTTCTTCGCCTTCTTCTACACGGCCATCGTCTTCAATCCGAAGGACACGGCCGACAATCTGAAGAAGCACGGCGGCTTCATTCCGGGCATTCGCCCGGGCGAGCGCACCGCCGAATATATCGACTACGTGCTGACCCGCATCACGGTCATCGGCGCGGCCTACCTGATGTTCGTCTGTATCCTTCCCGAAATCCTTATCGCGCAGACCGGTGTGCCGTTCTACCTTGGTGGTACGTCGCTTTTGATTGTTGTCAGCGTGACCCTGGATACTGTAGCACAGATACAGGGTCACCTGATTGCTCAGCAGTATGAAGGGCTGATCAAGAAGTCGAAGCTGCGTGGAGGAAAGAGGGGACGATGAGACTGATTTTTCTGGGGCCGCCGGGCGCTGGCAAGGGTACACAAGCCAAGCTCCTGACGGAAAAGCACGGTATTCCGCAGCTTTCCACGGGTGACATGCTGCGGGCGGCTGTTGCCGCCGGCACGGATGTCGGCAAGCGCGCGAAGGCCGTCATGGATGCCGGCCAGCTCGTTTCCGATGCGATTGTCAACGAGATCGTTTCCGATCGCGTTGATTCGGCAGACTGTGCCAAAGGCTTCATCCTTGACGGTTACCCGCGCACGGTTCCGCAGGCCGAGGCCCTCGACAAAATTCTCGCCGGCAAGGGCATCGCCCTTGATGCCGTCATCGAGTTGAAGGTCGACGAGGATGCGCTGGTGAAGCGCATGGAGACTCGCGTGGCGGAAACGCTTGCCGCCGGCGGCACCGTTCGCTCCGACGACAATCCGGAGGCCTTCAAGCGCCGTTTGACGGAATACCGCGAAAAGACTGCGCCGTTGTCGAACTACTACGCTTCGACCGGCAAGCTCCAGACGATCGACGGCATGGCCAATGTCGATGTCGTAACCGCCGAAATCGACGGGATTCTGGAGAAGGCCTGAGAAGCAATGTTCCATCAGGAACTGCTTTAGGGGCTCAAAGCCTAAAAAGGACCGGCCGGGGAGTTGACTTTTTGGCCGATTCCCCCTTAAGACAGCGCCAACTCGCGACATTCCATTGCGATCGGCGCGGACTTCCAAAAAACGAAGTCCGGGTTCGGTCGTTTTCGACATGACCCGAACATCGATTGAGCGACACGGCTCCTGGGCCGTTTCATATGAAGAAAACCACTTGCCGGATGGCAACTGGAAGCAAGGAGAACAGGCGTGGCACGTATCGCTGGCGTCAACATCCCGACCGCGAAGCGCGTAGTCATCGCGCTGACCTACATCCACGGGATCGGCCCGAAATTCGCACAGGAAATCATCGAGAAGGTCGGTATCCCGGCTGAACGTCGTGTGCACCAGCTCACGGACGCAGAAGTTCTGCAGATCCGCGAAGCCATCGACCGCGACTACCAGGTCGAAGGTGACCTGCGTCGCGAAACCTCGATGAACATCAAGCGTCTCATGGACCTCGGTTGCTACCGTGGTCTGCGTCACCGTCGTGGCCTTCCGGTCCGCGGTCAGCGCACGCACACCAATGCCCGCACCCGCAAGGGTCCGGCAAAGGCCATCGCAGGCAAGAAGAAGTAATTTCCCGGCAACGGGGAACAAGAGGCTGGCGCTTCGCGCCGGCCTCTTTTGAGTTTCGAGCGGGGCCTTGCGTCATGCATGGGTCCCGGTCGGTGGAGCTGCTGGCATTACGGCAGTGACGATATCGCCGCACGCATCGCCCTACGGGGGCAGCGTGCATTTGTTATTCAGGGCAGGGACTTCAGTCTCTCCCGGTGGAGCCGCTGGTACTACGGCGGTGTCGAGATCAACGAAAGGACTACCCATGGCCAAAGAAGCCGCACGCGTCCGCCGTCGCGAACGCAAGAACATCACCTCGGGTGTTGCTCACGTCAATTCTTCGTTCAACAACACGATGATCACCATCACCGATGCACAGGGCAACGCAATTGCCTGGTCGTCGGCCGGTGCCAAGGGCTTCAAGGGTTCGCGTAAGTCGACCCCGTTCGCAGCCCAGATCGCTGCTGAAGATGCTGCCAAGAAGGCGCAGGAACACGGCATGAAGTCGCTGGAAGTCGAAGTCTGCGGTCCGGGTTCCGGCCGTGAATCGGCTCTGCGCGCCCTCCAGGCTGCCGGTTTCATGATCACGTCGATCCGCGACGTGACCCCGATCCCGCACAACGGTTGCCGTCCGCGCAAGAAGCGTCGCGTCTGATCATCGCATTTAAACAACCATGGAAGCCGGTCGGCTTCCATGGATCTTCAGGGCTCGGCCGTCACGATTGAATGGTGGCGGCGAACGGAAGGCAAAACATATGATCCAGAAAAACTGGCAGGAACTGA
Organism: Shinella sp. GW821-FHT11G07; assembly: GCF_058808115.1. Lineage (NCBI taxonomy): Bacteria > Pseudomonadati > Pseudomonadota > Alphaproteobacteria > Hyphomicrobiales > Rhizobiaceae > Shinella > Shinella sp. GW821-FHT11G07. The sequence continues at coordinate 13,861 of NZ_JBXARJ010000010.1, forward strand.
TCAAGCCGAACAAGGTGGAATTCGCCTCCTCCGGCCGCACCAAGGCGAGCCTTGTTGCAGAGCCGCTGGAGCGTGGCTTCGGCCTGACGCTCGGCAACGCGCTGCGTCGCGTTCTCCTGTCGTCGCTGCGTGGCGCGGCTGTTACCGCCGTGCAGATCGATGGCGTCCTGCACGAATTCTCGTCGATCCCGGGTGTCCGCGAAGACGTGACCGATATCGTGCTCAACATCAAGGAAATCGCCATCAAGATGGATGGCGACGATTCCAAGCGTATGGTCGTGCGCAAGCAGGGTCCGGGCGTTGTTACGGCTGGTGACATCCAGACGGTCGGCGACATCGAGATCCTGAACCCCAACCATGTCATCTGCACCCTTGACGAGGGCGCGGAAATCCGCATGGAGTTCACGGTCAACAACGGCAAGGGCTACGTCCCGGCCGACCGCAACCGTTCCGAAGACGCGCCGATCGGCCTTATCCCGGTCGACAGCCTCTACTCGCCGGTCAAGAAAGTGTCCTACAAGGTGGAAAACACCCGTGAAGGCCAGGTTCTCGACTATGACAAGCTGACCATGTCCATCGAGACTGACGGCTCCGTCACCGGCGAAGATGCGATCGCGTTCGCGGCCCGTATTCTTCAGGACCAGCTCTCGGTCTTCGTCAACTTCGACGAACCGCAGAAGGAAGCCGAAGAAGAGTCGGTTACCGAGCTCGCCTTCAACCCGGCGCTCCTCAAGAAGGTCGACGAACTGGAACTTTCGGTCCGTTCGGCGAACTGCCTGAAGAACGACAACATCGTCTACATTGGCGATCTCATTCAGAAGACCGAAGCCGAAATGCTTCGCACTCCGAATTTTGGTCGCAAGTCGCTGAACGAAATCAAGGAAGTTCTCGCTTCCATGGGCCTGCACCTCGGCATGGAAGTGCCGGCATGGCCGCCCGAGAACATCGAAGATCTCGCCAAGCGCTACGAAGACCAGTACTAAGGCCGCGCGCGCCCCCACGGGGGCGCGTAAAGCTGGCCTTAGCATGTACAAACGCGCATGTACCTGTGTTCCGCGGAGCGGGACGGACATGCGGAACCATCAAACGGCAGGCAACTGCCTGCATGTGAAGGAGAATAGAGATGCGCCACCAGAATTCCGGTCGCAAACTCAACCGTACCCCCAGCCACCGCAAGGCGATGTTCGCCAACATGGCTGCTTCGCTCATCCTGCATGAGCAGATCGTAACGACGCTGCCGAAGGCGAAGGAAATTCGCCCGATCGTCGAGAAGCTCGTCACCCTCGGCAAGCGCGGCGACCTGCACGCTCGTCGTCAGGCGATCTCGCAGATCCGTGACGTTACCGTCGTCGCCAAGCTGTTCGACGCCATCGCGACCCGTTACGCCACCCGCAACGGCGGCTACCTTCGCATCATGAAGGCCGGCTACCGTCACGGCGACAACGCCCCGCTCGCCGTCATCGAGTTCGTTGAACGCGACGTCGACGCCAAGGGCGCAGCCGACAAGGCGCGCGTTGCTGCTGAAGCCGAAGCTGAAGCCGCCTGATCTTTTCGGGATACACAGTTGAAAAAGGCCGGGAGAGCGATCTCCCGGCCTTTTCTATGCCCTGTTGAACTGCGTTCGCCCGTCGCTTCCGCGTTTCCAGCGATTGAAGCGCGGCCGTATGGGGCGCCAGGCGACGAGCAGGACCACGAGCCCCAGATAGATCATCTGCTCCAGCGCGACGACCTTGACCGCCATGGCAAAGTGCAGCGCGCCTGCCGCCGCAATCACATAGACGAGCCGGTGCAGTTTCACCCAGCGCGGTCCCAGCCTGCGGATCGACCAATTGTTCGATGTCAGCGCGAGCGGGATGAGCATCACGAAGGCGGCCATGCCGATGGTGATGAAGGGACGCTTGGCGATGTCGGTCAGGATAGCCGCGAAATTCAGGTACTGATCGAGCACCATATAGGTCAGGAAGTGCATCAGCACATACCAGAAGGCCAGCAGTCCGAGCGCGCGACGGTAGCGGATCCAGTTGATACCGAAGAGATCCCGCAGGGGCGTGATCGCAAGCGTCGCCACGAGGAAGCGCAGGGCCCAGAGGCCAAGCAGGTGCTCGAACTCTTTTACCGGATTGCCAGGCAACAGTCCCGTCGCGCCGAGATAGAAGCCATAGGCCGCCGGCGCGAGCCCGACGGCATAGAGCAGCCAGATCGACGCCGCATGATATTTGCGGGGCAGGGCGGGCAGGCTGACCATCAGAAATTCGCCCTCAGATCCATGCCGGCATAGAGGCCTGCGACCTCCTCGGCATAGCCGTTGAAGGGCAAAGTCGGCCGGCGGTTGGCACCGAAGAAGCCGCCTTCGCCGATGCGGTTCTCGCTCGCCTGGCTCCAGCGCGGGTGGTCCACTTCCGGATTGACGTTGGCGTAGAAGCCGTATTCGTTGGCGGCGGCAAGGTTCCAGGTCGAGGGCGGCTGCTTGTCGGTGAGCGTGATCTTGACGATCGACTTGATGCCCTTGAAGCCGTATTTCCAAGGCACGACGAGACGGATCGGCGCGCCGTTCTGGTTCGGCAGGGTCTTGCCGTAGACGCCGACGGAGAGGATCGTCAGCGGGTGGCGGGCTTCGTCCAACCTGAGGCCTTCGACATAGGGCCAGGGCAGCGACTGGAAGTAGCCCCCTTGGCCTGGCATTTCCTCCGGCCGCACCACAGTCTCGAAAGCGACGTATTTCGCGTCGCTGAGCGGCTCCACCTGGTCGAGCAGGGCAGCGAGCGGAAAGCCGATCCACGGAATGACCATGGACCAGGCCTCGACGCAACGCATGCGATAGACCCGATCCTCGAGCGGCATGGCCATTAGCTCTTCCAGCCCGAATTCTTTCGGCTTGCCGACAAGGCCGTCGACCTTGATGGTCCAGGGCGTCGGCTTGAATTTCTCCGAATTCGCCGCCGGATCGCCCTTGCCGAGGCCGAACTCATAGAAATTGTTGTAGGTCGTGACGTCCTTCTCCGGCGTCAGCTTCTCATCGACCTTGTACTGGCTCGGCGCCGCCTTCAGGGCCTCCGCAAAAGCCGGCGTGCCGGCCGCAGCCATCGCGCTACCCGCCGCAGCAGCGAGAAAGGTGCGGCGATTAAGGAAACAGTGTTCCGGCGTAATATCCGAAGTGGCGATGCGGGGCGGGCGGTAGAAAGACATGGTGAGGCTCGATTTGTTCGGTTGCTTTCCCTGGTACCTACGTAGACGAGGCCCATGTTGTTTCAACGGCAGCAAAAGATTTGTGGTGACCACTTTTTCGTGCATTGCTCGTGACGTCGTCGCGATCGACAAGCGGGCGGTTTGCCTTTTTTCCTGCGAAATCCTATCTGATCGTAGCGCAGAAACGAAGGAGACTCGTCCATGCTGAAAGTCCGCACCTTGCTTGCCGTCCCGGTCGTTCTCGCGCTGGCGCTCGTTACGCCCGCCACGGCCCAGGAGCGCACCGTGCCGCAATCGCGCACGGAGATGCAGCTCTCCTTCGCACCGCTCGTCAAGCAGGTCGAGAATGCCGTCGTCAACGTTTATGCCGAGCGCGTCGTCGAGCGTCGATCGATCTTCGAGGGCGATCCCTTCTTCGAGGAATTTTTTGGCCAGCGCATGCCGAATCGCAGCGAAAAGCAATCGTCGCTCGGCTCCGGCGTCATCGTCGGCACGAAGGGCATAGTGGTCACCAACAACCATGTGATCGAGGGCGCCAGCGACATCAAGATCGCGCTCGCCGATGGTCGTGAGTACGAAAGCACCGTCGTGCTGAAGGACGAGCGCGTCGATCTCGCCGTGCTCAAGGTCAAGGGCGACTTCGAATTCACGGCACTGCCGCTGGGCGACAGCGACGCGGTCGCGGTGGGCGATCTCGTCCTTGCCATCGGCAATCCCTTCGGCGTCGGCCAGACCGTGACCAGCGGCATCGTTTCGGCGCTGGCGCGTAACCAGGTGCGGTCCGGCGACTTCGGCTTCTTCATCCAGACCGACGCCTCGATCAATCCCGGCAATTCCGGCGGCGGCCTGATCAACATGAACGGTGAGCTGATCGGCATCAACACGGCGATCTTTTCGCGCGGCGGCGGCTCGAATGGTGTCGGTTTCGCCATACCGGCCAACCTCGTGAAAACCTTCATCGCCAGCGCGGAGAACGGCAGCGCCAGCTTCGACCGTCCCTTCGTCGGCGCCACCTTCGAGGCGGTCACCTCGGAAGTGGCCGAAGCGCTCGGCCTGCAAAGGGCGCGCGGCGCGCTGATCTCGCAGGTGCAGGCCGGCAGCCCGGCGGAAAAGGCGGGCATGAAGCCGGGGCAGGTCATTACGGCGGTGAATGGCATTCCGGTCGAACATCCTGATGCCCTCGGCTATCGTCTGACCACGGTCGGCATCGGCGGCACGGCGCGCATCACCATCGTCAACAACGGCAAGGAAGAGGACCTGACGCTGTCGCTCGACCGCGCGCCCGAAACGACGCCGCGCGACGAGCGGCTGATCGAAGGCCGCAATCCCTTCTCCGGTGCTGTCGTCGCCAATCTGTCGCCGCGTATCGCTGAAGAGCTGCGCATGCCGGTCAACCAGGCGGCAACCGGCGTGGTCGTCACCGAGATCAATCGTGGTTCGCCGGCAGCCCGCATCGGTCTCCAGCCACGCGACATCATCGTCGAACTCAACGGCACTGCGGTCACGTCGAGCGAAATCCTCGCCAAGCTCGTCAACGAGGACCCGTCCATTTGGCGCGTCGAGATCGAACGCGACGGCCAGCGCATCCGCCAGTTCTTCCGATGAGTGATCTTTTCGCCCCGCGTGAACCGGAGGACATGGCAGCTAAGCGCCCGCTTGCCGATCGCCTGCGCCCCCGCACGCTGGGCGAGGTTTCCGGCCAGGAGCACCTGACCGGGCCGGACGGCGTGCTGTCGCGCATGATCGAGGCCGGCTCGCTCGGCTCGATGATCTTCTGGGGACCGCCCGGCACCGGCAAGACGACGGTGGCACGGCTGCTGTCGGGCGAAACCGGCCTTGCCTTCGAGCAGATTTCGGCGATCTTCTCCGGTGTCGCCGATCTCAAGAAGATGTTCGACGCCGCTCGCCAGCGCCGCATGGGCGGGCGCCAGACGCTGCTCTTCGTCGACGAAATCCATCGCTTCAACCGCGCCCAGCAGGACAGTTTCCTGCCGGTCATGGAGGATGGCACCATCGTGCTCGTTGGCGCCACGACGGAAAATCCGTCCTTCGAGCTCAACGCCGCTCTTCTCTCCCGTGCCCGCGTGCTCACCTTCAAGCCGCATGACGAAGAGAGCCTGGAAGAACTGCTGAAGCGCGCCGAGGCGGTCCAGGAAAAACCGCTGCCGCTGGACGCGGAGGCGCGGGCATCGCTGCTGCGCATGGCCGACGGCGATGGCAGGGCGGTGCTGACGCTGGCGGAGGAAGTCTGGCGCGCGGCGCGCGCCGGCGAAACCTTCGGGCAGGACGATCTCTTTCGCATCGTGCAGCGCCGCGCACCGGTCTATGACAAATCGCAGGACGGCCATTACAATCTCATCTCCGCTCTGCACAAGGCCGTGCGCGGATCGGACCCCGATGCGTCGCTCTACTATCTTACCCGCATGCTGGATGCCGGGGAGGATCCGCTGTTCCTTTGCCGCCGTATGGTGCGTATGGCCGTCGAGGATATCGGCCTTGCCGATCCGCAGGCGCTGGTCGTCTGCAATGCTGTGAAGGATGCCTACGACTTCCTCGGCTCACCGGAGGGCGACCTTGCACTGGCGCAGGCCTGCCTCTATCTTGCCACCGCACCGAAATCGAACGCCGTCTACACCGCCTACAAATCGGCCATGCGCGCAGCCAAGGAAAACGGCTCGCTGCTGCCGCCGAAGCACATTTTGAACGCGCCGACCAAGCTGATGAAAGGCGAGGGCTACGGCGACGGCTATCGCTACGACCACGACCAGCCAGATGCCTTTTCCGGCCAGGACTATTTTCCGGAAAAGATGGGCCGCCGGCAATTCTACGACCCGCCGGAGCGCGGCTTTGAACGCGAGCTGCGCAAGCGGCTCGAATGGTGGGCGAAGCTGCGGCGGGAGCGCGGTTAGGCCGCGCTGCACGCTTGGCGTGGCGCCGTCGTTGAGATGACTATTCTGCGCTTACCAGGATGGAATCTACGCTGATTTGGCTGAGCCTTTCCCTGGCGTTGATGGCGATCAGCCTCAGCCCGGGGTTTTCTTCAATCGCCCGCCCGTACCGGTACTTTGCGGCATGCAGGTCGCCAATTTTTTCGTAGCATAGACCCAGCCGCTCCCCGAGATATCCGCCGTCCAGCGACTGGTCGCCATCTGCCATGAACAGATAGATCTTGATCGCATCCGCAGCGTTCCCGTCCGCGATCAGCTCTTTTGCTCGACGCTCAAAATAGTTGAAATTATACATATTTACTTCTCGTGTCGGTTTCTCGCCTCAAGGCTACGCAGCGCTGAAGCGGGGTGCCGGTTTCGGCGGGGCGAGCGGCACGATCTTGATCGACGAGTCGGCCTTGCCCGGATGCCCTTCCATGTCGACCACCACGTGCCAATGGCCGCTCTTCGGAATCTTCAAGCGGATCGGCGATTGTTTGGCGACGCCGCCGAGAAACTTGTGCTGGCGGGCGTTCTTGAACAGGTCGAAGTTGGCGTGGCTCATCAGGCGCACATTGGCCACCGCCGAAAGCGTGATCTCGATCACCGTTCCGCCGCGCTGCATGTCGAGATCGTAGTGCGTATAGGAAAAGCTGTGTGCCATGGTCTGCCCGGGAACGTATCTGGTTTTGCGCTAATATTGCCACGTGCCGGTTAATGTTTTCTTCCCCGCAGAAGGCCATCCGCGAATTGAATAGTATAATTATTACAGCATGTTGCTGGAGAAACCGGATTCAGTCCGGCAACCCGTTGATTCAACTTTTCAAGCGCTGCAGAAAAATTTCGAGGGCCGTGTCGGCTCGTCGGTCCGGGCGACGTCCTTGGTGCATGAAACCGGCGGGCGCCGGTTGGAACCGAGGAGAACGACATGCCCAGAATGACCATCATCACCCTTCTGACCGCAGCACTTGCCGCTTTCGCACCCATCGCAGCCGCCGAGGAGGCCAGGGACAACCCGTTGCAGGGCGAGGCCGGCAAGCCGGACAAGGCGGGCCATCTTGAGGTCAACGGTATCAACTACTACTACGAGATCCGCGGCAAGGGCGAGCCTCTGCTGCTGCTTCACGGCGGCCTTGGCCAGATCGAGATGTTCGGCGCCAATCTCAAGACGTTGCAGGATCAGCGCCAGGTGATCGGCGTTGATCTCCAGGGGCATGGTCGCACGCCGCTCGGCAGCCGGCCGATCGACATTGCGGCCATCGGCAAGGACATGGCCGGCCTCGTCACGACACTCGGTTACGACCAGGTCGATGTGCTGGGTTACTCCTTTGGCGGCGGCGTGGCTCTCCAGATGGCCGCGCAGGCGCCGGACAAGGTGCGCCGTCTCGTCATCGCCTCCGCGCCCTTTGCCCGGAACGGTTTCTTTCCCGAGATGATTCCGCAGCAGGAGGCGGTTTCGGGCGCGATGGCCGACATGATGAAGGAGACGCCGATGTACAAATCCTATGCGGCCGTAGCACCCGATGTTTCCGAGTTTCCGAAACTGCTCGATGCCATGGGTGAGGCGATGCGCCAGGATTACGACGCCTCCGCCGCCGTCGCAAAACTCTCCATGCCGGTCATGCTGATCTTCGGCGACAGCGACATGATCCGGCCGGAGCATATGGTCGAGTTCTACCAGAAGCTCGGCGGCGGGCTGAAGGATGCCGGCTGGATGCGGGAGAACATGTCAAAGAACCGTCTGGCCATCCTGCCGGGCCTGACCCACTACGAAACCTTTGCGGCACCCGCCCTTGTCAATACCGCACTGCCTTTCCTCGATGGCCAGTCTACCACGCAGAGCTGGGCCGGGCAGGTTGACGGCAATTGAAAAAGTCTGAAGCCCGGATGCGGTATCGCATCCGGGCTTCACACGTCCGTGAGGCCGTCTGGCCGCTGGAGCCGCGCTTCCAGCGACCCCGGTCGAAGGGCTCCGCTTAGCGGCAGACGCGGACGCGTTTGATGATGAGGTTGCCGTAGTAGTCGTAGCTCTTGATCTTCTTGATGAAGCAATAGGGCTGGTAGTCGTAGCTGTAATAGCCGGCCTGCGAGGGGGCGGCGAAGGAGGCAACGGCGGTGAGAGCGACAGCGGCGGCGAGGATGAGGTTGCGCATGGTGGTGTCCCTTCTGGTTCGGTTGGGATGGTTCGTTCCATCCAGTGACCGAACTTTCGCATGGGACGCTGTTCCGCGCTGTTCCGCGCGGAACACGGCTACAAAGTCTCCGTCCAGGCCTTCACGGTCCTCGCCATGGTGGTGAGGTGATCGGCGGCGGAGAAGCCGGAAATGCTCTTGCGCGGCTTGAGATCGTGGTCGCCGTCTTCCAGCCAGAGGACGCGGATGCTGGCCGGCAGGCCATAGGTCGGCACCTCGTCCTTCGTGCCGAAGGGATCGCGCGTGCCCTGGCAGATCAGCGTCGGCGTTTTCAGCGCCATCAGGTGGGCGGTGCGCAACTGTGTCGGCTTTTCCGGTGGGTGGAACGGGTAGCCGAGGCAGAGGAGGCCGGCGATGCGGCCTTCGGCAAAAAGTGCGTCAGCCACCATGCTGGCAACGCGCCCGCCCATCGACTTGCCGCCGATGACGAGCCTGCCCTTCGCCGCGAGCGCCTCGACGGCGGCGCGGAACTCCGGGTTCAGCGTCTCGGCCTTCGGTGGTGGCCGGCGGCTGCCGTCGGTGCGGCGGGCGGCCATGTAGGGGAATTCGAAACGGGCGATGCGCAGGCCTTCTCCGGCGAGCGCCGCTGCGGCCGCGTTCATCGAGGCCGAATCCATCGGCGCGCCGCTGCCATGGGCAAGCAGGATCGTGGTGGTGGCGTCTTCCGGGCCGGTGAAGAGGAAGGGGGTGCTCATCGCTGCGTCAACGGCCCCGTCTCACTTGGCGTGGTCCTTCGCATCGCCGGGGGCGATCGGGTCGCTGGCGGGGAAGGTCTCTTCCAGCGCCTCTTCCAGATAGTCGTCCTGCTCGGCCTTCTCGCTCTTCTGCTTCTGGCGCGCGCGCTCCTGTTCGATCGAGGTTTTCGGGCTGTCCTTCTCTGTCGGCATCGTCATCTCCCGTAAAAGTCCTGCATCCAAGATAGGGTGTTTTTCCGCCGTGACGAGGCCCCGGTCAGCTTTCCGGCAGCGAGAGTTCGGCGATGACGGGCAGGTGGTTGGAGCCGAAATCCGGGCCGATGCGACGGGCGTGCAGCGAGATGTCGGGCGAGACGGCGATGTGGTCGATCGAGGCGCCGATATAGGCGAGCGGCGCGAGCTTCAGGCTGAAGCGCGTGACCGGCTGCAGCCAGCCGCCGGCGGTGGAGGCAAGGCCCGCCTGCTTCAGAAAATTGCGGAAGAACGGCGACCAGGTCGGCGTGTTCCAGTCGCCGGCGACGATGACCGGCGCCTTTTCGAGATCGCCCTTCACGGCGTCGGCGGCGGCGGAGAGATAGGCGTTGCGGTCGCGCCATTGCCAGAGGCGGCGGGGCGTCTCGGGGTGGAAGGCGTAAAGGAAGAGCGGCTTGCCGCGCGCATCGAGCTCGAGGCGCAGCGGCTGCTTGTAGGCGTCCTCCTCGGTGAAGGCGCGTTGCAGGGCGGTCTGGGCGCGGATCGGCAGCTGCGAATAGACCTTTATGCCGTCGCGCGCGGAGGGATCGAACTGGCTTTCATAGGGGAAGAGGCGTGAGGCCGTAATGGCGGTCACGAAGCGCCGCGTGGTTTCCTGCATCACGACGATGTCAGGTTTTTCCCGGCGCAGCAGATCGACGAAGGTTTCCGGGGTCTGCGCGTTCAGCACGTAGAGATTGGCGGTGAGCACCTTCAGGCCCGTGGAAGCGGTGGAGAGGCGGGCGGTTGGCACGTCGGCGGCGGGGATGAGCGCGACGGCAAGGCCGGCGACCGCCATGACGATCGCCTTCACCCGCCGGGTCACGCAGGCCGCGACGACGAGCAGCGCGCCCACGACGACGATATAGGGCCAGGCGAAGGTGGCGAGGTCGACCAGCCAGAAGCGGTCGGCGGCGAGCACGACGATGCTGACGGCGAACAGATAGGCGATGACGCCCGGCAGGACGAGGACGCGGTAGGCGAGGGCGATCGGTCCCCGGCGCGGCGCTATCGGCATCGGCTGTTCCTTCCGCATCAGGGGATTCGCCAGAGTCCCGTAACGGGATGTCCAGCCTTTACCCCGCGATGCCGGATGCCGCAATGCACACGGCCGCGAAGACGCGCTCAGTCGGGCGGAAAACCGTCCAGCCACGGCGGCGGCTCCCTGGCCCGCAATGCCTCGAACGCCCGGAACGACCGTAGCCGCCGCCCGGCGAGCAGCGAGCGCGCCACCGCCACTGCCGCATCCTGCATCTCCCGTTCACCGCGCCAGCGCGAGGCGAAAAGCAGCTTGCTGGCGGGCGTGCTGTAGTCCCTGACATCGCGCACCAGTTCGGCAAAAGCGTCGAACAGACGGCGCTGCTCGTCGTCGAGATTGTCGACGCAGCAGGGCTGCCGGTCGTCCCGATAGAAGAACGAGCAGCGGCGCGCGCGCCGGCATTCGCGCACAGAGCAGGCGTGCGACGGCACGGCGAGCATATCGGCGGTGTGGCAAAGCAGCGCCTCGTCGAGCGGGGGAAGCCGGCTGCGGTCGAACATGGGGGCTCCTGTCTGTGAGAGGTCGGGTACGCGTGCGCTTCAGCCGGGGGCGCCGGACTGCGGATGCGCGGCATCGGTCCCGCGCGTGAAACCACGCCGGGCTCTGGACAAACGAACGTCGGACGGGGCCCGGAGCTGCCGCATCTAAAGTAAGTAACTGGCACCTCGCGGCACCCCGTTCAGCGGTTTTTGCCTGCGACTCCGGTCTCTCTGCAAAGGCTGGCGCCGGCGGGCGGTTGCCGTCGGTTTCCGGGGCGGGTCCTATCCGGTTGACGGAACGGCAGCGCTCTCCATGAGCCCTGCCGCCCGGACAGGCGCGATCCGCACCCGTCCCGGAAAGACATCACCCCGGCGGACGATGCCGACGCATCCTCCGGGCCAGCCTCCTTGTGTGCCGCACAGGCACATCCGGCGCGCCGTTCGGGGCGTGAAGCGACAGGGTCGGTCCGACACCCCGCCGCTTCCCCCGTGTCGCCGGAGGGAGACCATTTTCCGCAGGCCCTTCCGGAGCAGGATTACGTCCCGCCCACCCCAAAAGCGCCGCCCCCGCCTCGCCGCAACGCCTTGCGGTGTATCCGCGGCGGGATGAGGGGATTATGGCATGGGTGGAGAGGGTGGGGAAAATTGAAAGCACCGCCGCGCTCGACACAACGAAAATGTTGTGTTAGATTTTTATTATGGTTGCTTCACTGGTTCTGAATGATCGTGATCTGAAAAACGCAAGGCGTCTTCTAGAGCGCCTTGATATGAAACTATCCGGACGTGCCGCGATTGAAGTGGCAAAACAAGGCTTTGCTGAAGAAGTTTGGGCCGCATATAGAAACTCCTTGAAGCGACGGAGAGAAGTTGTGCTCCGTGCTGTGGAGCTCTACGAAAAAACTAAGGCGGCGGATTCCGCCGACTTGTTCAGTGCGGTAGACGGGGATCCGGGACTTGCTCTTGTTGTAGCAAGAATTGCGCGGGGCATGTCCCAAAAAGAATTTGCCCGCCGTGTAGGCTTGAAAGAGCAGCAGATACAGCGATACGAGGCGGATAAGTATCGATCAATAAGTCTAGCAAACTATGGTCGATTGGCCCGATCTTTGGGCGTATCCTTAAAGCCCTCTATGTCAAAGCGGACGAATGAGTGGATAGGAGAGGAAATCCTCGCTGAATTTTCTTCAGACACAATAAGAAAAATATTGCGGCACGGTCGCGCAGCGGGATGGTTTTCCGCTCTGGAAGCAGACGAAGGTGCTGAGCAAAGGCTCGCATTGTACTTGAGTGATGCGCACCGAAATTATGGAAGCCCTGCATTACTGAGATCTTCTGCTGACCGAGAAGATGCAGAAAACGAATTTGCACTCCTTAGTTGGCGAGCGCGGATAACGGACGTGTTTTCGCGAGATCGCGGTAGCACTGCTGCGGAATTTGATCCACTTGACCTATCTTGGGTACCTGAACTTGTAAGGCTAAGTCGCCTACCAACTGGCCCTCTTGAAGCAGTTTCAATGCTTAGGTCACATGGAATCGGGTTCGTCTACGAGCCTCAGGTGCCCGGTCTAAGGCTGGATGGTGCTGCTCTCCTTGTTGATGGAGCACCTATTATAGCAATGACTCTTCGCTTTGATCGAGTGGACTACTTCTGGTTTACACTTCTGCACGAGCTTGCGCACGTATTTCTTCATATAGACTTGGGGATGGTAGCCGGGTTTTTTGACGATTTTGAGGATACGAGTATTGATGAATTTGAAAATGAGGCGAATATGTTTGCCTCAGAATTTGTGGTAAAGGGAGATGTTTGGAGAAGGTCACCGGCTCGTATTTCGAAGACAGAACAGCCGTTTTTGGATTTAGCAGAAAAATTGGGTATAAATTCCGCGCTGTTGTTTGGGCGCGCTCGCAAGGAACGAAATAACTACTCACTATTCTCATCTAAGGTCGGTCAGGGGGAGGTTCGGCGGTTATTTGAGATTTCACAAACTGGAGCATGATTATGGAATTAGGTTATGCTGCGTATGTAACTGTGTTGAGGCTCAAACAAGCGGAATATGAATCTCTATCGCAACTCAATGAAAGTGCTAAGGCCGCAATCTTACCACATTTCATCATTCCGCCTCCTTCGAAAAAAGACCAGGAAACTCGTCGATTGTTTTCGGGTCAAGAAACTATCCAATTTGCGGCGACGAGAGTGGGGCGGTTTTGGTTGGGTAGGCGTTCTCTTGTCGATGTTCGTTTTATCGCGAGCTGGGCGCATTCCAATCAAGGTGTGGGCTGGCTTAAATCGTTTCTCACAACTATTCGTTCGAATGGTGGAATACCTGTTCCTGTTGCGACGCTTCGTGACATCGAAGGTCCGTTGAAGTCAGATTTTGTCAACGCGATTACGGCCAATAAAGAGGGTATGGCGCTTCGCTTAACGCTTTCAGATCTGGGCGATGACGGTCTTAAGACCCGCATTCATAATTGTCTTCTCGCGCTGGCTCTAAAGCCGCACGAATGCATTTTACTTTTGGATTTTGCGGATGCCGATTTCTCATCTGTAGACATAATGCAAGAACAATACCGCATATATTTCGAAGAAGTTTATGAAATCGGGTTGTGGTCGAAGGTAGTTTTTCAGGGAACATCTTATCCTGATAAAAACATTTCGAAGCCAGGGCATACCTTGTCGCGCCCAAGAAATGATTGGCTTTCTTGGCGAGAGGCTACAACTGACAAAACATTCCTATCCAACACGTTATTCTCAGACTACGCGTCCGATACCGCGATTTTCCGGTTCGGCCCAGCTCGGGCTCGTGCAATTTGCCATCTTCGGTACAGCACCACTGATACGTGGGAAATAATTCGAGCTGGCGACGCGCTCAGCGATAGACAGGGTATGAAGAGTATTTGTGAAACTATCCGCTCTAACCCCTACTATGCAGGAAGAAATTTTTCTTGGGGGGATCAGTGGATTGACGATTGCGTCTTCGCTAGCGGCAAGACAAGTGGATCAACAATCTGGCGGATGGTGAATCTAACTCATCATTTTTCACGCGTACTATCAGACGTAAGTGGCCTCATTGATCGAGAGTTTCGCCCATATACCTACCAAGATCGCGGGGTCCAAGAGAGGCTTTTTTAGCTGACTCGTAAAGAGGCGGGCGGGTTTTATTGCCCCGGCCGCCCCGTTTTCCCCTTCGTGCGCCCCTTGCGCTTTGCCTCCGCCGGGTCCTCATAACTCCCGACGCCGACCTTCCCGCGTACGACCGGCTTGACGTCATCCGCCCCGCTTGCGCGTTCCGGCTCCCCTTCCAGCAAAGGCGAGAAACGTTTCTTGCTGGCGAGGGTTTCGTCCGGGCGGGCGGGGAGGGTGCCGGTGACCGGTTTTTCGGTGCGGCCGACGGTCATTTCGTCCAGGCTGTTCTTGCGGAACAGGGATTTTCCGGCCGGGGTGGCGACGTCGCGGTCCATGTCGTCTAGGGCGGGTTTCTGGAAATAGCTGGTGCCGGTCCGACCCTCCCCTTGAGGGGGAGGGTCGGACCGGAGGTCCGGGGCGGGGTGATCCTCTCCGGTGTCGGCGGTTGTGGCGGGGTCACCCCCACCCGCCGCTGTGCGGCGACCTCCCCCCTCAAGGGGGAGGTGGGTGGCCGGCTTGGCCGTCTTCTTTCCGGCATCCTGCGCCTTCGCGGCGCCTTTTGCTTTCCCGCTCGCGCCTTCGGCACTCGCCGCCTCTTGCCGCGCCATCGGGTCGTCCATGACGGCGAGTTCGGCGGCCTTGAGGCGTTTGATTTCGTCGCGCAGGCGGGCGGCCTTTTCGAAGTCGAGGTCGGCGGCGGCGTCGCGCATGGCTTTTTCCAGCGCGTTGAGATGGGTCTGCAGGTTGTTGCCGACGAGGTTGCCGCCATCGGCAAAACCCTTGCCGGAGACGCCGGAAATGTCGGCGCGGACGTGGTCGCGCTCGTAGACCGAATCGAGGATGTCGGAAATCCTGGCCTTTACCGATTCCGGGGTGATGCCGTGCGCCGTGTTGTAGGCCACCTGCTTTTCGCGACGGCGGGTCGTCTCGTCCATGGCGCGCTGCATGGAGCCGGTGATGTTGTCGGCATAGAGGATGACCTTGCCGTCGACGTTTCGCGCCGCGCGGCCGATGGTCTGGACCAGCGAGGTTTCGGAGCGCAAAAAGCCTTCCTTGTCGGCATCGAGGATGGCGACGAAGCCGCATTCCGGAATGTCGAGGCCTTCGCGCAGCAGGTTGATGCCGACGAGCACGTCGAAGGCGCCGAGACGCAGGTCGCGGATGATCTCGATGCGCTCCAGCGTGTCGATGTCCGAGTGCATGTAGCGCACGCGCACGCCCTGCTCGTGCAGGTATTCGGTGAGGTCTTCGGCCATGCGCTTGGTAAGCACGGTGACGAGCGTGCGGTAGCCGGCGGCGGCGGTCTCGCGGATTTCGCCCAGCACGTCGTCCACCTGGCTTTTCGCCGGGCGCACCTCCACGGGCGGATCGATAAGCCCGGTCGGGCGGATGACCTGCTCGGCGAAGACGCCGCCGGCCGCTTCCATCTCCCAGTTGCCGGGCGTCGCCGACACGGCGATCGTGTCCGGCCGCATGGCATCCCATTCCTCGAAGCGCAGCGGGCGGTTGTCCATGCAGGAGGGCAGGCGGAAACCGTATTCCGCCAGCGTCGCCTTGCGGCGGAAGTCGCCGCGGTACATGCCGCCGATCTGCGGGATCGTGACGTGGCTCTCGTCGATGAAGATCAGCGCGTTGTCGGGGATGTATTCGAACAGCGTCGGCGGCGGCTCGCCGGGCTTGCGGCCGGTGAGGTAGCGCGAATAGTTCTCGATGCCGGCGCAGGAGCCGGTGGCCTCCAGCATCTCGACGTCGTAACGCGTGCGCTGCTCCAGACGCTGCGCTTCCAACAGGCGGCCGGCCTTTTCCAGCTCGACGAGGCGGTGCTTCAGCTCCTCCTTGATCGCCTTGATGGCGCCGTTCAGCGTGGGGCGCGGCGTGACATAGTGGCTGTTGGCGTAGATCTTCACCGATTTCAGGTCGCCGGTCTTCTGGCCGGTCAGCGGGTCGAACTCCGCAATCGAGTCGATCTCGTCGCCGAACATCGAGATGCGCCAGGCGGCATCTTCAAGGTGGGCGGGGAAGATTTCGATCGTGTCGCCGCGGACGCGGAACGAGCCGCGCTGAAAATCCATCTCGCGGCGCTTGTATTGCTGGGCGACGAGATCGGCGAGCAGCTGGCGCTGGTCGAGCCGTTCGCCGACCTGCATCTGGAAGGTCATGGCGGTGTAGGTCTCGACCGAGCCGATACCGTAGATGCAGGAGACCGAGGCGACGATGATGCAGTCGTCGCGCTCGATCAGCGAGCGGGTGGCCGAGTGGCGCATGCGGTCGATCTGCTCGTTGATCGAGGATTCCTTCTCGATGAACGTGTCGGAGCGCGGCACATAGGCTTCCGGCTGGTAATAATCGTAGTAGGAGACGAAATATTCGACCGCGTTTTCCGGGAAGAAGTTCTTGAACTCGGAATAGAGCTGGGCGGCCAGCGTCTTGTTCGGCGCGAGGATGACCGCCGGGCGCTGTGTCGCCTCGATCACCTTGGCCATGGTGAAGGTTTTTCCGGAGCCGGTGACGCCGAGCAGCACCTGGTTGCGCTCGCCGGAGCCAAGCCCCTCGACGAGGTCCTTGATGGCGGTCGGCTGGTCGCCGGCCGGCTGGTATTCGGAGATCATGCGGATGGGGATGCCGCCCTCCGACTTTTCCGGCCGGGCCGGGCGGTGCGGCGTCCACAGCTTGCCGTCCTTGAACAGCGGGTTGCCGCTCTCGATGAGCGCCGACAGCGCCTCAACCGTCGCGGTGACGGCGGCGCCCGCATTCTGCGAGACGGCGTCCTCCAGCGAGGTGTCCATGCCGGAGACCGGGTTGAGGCCGGCGGCGGCGCGGGTCTTCGGGTCGGACGAGCCGCCGATCGACACGCCGCGCGAGGTTTTAGAGACGGTGACGTTTTCCGTGTGGCGGCGGGCGGCGTTCTCCACCGTCTTGCGGTGTTTGCCGGCCTTCGACGCGACCTCGCGGCGGCTTTCGATGCCCGCTGCCTCCGCTTCCGCCTCCAGCTGCTTCACCCAGTCGGAGACGCTGCCGCTGAGCGGTTCACCTTCGAAGGGCGATTGCGGGGCTTCCTCGAAACCGGGGTTCGAGGGCGAGGGTTTTTTCGGGGATCTGGCCATGCGGGGAATATGGAGAGAGTCACCGGGAAAGAAAAGAGGGCATGAGTACAAAAGGGAAACGAATTTGCGGCCGGTTCCACCCGTTATCCGAGAGCTACGGTGAGGGGGCGGTCATGAGCGCAGTCGTTGACGAAGCAGCATTGATGCCGAAGGACGCGGCGCTGGAAAGCCTCCACGCCGCGGTGACCGCCTACAATGCATCGCGCGGCAGCGTGACCGGGGACATGTATGTGCGCGTGGCGCTGATCTTCGGCGGTTACCTGGTGTTTTCGGCTTTCGTGGCCTACATCGCCTGGGTGGAAATCGCGAACGATATCGTCGGTATCGCGCTCGGGCTGCTGTTCGTCGGCGGCGGCTTCGTCTGGCGTTTCGCCCTCGCGCCGGCCAAGCAGTTCCAGCAGAGCCTGCGCGACCGCATGCTGCCACTGGTCTTCGGTTTCGTCGACAACGTGCAGTATGTGAACGGGGCGGAGCCGCGCTTCATCCACACCATGCCCGGTAAGGACCTCGTGCCGCGCGACCGCAACGAACATGGCGACATGATCGCCGGCAGGCACGAGGGGCTGGCCTTCACCCTGTCGGAGACCGAACTGATCACCGGCAGCGGCAAGAGCCGGCAGACCACCTTCAAGGGCGTGATCTTCCATTTCGAGCGAGAGCAGGAGTTTCCCGGCCAGCTTCTGGCGGCGCGCCGGCCCAATGCCGTGCACCGCTTCATGCGCGACCTGTTCGGCGGCTCCAGCCTGGCGCTCGTCATCAGCGGCAATCCCGAGGTGGACTCCTCGCACGAGTTCCGCACCAACCGGCTGGACGCCGCGACGCCCATCGTGCAGGGCACGCTGGCCAAGGCGCTCGACTATCTGGCGACGGAATGGCGCGACGACGTGGTCCGCATCGCGCTGGACGGCCGGGACTGCTACCTGCTGGTGCCGGCGAAGAAGAACTTTTTCGAGCTGCCGCCGGTCGACACGCCGATCGACTTCGACCGGCACCTCCGGCCCATGATCCGCGATCTCGTCATGCTGCTGGCGACAGCGCAGCTGGTGAACAGGATCGGTTAGGGCATCGCACCGCGTCGGCGTCGGATAATGCGATAAAACAATACTCTCGATCAGGGCACGACGACGCCCTGGAAAGCGCCGCAGAAGCAGATCGAGCCGAGCATCGCGGGCGGGATCTGGCAGACGAATTGCGGCGTCGCGCACCGGAATCCGAAGGCCTGCGCGGTCTGCAAGGCGGCCGTGCGCTCCACAAGACGGCTGTCAGCCGCCGATAGAGGCAGGGCAGCCACAACGGCGAGCACCAGAACCGGCAGCTGCCGGCGCCCCGCTTTGGTTCCGTGTCCAAAAAATCGCGTCATCTCTCGCTTCTCCATTGTCCAGCTACTGCGCTGCGGCGTCCGAAGTGGTGGCCTGGGTGGTGACGGCATCCAGCTTGTTGCCGTCCGCGGCTGCCGGGACCTTGCTGAGAATGTCGACCACCGTCACCTTGCCATCGATCTCATCCATGCCTTCGCTCGTCCAAACCCGGAGCGGCAATGTCTTGGTGCAGCGTCGCGCCGTGGGTTCGTTTGTGATGTTCGAGGGCATGCCTGTCAGGGCCGCAAGGGGCTGCGCGTCCTCAATCGTCGTTTGGACGATCGTCTTGCAATCGATGAAGTCGTCGAAGAAGGCGCTGACCGATTTGAAGCTCGCGATGACGCCTTCCATGTCCGGCAGGACAAAAATCTCGTCCGCTTTCTGGCTGCCGAGGGTCACAACGGTGCTGCGCCAGAGGCGGACACCGGGGATGATGATCGAGCCCGGTTGCCCCACGCGCAGCAGGTGCCCGCTACCGAAGGCGTCCTCATCGATGTTGGGCCGTCGATAGGTCAGGCCATCCGAAATGAACGCGTCGAAAATCTCGTAGTCCGACGGCATGGGAATGGGAAAGCGGCGCGTTGGATCCTCGAAGACGACGGAACCCGAATCGTTGACCCAACCGGTCGTAACCTCGGCTTCGATCTGGTTTGCCCAGGCCGGCACGGACAGGAGCGCGGTCTGGGAAAAGGTCTCGGGACCGGAAGTGCGGTCATTGCCGATAGCGATCCACCCGAACTCGATCACGTCGGCCGGGCTGGCCATGCCGAAGGTCAACACCTCCGGCTCCGTATCGAAGGCGGAAATGTCTTCGCCGTGGTCGAGTATGCCGCCGAGCCGTCCTTCTCCGCCCTTCAGGCCGAGGCGGAGACTGGCCGACTTCGAAAGTACCCGCGCTGTGGAGGATCCATTGGGGATGAGCGAGTAGAGATAGGAATCCGAACGCTCGACCTTCTTCATGAAGGCGAAATAGCCGGCCGGAAAGAAGATCGACGACAATGAACCGGTTTTCGGAAATATGTCCGTCTGGCCGCAATAGTCGCCGATGCCGGCGATGGCCGTTTCCGCGTCCGCGCGCCTTTCTAGTTCCTTGGTGGGCGATGTGCTCGAAGGCAGGCACAGTTTGCCGGCATCGGCCAGGTGGTAGATGCTGGGTTTGGATTCCGTCGCCAGGGTCTCGTAGATCTGGGCGGCGAGGCCGTAGACGAGGGGTGGTATCGGGTCCGTGGCGGAGGCGGTCTTGATCTTGGTCGTGAAATAGACCCTTCGCTCCTCATCGTTGACGATGATCGTCGCGAAGTTTGACTGGAGGTCGTTCAAGCGGCTGATCAGCGCCTGAAACTCATCGTCGGTGCTCGCCGTAAGCGAGAAAATGGTCGTCGTCAGCGGCAGCACACGCATTCTGAGCGCCGAGCAGTTGGCTTCCTGTATGATGTTGCTGGAATATTGTAGGCTAATCACATCGGACCATGGTGTCGGCAGCGGCACCGCCGCGAGGTCCGTTTCCGGAAACTCGAAGTCGCTCTGTATGGACAGGACTTTCGCAAGCGTTTCGCGGAACATGCCCCGCACGTTCTCAAAATTGACCACGGCCAGATTGAGTTGGAGGATTTGCGCATTCGACGGGCCAAGCAATCGCTTGCAGGAGCGATCAAGCTCGCGGTTCAGCCTGTGCTCGAGGTTCTTGAGCCACTCGTTGTACTGAAGATAAGACCGGTAAAGCGGATGCGCCTCGTTTGTGAGGATGGTGTTGCCTTCCTTCGAAAAATAGAAGGTGTTTACGAGTGCCTCTTCGACGGACATCGGATTGCCGTCAGCCGCCGTCGGGGGTGAGAAAAGCTTTTCCGCGGTGATCTTAAAGGCGACGCGTGCGTGGTAGCTTGAGCCGCGCCGCTTGAGCACCGTCGTATCGAATTTCATTGCCACCAGAGAATTGCCGGTCAGGTCGTGCCGGTCGTCGAGCATGTTCTCGATGATGTCCTGACGGATCTTGTCTCGCATGGCGGACTTGAGGTCGTAGTCGACATCGTAGGGAAACTCGCCCACCGGATCGGTTCTCACCGACGTGGCGGGGGCCGTCTCCGTTTTCGATGCATCAGACGATTCCGCAGCGACGGGTTCAGTTTTTCCGTCTCCGGCCTCTGCTGCGCCGATACCGATTTTCAACGATGAAGATATGCGCGTCCTGCTGAAGGTGGATTTCTCCACGGTGTCGAGCTTGTTGTTAAGCCAGGCCGCTTGCAGGTAGCGATCGTTGACCAGCCGCTCGCGGGTGTAGATTTCCGGGCTTTCCACATAGATGCGGCCTGGTGAGCGCCAGAAGTAGAGATCCGGCAGGCCGAACAGATAGACGATATAGGCCAGAAAGAGGGCGATCACGGTGGCGCCGGCAGAAACGCCGGCACGCCACCCTGTCGGAAGCCGGAACGCATATCGGGGTGTGGGTTGCGCAGGATCCGGTTCGTTCACCACCACCATCCACCTCAGTTTCGCTTGTCTTGTTTGGTCTTGTCTTTTCCGCTGCCGGTGGTCGCCGGCACCGCCCCATTCGTCCTCTGGCTCGCGACGGGCGGCTCACACCGCTGAAAGACCGCTCTTCCACTCGAGCACAGAAAACGCGCAACGCCGGACGGGCAGCCCGCATAGGGCAAGGTGACCTTTGTTCCATTGGTTCCGGCGCGGCATTCCTGGGCGCTGGCAGGCATTTGGCTCAGCAGCAGAAGCGCGGAGACAGCGACGGCCTGCCGCGCGACAGAGTGTGAAGATGCCATCAGGGACATTCATCCCTCCTCGCACTGAAAATCGGGCCTCGCGACGCCAGACGGTTGTTTTCGTCATTCGCGCGTAAGTGCAGTCTGTGTCATATTGAGAAATGCAAGGTAGTATATAATAAGGGATTGCGAATGCAAGCAAAAGTGGGAATTCGCGGCTTCGGCGGGTACCCGGGTTGAGGCCGGCCGGCGATCCCGTTTTGCTGTTTTATCGACGCGCCGCCGCAAGCAACGTCCGCAATTCATCCGCGACGTGCTGCACCGCCCGATCCTTGTCGCGCCGACGGTGCCAGGCGAGGTGGAGCGGGAAGCCGGCAACGGGGATGGGCGGCAGGACGATGTGGAAACGCTCGGCCGCATCCGACGGCAGGCAATGGCTCGGCATCATGGCGATGAGATCGCTGCCCTCCAGCAGCGACGGCACCATCAGGAAGCTCGGCACGACGATACCGACGCGGCGGGATTTGCCAAGGGCGGCAAGCTGGTCGTCCAGGGGCGTGCGCGTGTCGCCCCGGCCGGAGACGAGGATGTGCGGATAGGCCAGCCAGCGATCGAGGGTGAAATCGGCGCCGGCCGGGTGGGTCTTCCGCATGGCGATCACATAATGCTCCTGTAGCAGCGTTTCGCAGTGGAAGGCCGTTTCGTCGATGGCCGGGAAGACGGAGAGTGCAATGTCGCTGGCGCCGCGGGCGAGGGATTCGAGGACGGCGGCGGCGCCATGCCAGGGTTGGATGACAAGGTCGATGCCGGGGGCGGAGTGGGCGAGGGCGTGGTGCAGCGGGCCGGCGACGAGGATGCCGGGATGGTCGGCGGTGACGATGCGCACGGTCTGGCGGATGTCGGCAAGCGGCTCTTCCGGGGCGTCGACGACGGCGGCAATGCCGACGAGCAGGTTTTTCAAGGGATCGCGTAGCGCTTCCGCCTTCGGCGTCAGGCGCATGCCGCCCTTGCCGCGTTTCAGCAGGGGATCGGCGAAGAGGTGGCGGCAACGGTCCAGCGCACTGGAGGTGGCGGGCTGCGACAGGTTCAGCTTGGCGGCGGCGCGTGAGACATGGGCCTCGTCGAGCAGGGCGTCGAGGATGACGAGAAGGTTGAGGTCGACCGATCTTAAATTCATGAAATCGATAATAGCATATACAAACCATCCATTGGAATGATTTTGCTGGGCACGGCATTCTGATGGCGTCAACACAGGAGATGACGCCATGAGCAAGACCTTGATCCTTCTTTTCCATCCCGATCTCAGCGGCTCGCGCGCCAATGTCGCGCTCGCCGGCACCGCTCTCCGCCTGCCCGGTGTCGAGGTCATCGACCTCCATGCCCTCTATCCGGACGGCAGGATCGATGCGGACCAGGAAGTGGCCCGGCTGTTGTCGGCCGACCGCATCGTTTTGCAGTTCCCGATCCAGTGGTATTCGACGCCGCCGCTGCTGAAGGCCTGGCAGGATGCGGTGCTGACGCGCATGTATTACATCAACTACGAAACGGAAGGCCGGTTGCTGGAGGGCACGCCGCTGCTCGTCGCCGCAACGGCCGGCAATGTGCCGGAAGCCTATGCACCGGACGGCGCCAACAAGTTCACCATGACCGAGCTGCTGCGCCCGCTGGAAGCGACCGCGCATCGTTGCGGCCTGCCATGGCAGCCGCCCTTCGTGCTCTTCCGGGCTAACAAGCTGGACGACATCGCATTGCATGGCGCGGCGAAGACCTATGCGGGGCTTCTCGAGGACTGGCGCAAGGCGACCGAACCGCAGGAAGATTTCCGACGTTTCCTCGTGGAAGCCTGGGGGTGAGCCATGACGACGACCGATTTTGCAGTCACGGCAAAGCCGCGACGCACCGTGCCGTTCTGGTATCTGCAGGCGGCACGCTCGGTGCCGGCCGGCATTCTTGCGCAATATCTGCTCGCAGGGCTTGCGCTCTTTCAGGACGCGGTTTTCTGGGCGTGGCATGGCGGGCTTGGCATGCTGCTCTCCGTGCCGATCTCCGCGATGGCCCTTGCGGCCTGGCTTCTTGCGCAGACGAGACCGCTGCGCTGGTGGGCGGGCCTGCTCGCGGGGCTCTACGTTACGCAGATCGTGTTGATCGTGAGCGGGCAGAACCTGGAATCCGGCCTGTTGCAGGCGCTGCATCCGTTCAATGGCGGGCTGATGCTCGTGGCGGCGCTGGTCATCGTCGCCAAGGTGGAGCGCAACCGGGCACGAACGGCACGGTGATCAGGGCGTGCCAGCCATGCTGCGGCTGATGCGCAAGGCATGCTGGTCAAGCCAGCGCGGGATGTCGGCGGCCGGCATGGGGCGAGCGAAGTGATAGCCCTGGGCGTGGCGGCAGCCGAGCATCCTGAGCACTTCGGCCTCTTCCTCGTCCTCGACACCTTCCACGACGATATCGATGGAAAGCGCATGGCCGATGCCGACGAGGGCGGCGATGAGGGCCTGGTTCTCGCGGCTTCTGGCGATGCCCGTGACGAAGCTGCGGTCGATCTTCAATCGGTCGATATGCAGGCTGACGAGATAGGCGAGCGAGGAATGGCCCATGCCAAAATCGTCGACGGCGAGACGGAAGCCCGCGGCTTCCAGCCGGGCCAGTTCGGCGCCGGCGGCCTGCGTGTCGAGCGTCGCCTCCTCGGTGATCTCGATCTCCATCAAGGCCGGGGAAATCTCGTGCGCGGCGGCAATGCCGCTCAACAGGCGGGAAAGCGTGTCGCCGGAAAATTCGCGCGGCGAAACGTTGACCGCCACGCAGGCCTCCGGCAGGCCGAGGCGGGGCAGGGTGCGCAGCAGCTCGGCGGCGCGATTGGCGACATAGCCTGTCAGTTCCGTGGCGATGTGCAGGGCCTGGGCGGCGCGCACGATATCCGGCGGATTGACCGGGCCGAGATCGGGATGCGCCCAGCGCAGCAGGGCCTCGAAACCCGTGACGCGGCCGGTGGCCAGCTCGACCTGCGGCTGGAAGACCACCAGCAGCTGATTGTCTTCGATCGCCTCTGCGAGCGTCGCCTCGATAAGGCGTTGCCGCTCGATGCGGGCCTTCAGCACGGGATTGAACAGGCCGAGCCGGCGGCGGCCACCCTCCTTGGCGGCATAGAGCGCGATGTCGGCGCTGGCGAAAAGATCGTCCGCCGTTTCCCCGTGTTGCGGGTGGAGCGCAAGCCCGGCACTGGCGCCGACCGTCACGGGGCGCTCGCCGATAAAGATGGGATCGCCGGCCAGCCGCACGATGGCATCGCCGATCTCGCGGCCGCGCCCCTCTGCCTGCTCGCCCTCGACGATGACGGCGAATTCGTCTCCCCCGAGACGCACGACCGTATCTGTCGGGCCGGTGAGGCTGACGAGCCGCCCGGCAATTTCGACCAGTACGGTATCGCCCGCACCGTGCCCCATCGTGTCGTTGATCGCCTTGAAGCGGTCGAGGTCGATGACAAGCAGGGCGAGCGTCCCCGTGGGGAAATCGCTGGCAAGCAGGCCGCGCAGGCGCTGGTTGAACAGGGCACGATTGCCGAGGCCGGTCAGCGGGTCGCGGTTCGCCAGCGATGCGAGCTGGTGATAGGACTGGCGGATTTCCGCATTGGCATCCGACAGCGACGAGGCCAGCGCCACGGCCTTCAACCGGTCGATTTGGCTGCGGATGAAGCCTGCCTCGCTGAGTTGCCCGGCGCGCACCATCATGATGGCGAGCAGCAGGGCGTCGGCGGCGATGACCAGCGCATCCGTCGTACCGGATATCAGCAGCGAGACGATGGCGGTGAGCAGCGGCGGGCCGGCGAAGAGCAGGGCGGTGCGGGCATAGGCTGTGCTCTGCATCAGCGAGCCCGCGCAGATGCCGCCGATGATGAAGATGAGGTAGGGATTGAGCCCGCTGGCACCATGGGCGGTGCCGATGAAGGGCACGAGGCTCCACGCAATACCGCCGCCGAGCGCTCCGAGCGACAACACGCCGAGCGCGCGCCGCGGCCGTTCCACTGCACAGTTCAGGCGCCGGACGACGCGCACGCCGACATAGCGCGAGAGATTGACGGCAAGCACGGCGGCCAGCCAGAGATAAATGCTGATATTGGGACCGTCGAGCCAGAGGATGGCGGCGGTCGTCGCGGCGAGGAAGCTGTTGGCGGCAAGCGACAATACGATGCCGTCCAGCACGGACAGCGCCTGTGCTGAGAGGATCTGGCGTCTTGTCGGTTCATCCGCCGGCATCAGCCGGCTCGCATCCGTCATTCTGGTCCGGCCCCGTCGACTTGCCGTCTGGACGGCTCGCGGGGATGGTGTGGCGGCGCGCATAAGATTGTCTTAACGGGGGATCGCGAGAATCAGTGGCTTGCCGATCTTGACGGTGCCGGCCTGTCGGTTATGCCCTTCACCCATCTCCTCAGGAATCAGGATTCGCCAATGCCCTTCAGCCTCAACCCCGCGGCCGTCTGGCCGATCGTGCTGCTCTGCCTCTCCAACGTCTTCATGACCTTCGCCTGGTACGGACACCTCAAGTTCAAGTCGGCGCCGCTGTTCATCGCCATTCTGGCGAGCTGGGGCATTGCCTTCTTCGAATATTGCCTGGCGGTGCCGGCAAACCGCTTCGGCCACGAGGTCTATTCCGCCGCCCAGCTGAAGACCATCCAGGAGGTCATCACCCTTCTTGTCTTCGCCGGTTTTTCCGTGTTCTGGCTGAAGGAAAGCCTCACCTGGAACCACGCCGTCGGCTTCATGCTGATCGCGGCCGGTGCCGCCTTCGTGTTCAAGGGATAGGCCGCGTCTCCCAAAATAGTCGCAATCGGGCGCAAGCATTGCGCATGGACTGGATGGAACTCTTCTGATGCCAACTTTCGCCAGCATGGCGGCGATACGCTTCGGTTATGGCAGACGGCCGGGCGAAGCGCCGCCGGAGGATGTGGACACGCTGATCCGGCAGGTGGAGCGCGGAGCAGGCGAGGCCTGTCTCTTTCCCTTCGAAGGCCTTGCCGAGCGCCGAGCGCGTTTTGCCGACTATAGTGTCGTGGAAGCCTCCACCAGGGCCGCGCGTGATACCGGCACGCTGCAGATGATCGGCGAACACAGCGTCAATCCCTACAGCGTAGCGCTCAACAATTCGCTGCAACTGGACCGGCACCGGAAAGTTCAACAAGCGGTCCTGTCGCCAAACGGCTTCTTTGAGCGACTTGCCGCCTTCTGGGGTGATCATTTTTCGATCGACGCGAGCAAGGGGAGGGGCTCGCGTCTCCTGGCGGCGCTGTTTGAGGCGGAGGCGGTGCGGCCCAATATTGCCGCGCGTTTCAACGACCTCTTGAAAGCCGCGGTGCTGCATCCGGCCATGCTGCTCTATCTCGACCAGGTCCGGTCTGTTGGGCCGAATTCGTCGTTCGGTCTCAAGTCGGGCCGCGGGCTTAACGAAAACCTGGCCCGCGAACTGATAGAACTGCACACGATGGGGGCGGGAAGCAGCTACACGCAGACCGATATCCGCGCGGCCGCCTATGTTCTTACCGGCCTGTCGTATCGGGCACCCGACTACAGCACTATCTTTCGAACGCACTTCGCCGAGCCCGGCGGCTACGAAGTGCTCGGCCGATCCTATGGCGGTGCGGATGCCGAGATGCAGCGGGTGCATGACCTGCTTGACGACCTAGCCGGGCGGGAGGAAACCCGGCGCCACATTTGCCGCAAGCTCGTCGTGCATTTCGTCGCCGACGATCCGCCGCAGGCAGTGGTGGAGGCCATGGTGGAGGCGTGGATGCGCAGCGACGGAGCGCTGCTTGACGTGTATCGGGCGATGCTCGAGCATCCGCGGAGTTTTGCGGAAGAGGGGCAGAAGGCGCGGCAGCCGTTCGACTTCGTCGTTGCCGCGCTTCGGGCGGTAAGCGCGCCGATGAGCGCGTTGCGGGCGAGCGGCGAGAATGACCATACGTGGCAGTTGGCGTCGGATGTCGCAGCGTTGGAGGACGTGTTGATGATAACGGCGGAAGGGCTGCAGGCTTTGAGAGCCAATCCTTTTTCAGTCGCTGTAATCCACCGGCTCGGCCAACCGATCTGGTCTCCACCGAGCCCAGCGGGCTGGGCGGAGGATGTTTCGGCCTGGGTTACCGCCAGCCAGATCACCGAGCGCATCGCCTGGGCCCGGCGCCTGGTCGCGCGTTTTGGCGGCGATGCCGACCCGCGGGACTTTCTCGCGGCGACGCTTTCGGATGTGGCGCGGGCGGATACGATTGAGACCGTTTCGCGGGCACCCAGTCGCGAGGTTGGGATGACGATGGTTTTGGCATCACCGGAATTCAACCGACGCTAGGAGCGTGTTGATGACGACAGAAATCAAACGCCGCGCCTTCCTTGCCGGTGCTTGTTGCATAGCGGCCTCGCCGCTGGTTACGCCAGTCAGCTTTGCGGCCATGCCCGGCGACAACCGGCTGGTGACGATCGTGCTGCGGGGGGCGTTGGACGGGCTGGCTCTGGTGCAGCCCTATGGCGACCCGGCCTTGCGGGTGTTGCGGCCGAAACTAGCGCTCGGCGCCGATGACGGCCTGGTCGATCTGGATGGCTTCTTCGGCTTGCACCCAGCCGCCGCCGACCTGATCCCGCTCTGGCGCTCGAACGAGCTTGCTTTCGTGCACGCGACCTCCACGCCCTATCGGAATGGCCGAAGCCATTTCGACGGGCAGGACGTACTGGAAAGCGGTGGTGCGGCCGTTAATGAGGACCGCAGTGGCTGGCTAAACCGCGCCATCGCCGTCATTCCGCGACCCGCCGATCGCCGGGCGATCGACGTGGCCAGCACCGCGGAGCTTATCTTGTCGGGAGAAAGCCCGGTTGATGTCTGGTCGGCGCGCACGGATCTTACGCTGGCGGAGGACGAACTGGCATTCTTCGTCCGGCTCTACCGGAACGACCCAGCTTTTGCCGCCGCCATGCAGGAGGCTACCGAGACGGACCTGTTGTCGGACACAATCCGTGACATGCAGGGGAGACCCAAAGGGGGGATCGTTGCCGTTGCAAAATTCACTGCCGGCATGCTATCGGCCGATCATCGCATTGCGAGTTTCTCCATCAACGGCTGGGACACGCATTTCAACCAGGCGCGGGTCTTCCAGCGGCCGACCATGGACCTCACCGCGGCCATCACCACGCTCAAGGCGAACCTTTCTCCGGCGATCTGGCGCAAGACCGCCGTCCTGGCGATCACCGAATTCGGACGGACGGCGCGCGCGAACGGTTCGGCGGGCACGGACCATGGTACGGGTGGCGTCGCTATTCTGGCGGGCGGTGCCGTTGCTGGTGGCAAGGTTTATCGTGATTGGCCGTCGCTTGCCGACGGTGATTTGCTTGACGATCGCGACCTGCGGCCGACGATGGACCTGCGCCAGATTGCGGCGGCCATGCTGCGCCAGCAGTTCGGCATTTCCACAAGCGACCTCGAGGCATCGGTTTTCCCGGGGCTCGTCGTCGACAAGCGGCCGGCCTTCCTGCGCGGATAGATCACTCCAGCACGTCGAAGGCGCGAAAAATCCAGCTCAGCTGGTAGAGGATGCCGAAGCTGACGAAGGCAGTGTGAAAGCGTCGGCTGGCCGTCCATGCCGCCGTCAGGCAGAGCACGATGAACGCGACGTTTCGGACCGGGTATTCGTAGCCGAAGGAGCCGAAATAGGCCTCTCCCTTCAGCGCTGTGTCCACCAGATCGACAGTGAAGACGAGGGCGAAGGCGCCAAAGAACCATTTTCGGCGGGAATAGAAATAGTCCTCGTAGCCGGCATAGTCATCGAGCGTTGTTGGAAACAGGAAGACGGCAAGCAGGAAGAACAGGCAGCAATAGCTGATCAGGAACAGGTAGACGCCGAAATCGATCGTCGTCAGCACCTGCAGGCGAAACTCCCACCACCAGAAATGCAGCAGAAACAGCAGGAGGAAGGCGGCCCAGGCAAGGTGCACCGGATAGGCCTTCACCTTGCCGGGATGCTGGATGAACAGGGCGACGCCGGTCAGGAGACGCGCGACGGTGAGGCTCACCACCATGCCGATGACGATGCGCACATGGCCGAAAATGGCGGGATCCGGGGTCGTGTGCTCCATGGGGCGCCTCCTGTCGCCTTATTCGACGGGGACAGGGGTCGGATGGCCGTCCTTGTCGAGCGCTACCATGACGAAGGTCGCGCCCGTCACCTTTTCGAGCGTCGTGGTGAGATAGCGCTGCGCCCAGGCCTCGACGGATAGCGTGATCGAGGTTCGGCCGACGCGGGCAATATCCGTGTAGATGCTGAGCGTGTCGCCGATCTTCACCGGCAGATCGAAGGCCATTTCCTTAACGGCGGCGGTGACCACGCGGCCCTGGGCGCGCTCCGCGGCGCGGATGCCGGACGCAAGGTCCATCTGCGCCATGACCCAGCCGCCGAAAATATCGCCCGCGGCATTGGCATCGCCCGGCATGGCGAGCGTGCGAAGGGTGAGCTGTCCGTTGGGCGTGCTGGTCATGCGGGTCCTCTCCGTTTCCCTTCGGTCTAGCTCAATGCGGCCAGCGGAGAAAGAGGGCGGGTGCGCAGCCGCAGATCCGGCTGCCCATTTTCGAGCATGCTCAGACTCTAAAATTGATAATTGCAATTTTAGATGATTTTAAAAGGTTTCCGAGACCTTCGCCGACAAGGCGCACTGCGTCCAGTGGTGTCGAGGAGAGCCCGGTGAAGAATTTCAGAATTTCCACGCGACTTTCATTGCTTGTCGGTCTCGCCCTGACCATCTTCGCAGCGGCACTCGTCTATAGTCTATACCATTATCAGGACGCGATGGTTGTCGAGCGCAAGGCAAAACTTGCCGCGATGGACCAGAGCATGCTGACGTTGTTCAAGCACTACCACGAGCTTGAGACGGCCGGCACGCTGACGCGTGAAGAGGCACAGACACGGGCGAAGGACGCGGTGCGGGCTCTGCGCTACGAAGACAGCGGCTACTTCTGGATCAACGACATGAATGCCGTGATCATCATGCATCCGATCAAGCCGGCGCTCGACGGCACCGACCAGACCGGCATGGCGGATCCCACCGGCAAACGCATCTTCGCCGAATTCGTGAAGGCGGTGAAGGCAAGCCCGACGGGACAGGATTTCGTCGATTACTACTGGCCGAAGCCGGGCTTCGAGGAGCCGGTGCTGAAATATTCGCACGTTGCCGGTTTTGCGCCCTGGGGCTGGATCGTCGGCACCGGCGTCTATGCCGACGACCTCGCCGCGATGTTCCGCAGCAATGCCATCGAGACGGCAATGATCCTCGCCATCGGCGGCCTCGCCATCATTCTCGTCGCCTACGCGATCGTGAAGAGCGTCACCGGCCCGATCCTGCGCCTCAAGGCGTCCATGCAGGCGATCGCCGAGGAGGATGTTTCCAGCGATGTGCCGGAAACCGACCGCAAGGACGAGATCGGCGAGATGGCCAAGGTCGTGTCGATCCTGCGCCAGTCGGTGGCCGAGCGTTCTGAACTGCGTGTCCGCGAGGGCGAGCAGCAGGTTCGCCTCGACGAGGAGCGCGGCGAAAGCGAACGCCGGCAGCGGCAGGTGAGCCAGAGCCAGACGGATGCCATGCATGTCGTCGGCGGCGCGCTGGAACGCCTTGCGAATGGCGACCTCACGGTCTCCATCGGCTCGATCGCGCCGGAATATGCAAAATTGCGCGACGACTTCAACCGGGCCGTCGATGCGCTGTCCAGCGTCATCAACGCCATCGCCCACTCAACCGAGATCGTGCACGGCAGCGCCGGTGGTATCGCGGAAGCCGCCAACAATCTCTCGCATCGCACCGAACAGCAGGCGGCTTCGCTGGAGGAAACCGCGGCCGCACTCGACGAGATCACCGCGACCGTTCGCAACGCCTCCGAACGGGCCGCCGAGGCAGGCCGCATGGTGGCCGAGACCAAGCAGTCGACCGGTCGCTCCGGTGCGATCGTGCGCGATGCCGTCGCCGCGATGAGCCGCATCGAGGACGCCTCCAGCCGCATCAGCCAGATCATCGGCGTGATCGACGAGATCGCCTTCCAGACCAATCTTCTTGCGCTGAATGCCGGCGTCGAGGCCGCGCGGGCAGGCGAGGCGGGTCGCGGCTTTGCGGTCGTGGCGCAGGAAGTGCGCGAACTTGCCCAGCGCTCCGCCAATGCGGCGAAGGAGATCAAGGGCCTCATCAGCAACTCGGCCACCGAAGTCGGCACCGGCGTGACGCTGGTGCGCTCGACGGGCGATGCGCTGACCGAGATCGAATTGCTGGTCAACAAGGTGAATGACCAGGTGACGTCGATTGCCACCTCCGCCCGCGAGCAGGCCACCGGCCTTGCCGAGGTCAACACGGCGGTCAACCAGATGGACCAGATGACCCAGCAGAATGCCGCGATGGTGGAAGAAACCAACGCCGCCGGCCAGACGCTGACCCAGGAAAGCGAGCAGCTGAAGACGCTGCTCGGGAACTTCCGGCTGAACCCAGCCGGAGCGGCCGCCCCCCGGCGCCGCGCCGCATAACCAGAAGACGATCTCCGGACTTCCTTGCCCCGGCGCTCGACAAGCGCCGGGGTTTTTCGTTGACCTCTGAATTGGTGGGGTCGGCGGGAACGTTTCCTTTACCCTGTTGCGAGAAAATCTTCTGGAAATGCAGGCACGTCGCCCTGCAAGTCCGGTTTCAGGCTTTCGCCGTCCGAATGCGGACAAAAGCGGCCTGCACCATCACCGGACAAAGGTGTGTGCAACCGGGACTTCGCGATGGTGCGAGGCGGATGCCAGGCGGAAGTGGCAATGAGTATTGCGTTCGTTTCTCGTCTCCGCAGGCCGTTGGGGCTGTTTCTGATCCCGGTGCTGCTCGCCGCCTGTTCCGGTGGTCTGACCCCGCCGGACGACATCGACGGTGCCGGCGTCGGCGCCATCCGGCCGGCGGCAGATGTTTCGCGACGGCAGACCGACGACATGGGTGATACGGGCGGCGATCTCACCGCCTATCCCGTCGAGGAACCCGCCGGGCGGGTGGCGACGGCGGACACGGCCATGATGACGCCCGTCACGGAAAACAAACGCCTGCCGATGATCGACAGCGATGAGGCTATGGGCATTTCACAGCCCGTGCAAGCGTCTTCCGGCGTGCTCACGGTGCCGGAGGGCGGCGTGAACATGGATGAGGGGCTCGGCGTCGAGCGGGTCGAAGGGCTCGCGGAATCGCAGGCCAACGAGATCGCCGAAGGCAATGCCACGCAGGTCGTCGTCGATGGCATCGGCACCGATACGCCGCAGCAGATCGGCCAGCCGGAGACGATCCCGATGACGGAGGCCGGCACGGAACTTGGCACGGCGGCTGACGGCGACGACTATCTGCGGGTGCCGGACAAGGCCACGACCCGTCGTCACAAGGTTGTCGAGGAAGAACAGGTCGCCTTCCTGCCGCGGCTCAACAACCCGATGCAGATCCCGGAAACTATGGGCGGCATGCCGGCCTCGGAAAAGGCCTGCCGGCAGCGGCTCCAGAAGCTGGGTGTGAAATTCCGCGATATGCCGCGCATCTCCAAGGGGCGTTCCTGCGGCATCGCGTGGCCGGTCGAACTGTCCGGGCTTTCCGGCGGCATCCAGATCAAGCCGGCCGCACAGGTCAATTGCCAGATTACCGAGGCCTTCGCCCGCTGGGTGAAGCAGGAACTCGTGCCTTCGACGCGCACGCGCTACCTCTCCGGCGTCTCGGCCATCCACCAGATGTCGTCCTATTCCTGCCGCACCATGAATTCGCAGCGCGGTGCCTCCATGTCGGAACATGCCAAGGGCAATGCCATCGATGTCGGCAAGATCGTGCTGAAGAGCGGCAAGGCGATCGCCATCGAGAAGAAGGGTTTCTTCGCCTTCCGCGAAAAGGGCCTGCTGAAATCGGTGCGCAGCGACAGCTGCAAGTATTTTTCCACCGTGCTTGGCCCCGGCAGCGACCGCTACCACAAGGACCATTTTCACTTCGATCTGCGTGCCCGCAACTCCGGCTACCGCCATTGCAGCCTGTAACCGTGTTGGATTGCCTTTTTCGGCCTGGTGTCCGTGCGGGAATTATCTCCGGCACCGTGTCGGAACTTCGCCCGGCCAACCGTCTTCCAGAGAGGCAAGCCAGGGAGAAAGACGATGACGGCTACGATTACCGGATTTGCACAATCGCCTGATCGCGGCAGGGGGCTGGCGCGTGACATGCGTGTTCGCTGGGCGCTCGAAGAGGTCGGCCAGCCCTACGCGGTGCGTCTTCTGTCCTTCAAGGCGATGAGGCAGCCCGCGCATCGGGCACTCCATCCTTTCGCGCAGATTCCGACCTATGAAGAGAGCGACCTCACGCTGTTCGAGTCCGGGGCGATCGTGCTCCATATCGCGGAAAACCATGCCGGCCTGCTGCCAAACGATACGAATGCCAGGGCGCGGGCGATCATGTGGATGTTTGCCGCAATCGGCACGGTGGAGCCGCCGATCGTCGAGCGTTCGGCCGCGTATCTGATGGAGCGCGACAAGCCCTGGTATGCCGAGCGGCTGCCGATGCTCGATGGCCGCGTTCGCGTGCAACTGGACCGGCTTTCCCACCATCTTGGCGATGCAGAATGGCTCGACGACGCTTTCAGCGCCGGGGACCTGATGATGGTGCATGTGCTGCGCCGGCTGGAATCGTCGGGCCTGCTGGAGGACTACGCGAAGCTCGCCGCTTATATCGCCCGCGGCGAGGCGCGGCCTGCCTACAAGCGCGCCTTCGCCGATCAGCTGGCGGTTTTCACCGCGGCAACGGCTGGCGGATAATGCGATCCCGAACGGTAGGCAAAAAAAGACCGGCGGGGAGCCGGTCGAAAGGGGTGGCAGCGCACATAGGGGTGGTTGCTGCCTGGAACGTCACATTCCGTCACCCGCGCCGGCGCGGACCGGCGAAGATGCATGCGGGCTTCCGCGGGGGAAGCGGGCGGATGGGGCCGCCGGTGGCTCCCTCAGGGTTCGGGAGCAAGGCCGCTGCGGAGCGCAGGGGGAGCGATGGGTGGTGCGGGGTGCAAACCGTTCCCGTCGGCCTCGCGCAGAGACTGGTTGAAATGGGTCACGGTTTGATGACATCTGGCGTCTCGCCGCCGCGAAATTTTCGCGAGTCGCCGCCGCCCCTGATGGCCCTGTCCGGAAGCCCCCATGCCGCCCATCACCGACCTGTTTCTGTTTGCGCTCGCGCTCGTTGCCGCCGGCGTGGTGTCGGGCCTGCTCGCCGGCATCTTCGGCATTGGCGGCGGGGCGATCCTCGTGCCGGTGTTCTATCAGGTGTTCGGTTCTCTCGATGTGCCGGAGGCGGTGCGCATGCACCTGTCCATCGGCACCTCGATTGCCATCATCGTGCCGACGTCGATCCGCTCCTTTACCGCGCACCGCCAGCGCAGCGCGGTGGATACGGACCTGCTGAAAAGCTGGATCGTCGCCCTGCCGCTCGGCGCGATCCTCGCCTCGGTGATCGCGGCCTTCATTTCCAGCGTCGGGCTGCGCCTCGTCTTCGTCGGCATCGCGCTGCTGGTCGCGTTGCGCATGCTGTTCAACCGCGATACCTGGCGGATCGGCACCGAACTGCCGAAAGGCATCGGCAACCAGCTCGCCGGCGTCGTCATCGGCACGCTTTCCGGCCTGATGGGCATTGGCGGCGGCGTGC
Organism: Shinella sp. GW821-FHT11G07; assembly: GCF_058808115.1. Lineage (NCBI taxonomy): Bacteria > Pseudomonadati > Pseudomonadota > Alphaproteobacteria > Hyphomicrobiales > Rhizobiaceae > Shinella > Shinella sp. GW821-FHT11G07. Next base: position 48,589 of record NZ_JBXARJ010000010.1, read on the forward strand.
TCAACAACACCTACATGACCTCGTTCGGCCGTCCGATCCATCAGGCGGTGGCAACCTCCTCCGGTGTCGGCGTCCTCATCTCCATTCCCGGCATCTTCGGCTATATCTGGGCCGGTTGGGGCGAGCCGGGTTTGCCGCTCGGCTCCACCGGTTTCATCAACTGGATCGCCGTCGCGCTCATCGTGCCGATCGCGCTTGTCGTCACCCCCTGGGGCGTGCGGCTCGCCCATTCGATGAGCAAACGACAGCTCGAGCTGGGCTTCGGCGTCTTCCTGATCCTCGTTTCGCTGCGCTTTCTTTACAGCATCTACGGATGAGCGAATTTTTTCTCTCACCCGGGTGAAAATTGACAAGGGACACGCCATATAGGGTGTCCTTCCGCATGAAATTTCCTCATTTCGGACCATCCCATGGCGCCCATCGTCTCCATTCGCAATCTCACCAAGAGCTACGCAACCGGGTTCAAGGCGCTGAAGGGCGTCGATCTCGATATCGAGGAGGGCGAAATCCTCGCGCTGCTCGGGCCGAACGGCGCCGGCAAGACGACGATGATCTCGATCATCTGCGGTATTGTCACGCCGACCAGCGGCACGGTGACGGTCGGCGGGCATGACATCCTGCACGACTTCCGCCAGACGCGCTCCATCATCGGCCTCGTGCCACAGGAACTGACGCTCGACGCCTTCGAAACGGTGTGGAACACGGTCTCCTTTTCGCGTGGCCTGCATGGTTGCAAGCCCAACCCGGCGCTGATCGAGCGTGTCCTCAGGGAGCTCTCGCTCTACGACAAGAAGGACACGATACTGCGCCACCTGTCGGGCGGCATGCGCCGGCGCGTGCTGATCGCCAAGGCGCTGTCCTACGAACCGAAGGTGCTGTTCCTCGACGAGCCGACGGCGGGCGTCGACGTCAACCTGCGCAAGGACATGTGGCAACTTGTCGAGCGGCTGCGCGCCAACGGCGTCACCATCATCCTGACGACCCACTATATCGAGGAAGCGGAGGAGATCGCCGATCGCATCGGCGTCATCAACCACGGTCAAATCCTGCTGGTGGAAGAGAAGAAGGCGCTGATGGCCAAGCTCGGCCGCAAGCAGATGACCGTGGAACTTGCCGAGCCGCTGGCGGCGATCCCCGACACGCTGTCGCCCTTCGGGCTGACGTTATCGGAGGAGGGCGCGCGCCTCGTCTATGAATTCAATGCATCCGGCGAGCGCACCGGCATTTCGTCGCTGCTCGCCGCGCTGTCGCAGGCGGGCCTCAGGGTCAAGGACATCTCCACCGAGCAGAGTTCGCTGGAAGACATTTTCGTGGAATTGGTGGGAGAGGGCAAATGAACGTCGAGGCGATCAAGTCCATTTACGCGTTCGAGATGGCGCGCACGCGCCGCACGCTGCTGCAGAGCGTCGTCTCGCCGGTCATCACCACGTCGCTCTACTTCATCGTCTTCGGCGCGGCGATCGGCTCGCGCATGCAGGAGGTGGAGGGCGTATCCTACGGCGCCTTCATCGCGCCCGGCCTCATCATGCTGACCCTGCTCAACCAGTGTATCAGCAACGGCTCCTTCGGCATCTATTTCCCGAAATTCATGGGCACGATCTACGAAATCCTGTCATCGCCGATCTCGATGACGGAGATCATCATCGGCTATGTCGGGGCGGCGGCGACGAAGGGACTGATCGTCGGCACGATCATCCTCATCACCGCCTCGTTCTTCGTCGACATATCGATCAAGCATCCGTTCATGATGGTGCTGTTCTTCGTGCTGACGGCGGTGACCTTCAGCCTGTTCGGCTTCATGATCGGCATCTGGGCGAAAGATTTCGAGCAGCTGAACCTCTTCCCCATGCTCATCGTGCCGCCTTTGGTCTTCCTCGGCGGCAGCTTCTACTCGATCGACATGCTGCCACCCTTCTGGCAGACCGTCAGCCACTTCAACCCGGTGCTCTACCTGGTCTCGGGTTTCCGATGGAGTTTCTACGAGATCGCCGACGTGAACCCCATCGTCAGCCTGGTAACGGTGCTGGGCTTCCTGGTGGTGTGCCTGTCGATCACGGCGTGGATCTTCAAGACAGGGTACAAGCTGAAGAACTGAAGACGGAGAGGATGCGGCCGGTGCAAACCGGCCGCTTGCGCAAATTCAGTTCACGAGCGCGACGGCGATTTCCGCCGCCAGACGCGCGTTGTTTTCCACGAGCGCGATGTTCGTCTTCAGGCTGCGGCCATCCGTCAGGTGGAACAGGCTGTCGAGCAGGTAGGGCGTGACGGCCTTGCCGGCGATCTCGTCGCGCTCGGCATTGTCGAGCGCACGAGCGATGTAGATCTCCATCTCCTCGCGCTCGATCTCGTCGGCCTCCGGCACCGGGTTGGCAATCAGCATGCCGCCGTCGATGCCGAGCTGGTCGCGTACCGTCTGGAAATTGGCGATCGCCGCCGGGCTGTTCAGCGTCAGCGGGCTCTTGATGCCCGAATCGCGCGACCAGAAGGCCGGAAAGATCGGGCTGTCATAGGTCACCACCGGCACGCCGCGCGTTTCCAGCACTTCCAGCGTCTTCGGAATGTCAAGGATCGCCTTGGCGCCGGCGCAGACGACGATGACGCCGGTGCGCGACAGTTCGTCGAGATCGGCGGAAATGTCGAACGTCTCTTCCGCCTTGCGGTGCACGCCGCCGATGCCGCCCGTCGCAAAGACCTTGATGCCGGCGCGTGCCGCGCCGATCATCGTTGCGGCCACCGTCGTGGCGCCGGTGCGACGCTCGGCGATCGCGAAGGCCAGGTCGGCGCGCGAAAGCTTCATCGCGCCCTGGGTCTGCGCGAGCGTCTCCAGTTCTGCATCCTCGAGGCCGATATGCAGCACGCCGTCGATGACGGCGATGGTCGCCGGCACGGCGCCTTCCTCACGGATGATGCGCTCGACGCTGCGCGCCATATTGAGATTGCCCGGATAGGGCATGCCGTGCGTGATGATCGTCGATTCGAGCGCGACGAGCGGCGCACCACGGTCCCTGGCGGCGGCGACTTCGGTCGAAAACTGCACCGGCAGGAGGGGGGATACGGGTCGGGTCATGCTGTGTCCTTGCAGTTCTTTGGGCGGGAATTCAGGCAAAAGAGTCTCATGCCATTCCTTCGGCGTCGGGTACAAGAGAAAGTGCATCCGCAAGGGCTGCCTGCGACAATTCTTCAGCGGCGGCGAGGGGCGAGCGCACGGTGATTGCCGCTGCTGCCACCCCGCGGCGCAACGCTTCGCCGATGGGCGAGCCGGCAAGCCAGGAGCTGAGAAAACCGGAGGCGAGCGAATCGCCGGCACCCGTGACGTCGCCGAGTGCCGGTATTTCCGGCGGCACGACGAGGGCTGCCTGTGTGTCGTCAAACGCGATGACGCCTTTGCCGCCGCGCGTCACCACGCCGGCGGAAAGGCCCACCGCGCGCAACGCCTTCGGCCAGTCGGCGGGGTTTTCGGGTGTTGCACCCGTCAGCGTGCGTGCTTCCGCCTCGTTCATGAACAGGAAGGCGAGGGCGGCAAGGCTCTCGCGGAACCGCACCACCTTGGCCGGCGAAATCGCGATGCCGGCGATCGGTACGCCGGCTGCCGCCGCGGTGCCCGTCATGGCTGCCAGCGTTTCGGCCGGCAGGTTCGCATCGGTGAGGATGAGCCCGGTATCCGCCATCGCCTCGCGCACCGCCCGTTGCTGCAGGCGGCGTGGTGAAAACAGCCGGTAGAGTTCCATGTCCGCCAGCGCGATGACGAGATTGCCGTCCCGCTCGATGATCGCCGTATAGCTCGGCGTCGCCCGGTCGAGAAAGATGAAGGGCGTATCCTCGACGCCCGCGGCTTCCGCCGCAGCCGCGACGATATCGCCGTCCGCATCGCCGCCGCGTGGCGAAATCAGCCGCACCCGGTGGCCCAACCGCGACAGGTTGCGCGCCGCGTTGAACGCGCCGCCGCCCGCCTCGACGAACCAGGCGCCCGGATTGCTCGCCCCCGGCGCCGTTTCACCGGCGATGCGTCCGCGTCTGTCCACATGGGCCCCGCCCATCACCAGTATCGTCTTGCCTGTCATCATCTTCCTTTTCGCCCGCCGATTCGGCACTCGCGGCCGCTTGTCCCGGTGGGGTCGTCCATCGTCCTGCTTGGCGCGTATCCACCGAAAACAAAAAAAGAACACACCGGAGATTTGCAAATATATTCAAATCGTTGAACGTAGCTTGCAAAACGAGAACAAAATGTGTACATAGCATTCATCGGCGGCTTCATTGCCTGTCTTGCTTCAATAACCTAAAGGTGGACCAAATGGCACAGAACACTTTGCGGCTCGTAGAGGAAAAATCAGTGGATAAAAGCAAGGCACTCGAAGCGGCACTCTCCCAGATCGAGCGCTCCTTCGGCAAGGGCTCCATCATGAAGCTCGGTGGCAAGGACAGCATTATCGAGACCGAAACCGTCTCGACGGGATCGCTCGGGCTCGACGTTGCGCTCGGCATCGGCGGCCTGCCGAAGGGCCGTATCATTGAAATCTACGGCCCGGAAAGCTCGGGTAAGACGACGCTCGCGCTGCAGACCATTGCGGAATCCCAGAAGAAGGGCGGCATCTGCGCCTTCGTTGATGCCGAACATGCTCTCGACCCGGTCTATGCCCGCAAGCTGGGCGTCGATCTCGAAAACCTGCTGATCTCGCAGCCCGACACCGGCGAGCAGGCGCTGGAAATCACCGACACGCTGGTGCGCTCCGGCGCAATCGACGTGCTCGTCATCGACTCGGTTGCAGCGCTGACGCCGCGCGCCGAAATCGAGGGCGAGATGGGCGAGAGCCTCCCCGGTCTCCAGGCACGCCTGATGAGCCAGGCGCTGCGCAAGCTGACCGCCTCGATCTCCAAGTCCAACACGATGGTGATCTTCATCAACCAGATCCGCATGAAGATCGGCGTCGTCTACGGTTCGCCGGAAGTGACGACGGGCGGCAATGCGCTGAAGTTCTACGCCTCCGTTCGCCTCGACATCCGTCGCATCGGCGCCGTCAAGGAGCGTGAAGAGGTCATCGGCAACCAGACCCGCGTCAAGGTCGTCAAGAACAAGATGGCGCCGCCCTTCAAGCAGGTCGAATTCGACATCATGTACGGTGAAGGTGTTTCCAAGACCGGCGAACTCGTCGACCTCGGCGTCAAGGCCGGCATTGTCGAAAAGTCGGGCTCCTGGTTCTCCTACAACAGCCAGCGCCTCGGTCAGGGTCGTGAAAACGCCAAGACGTTCCTGCGCGACAATCCGGATCTCGCCCGCGAGATCGAGACGTCGCTGCGCCAGAATGCCGGCCTGATCGCCGAACGCTTCCTGGAGAATAGCGGCCCGGATTCGAGCGATACCGACGGCGAAGGCTGATCGCTGCGCAACGCTGGAACGCGTTGCGCCAAGCGGGCATGGGTTTTGCGAAAGCGACATGCGCAAAACAAAATGCGAAATTCCTGAAAAACCGGCCTCTTCTTCGTGAAAGGCCGGTTTTTTGATGTCTGGACAGGTGCCGAGGCGGGCGATAAAAGCCTTGAGTTCTCGCGCGCGCCCCCAAGGTTTTCGACCTTCCGCAAGATAGGCGGCGGCCGCGTGCAGTTCGACGGAATTCGCGGATGGATGGTCTTCCAGTGGCCTCCGGGCGGGCACTCCGGCCGGCGGGGCGGTTTCGCATCTGCTGTAATGCAATTGGGTGGGTAATGCGCCGTAGACAGGCGCAGACAGTGCAGAGATGAAGGACGCGATATGAACGGCGTGAATGAGATCCGGTCGACTTTCCTCGACTATTTCCGAACGAACGGCCACGAGGTCGTATCGTCCAGTCCGCTCGTGCCGCGCAACGACCCGACATTGATGTTCACCAATGCCGGCATGGTACAGTTCAAGAACGTCTTCACCGGCCTCGAACAGCGCCCCTATTCCAGGGCGGTGAGTGCGCAGAAATGCGTGCGCGCCGGCGGCAAGCACAATGACCTCGACAATGTCGGCTACACCGCGCGCCACCACACCTTCTTCGAGATGCTCGGCAACTTCTCCTTTGGCGATTATTTCAAGGAGCAGGCGATCGAGCTTGCCTGGAACCTGATCACCAAGGAATTCGGCATCGACAAGAAGCGGCTGCTCGTCACCGTCTACCACACGGACGACCAGGCCTTCGATCTCTGGAAGAAGATCGCCGGCCTGACCGACGACCGCATCATCCGCATCGCGACCAGCGACAATTTCTGGGCCATGGGCGATACCGGCCCGTGCGGTCCCTGTTCCGAGATTTTCTACGACCATGGCGACCATATCTGGGGCGGACCGCCGGGCTCGCCGGAAGAGGATGGCGACCGCTTCATCGAGATCTGGAACCTCGTCTTCATGCAGTTCGAGCAGATCACGAAGGAAGAGCGCGTCGACCTGCCGCGTCCGTCGATCGATACCGGCATGGGCCTCGAGCGCGTCGCAGCGCTCCTCCAGGGCAAACATGACAACTACGACATCGACCTGTTCCGCGCCCTGATCGACGCCTCCGTCGAGGCGACCGGCGTTCCGGCCGTCGGCGACGCGCGCGCCAGCCACCGTGTCATCGCCGATCACCTGCGCTCGTCCGCCTTCCTGATTGCCGACGGCGTGCTACCGGCGAAGGATGGTCGCGGCTACGTGCTGCGCCGCATCATGCGCCGCGCCATGCGCCATGCGCAGCTTCTCGGCGCCAGGGATCCGCTGATGTGGAAGCTGCTGCCGACGCTGGTCGGCGAGATGGGCCGCGCCTATCCGGAACTGCAGCGCGCCGAAGCGCTGATCTCCGAGACGCTGAAGCTGGAAGAAACCCGTTTCCGCACCACGCTGGAACGCGGCCTGAGCCTGCTGTCCGATGCGACCAACACCCTGGGCAAGGGCGACATGCTGGACGGCGAAACCGCCTTCAAGCTTTACGACACCTATGGTTTCCCGCTCGACCTGACGCAGGATGCGTTGCGCGCCCGCGAAATCAACGTCGATCTGTCCGGCTTCACCGATGCGATGGAGCGCCAGAAGGCCGAGGCCCGCTCGCACTGGGCCGGCTCCGGTGACAAGGCGACCGAAACCATCTGGTTCGAGATCAAGGAAAAGTTCGGCGCGACCGAATTCCTCGGCTACGACACCGAGACGGCCGAAGGCGTCGTCCAGGCGATCGTGCGCGACGGCAAGTCGGTCGAAGCCGCCTCCGTGGGCGACGAGGTGCAGATCGTCACCAACCAGACGCCGTTCTACGGTGAATCCGGCGGCCAGATGGGCGATACCGGCATCATCTCCTCCGACACCGCCAAGCTTTCCGTGTCGGACACGCAGCGCAAGGGCGAGGGTGTCTTCGTTCACATCGCCACCGTTGCCGAAGGCACGCTGAAGGTCGGTGATGCGGTCGCGCTGACGGTCGATCACGCCCGCCGCTCGCGCCTGCGCGCCAACCATTCGGCGACGCACCTGCTGCATGAGGCGCTGCGCGAAGTGCTCGGCACCCACGTCGCCCAGAAGGGCTCGCAGGTCGCGCCCGAGCGCCTGCGCTTCGACGTCTCGCATCCCAAGCCGATGTCGGCGGAGGAGCTGCGCATCGTCGAGGACATGGCAAACGAAATCATCGTGCAGAATTCCCCGGTCACCACGCGTCTCATGACGGTGGATGACGCGATCGCGGAGGGCGCCATGGCGCTCTTCGGCGAGAAGTATGGCGATGAAGTCCGCGTCGTCTCGATGGGCACCGGCCTTCATGGCGCCAAGGCCAACCGCGCCTATTCGGTGGAGCTCTGTGGTGGCACGCATGTGGCCGCGACCGGCGAGATCGGCCTCGTGCGCATCGTTTCCGAAAGCGCCGTCGGCTCCGGCGTGCGTCGTCTGGAAGCACTGACGGGTGAGGCGGCACGCGCCTATCTTGCCGAACAGGACGAACGCGTGAAGACGCTTGCGACAGTGCTCAAGGCTCAGCCGAGCGAAGTGCTCGCCCGCGTCGAGGCGCTGGTGGACGAACGCCGCAAGCTGGAACGCGAGCTGACGGAAGCGAAGAAGAAGCTGGCCCTCTCCAGCGGTCCTGCCGGCGGCGATGACGGCGTGCGGGATGTCTCGGGCACAAAATATCTCGGCAAGGTCGTCACCGGCGTCGAGCCGAAGGACCTGAAGAGCCTGGCGGACGAGGGCAAGAAGAGCCTCGGTTCCGGCGTCGTTACCTTCGTCGGTGTCTCGGCGGATGGCAAGGCAAGCGCCGTGGTCGCCGTCACGGACGACCTGACAGGCCGTTTCAGCGCCGTGGACCTGGTGCGCCGCGCCTCCGAAGCGCTCGGCGGCAAGGGCGGCGGCGGGCGTCCCGACATGGCGCAGGCTGGCGGCCCTGACGGTACGAAGGCCGCAGATGCCATCGAGGCGGTTGCCGCGGCCATCGGCGGCTGATCCACCGGTATCCATGGCTGTATCGATACGACGGCGGGCTCAGGCCCGCCGTTTTGTTTGCGAAGTCTTCAGGGTTTCCGCCTAGCATCCCCGCGCGCGGAGTTCAGTGTTTTGATTGAAGAATTCGTCAGCATATCGACCTTGATGATCTGCACGTTCCTGTCGACGATGGTCGTCGGGATTTTCATGCTTCAGGTCTGGCTCACCGACCGCCGCCACGCCGCAGCAGGATATTGGTGCCTGGCCATGTGGGTCGGCTCGCTTTGCACGATTCTCTTCGCACTGCGTCCCATCGGCTTTCCCCTCGTCACCGTCGGTCTCGGCAACGCGCTGGCCGCGTTCAGCTATGCGTTCATGTGGGCGGGCTTTCGCGTCTTCGATCGTCGCCCGCTCTATCTGTCGGTGGTGCTTGCGGGGCCGATTCTGTGGTGCGGGGCTTACCTGCTTCTGCCGCCGGTGGCCAACGACGTCAACAATCGTGTCATCCTGACGTCGATCATCATCGCCGTCTACTCCATCTGGATGGGACTGGATATCTGGGCGGGGCGCCGACATGAGCGACTGCCGACCCGTTCGATCGCCGCCTTTTTCTTCGTCACGCACGGCATCATCTATTCGCTGCGTATTCCGATGGCCATTGCCGCGCCGGCGGAGCTTGGCCATGGAACAGCCTATTCGGCCTGGTTTGCGCTCTTCTCCCTGGAGCTCTTCGCCCATACCATCCTGTCCGCCGTCGCCATGCTGGTGCTCATCAAGGAGCGTGGCGAAGCGCTTTACCGCCAGGCCTCGCGCACCGATACCCTGACAGGCATCGCCAACCGCGGCTCGTTCCTGGAGGATGTGCAGGCCCATCTCGCCCGCGGCGGGCAGGGCACGTTGATGATCTTCGACCTCGATCGGTTCAAGGCGATCAACGACACCCATGGCCATGTCGCGGGCGATGCGGTGCTCAAGCATTTTTCCGCGCGGGTCTCGTCCTGGCTGGAAGACGGCATGCTGTTCTGCCGTTTCGGCGGCGAGGAGTTCGCACTGTTTGCGCCCAGGCACGATATCGACCAGGCGGCGGATTTTGCCGAAAGGCTTCGCTGCGAGGTTGCCGCCATGTCGATTGCCCACGAAGGGCGCGAGATCGGCGTTTCCGTCAGCATCGGCCTTGCGGATGTCGCCGCTTTCGGTGCGGACTTCGACCGCCTGCAGTCGGCAGCGGACAACGCGCTCTATGCGGCAAAGGAGGCCGGCCGAAACTGCGTGATGCGATGGACGCCGTCCGAGGGGCTCGCCGATGTTGCCGAGCGCATGCGCGTGCCGGACACCGCGCCGGCCCTCAGTGCATCGATAGCCGGCTAACAACTGGGCGGCCAGGCGGCGATTTTCGCCATGGCACAATGGCCCGGCACAGCATCTTTTGCCCGTCTTTGTTATGATGGACGACGAGGCCGTGCAAAAATCGCAGGCCGCGGCAGAAGCGCAGGATTTGTGAAATCGCCTCATGCTTGATTGAATGCGTCCCGACGAGAGAGGCAACGGCATGAGCGAGAATGTGATCTGGGCCACCTACGAGAAGCGCCTGCTGCGCGTCTCCGCCTATATCTACGAACATCTGGAAGAGGATCTGGACCTCGACCGGCTGTCGGAAATCGCCTGCCTTTCCGCCCATCACTGGCACCGCGTCTACCGGGCCGTGCACAACGAAACGCTGGCCGCGACCGTGCGCCGGTTGCGTCTGCACCGCGCGGCCGGCGATCTGGTGCGCAGCGACCGCTCCGTTCGGGACATCGCCGCGCGATGGGGCTACCCCAACCTGCAATCCTTCACGCGCACCTTCGCGGCCGCCTATGGCATGCCGCCGGCGCGCTACCGGAAGGAGGGGCCGCATCGCGCCTTCGAACCCGAAAACGGCAAGGAGTCGCCCCACATGTACGACGTTACCATCCGCACCATGCCCGAGCAGGCACTGCTCGGTGTCCCGCATACCGGTTCCTACATGGGCATCGGCAAGGCCTTCGAAGCGCTCTACGGCGCGCTTTTTTCCCGCAATATCTTTAAGCCCGACATGGGCATGATCGGCGTATTTCTCGATGATCCCGATCTGGTCCCGGAGGAAAAACTCCGCTCCTTTGCCTGCGTGACGGCAGACGGGGATGTTCCGGCCGAAGCGCCGCTCGTGCGACGCACGCTGGCGGGCGGCGACTATGCCGTGCTGCGTCACAAGGGCCCCTATGCGGATATGGGCGCGGCCTATCGTTGGCTCTATGCCACCTGGCTGCCGGGATCCGGCCGCTCGATCCGCGACGAGGTGATGTTCGAAGCCTATCTCAACAACCCACGCGACGTCCCGCCGAACGAACTGCTGACGGAAATCTACCTGCCACTTCAGCCGGCGACCTGAATACAACGGGATGGGCGAGGGGCTGGCTCAAAAACCTGTTGTCGAGCGCGCCCGCTCGCCAACCTCAAACGTCATGGTCGGGTCAAGCCCGACCATGACGGAGGAGAGGTTTGTCTTCAGTCCTTCGCCGCCGCAAGCTGGCGATGCATCTCTTCATCGTCGATGGCGGTTGCGCGTTTGCTGGCCGGCCGGTCCTTGAGGCGGTCCCAATAGGCCTGGAATTCCGGCCGGGCCTCCAGCGTGCCGAATTGCAGGCCCCAGCTGATATGCGCGCCGACATAGACGTCGGCGGCGGTGAAGGTTTCGCCGGTGATGTAGGGATGTTGCGTCACGGCGAAGGAGAGGGCGTCCATCACCGATTCGTAGCTGCCGCAACCGATGCTGCGCTCGCGCTCCTTCGGTACATTCAAGGCGAAGGCCTTGAGCGATACCGCCATTTCCAGCGGCCCGGCGGCGAAGAACATCCAACGGTAATAGTCGCCGCGCTTGTCGTTTGGTGGCGCAAGGCCTGCGTCGGGGAAGGCGTCGGCCAGATAGGCGCAGATCGCGGCGGCTTCGCTGACGACGGTCTTGCCGTGCCGGATGGTTGGCACCTTGCCCATCGGGTTGATCGCGAGAAACTCCGGCGATTTCATCGTCCCGTTGAAGGTCAGCCACTCCGTGCGGTAGGGCGCGCCGACCTCCTCCAGCATCCAGCGGGCAATGCGCGCACGCGACATCGGGTTGGCGTAGAAAATGAGGTCCTCGGCCATGCTGTCCTCCTCTGCATGTAGCGAGGGGGAAGATAAGGCAGGGCGCTAGTGCCGCAAGAGTGCGGCAAAGAAAAAGCCCGGCGCGAAGGCCGGGCTTTCCAAGGGTTTTTTTGGCTTAGGCCGCCATGGCCTTCTTGAGGTTCTCGTCGATCTTGTCGAGGAAGCCGGTGGTGGAGAGCCACGGCTGGTCGGGACCGATGAGCAGAGCCAGATCCTTGGTCATGAAGCCGGATTCGACGGTTTCGACGCAGACGCGCTCCAGCGTGTCGGAGAACTTGGCGAGTTCCGTGTTGCCGTCCAGCTTGGCGCGGTGGGCAAGGCCACGCGTCCAGGCGAAGATCGAGGCGATCGAGTTGGTCGAGGTTTCCTCGCCCTTCTGGTGCTGGCGGTAGTGGCGCGTCACCGTGCCGTGCGCGGCTTCGGCTTCCACCGTCTGGCCATCCGGCGTCATCAGAACCGAGGTCATCAGGCCGAGCGAGCCGAAGCCCTGTGCCACGATGTCGGACTGCACGTCGCCGTCATAGTTCTTGCAGGCCCAGACGTAACCGCCGGACCACTTCAGCGCGGAAGCGACCATGTCGTCGATCAGGCGGTGTTCGTACCAGATCTTGGCTTCCTTGAACTTGTCGGCGAATTCGGCGTCGAAGACCTGCTGGAAGATGTCCTTGAAGCGGCCGTCATAGACTTTCAGGATGGTGTTCTTGGTCGACAGGTACACCGGCACCTTGCGCTGCAGGCCGTAGTTCAGCGAGGCGCGGGCGAATTCGGTGATCGAATCGTCGAGGTTGTACATGCCCATGGCGACACCGGCGGACGGGGCGTCGAACACGTCGTATTCGATTTCCTTGCCGTCCTCGCCGACGAACTTCATCGTCAGCTTGCCCTTGCCGGGGAACTTGAAATCGGTGGCGCGGTACTGGTCGCCGAAGGCGTGGCGGCCGACGATGATCGGCTTGGTCCAGCCGGGAACGAGGCGCGGCACGTTCTTGCAGATGATCGGCTCGCGGAAGATGACGCCGCCGAGGATGTTGCGGATCGTGCCGTTCGGCGACTTCCACATCTTCTTCAGCTTGAATTCCTCGACGCGGGCTTCATCCGGCGTGATGGTGGCGCACTTGACGCCGACGCCGTGCTTCTTGATGGCGTTGGCGGCGTCGATCGTCACCTGGTCGTCGGTGGCGTCGCGGTTTTCCATGCCGAGGTCGTAATATTCGAGGTCGACGTCCAGGTAGGGATGGATCAGCTTGTCCTTGATGAACTGCCAGATGATGCGCGTCATCTCGTCGCCGTCGAGTTCGACGACGGGGTTGGCGACCTTGATCTTTGCCATGGAGAGCCTCGTGTTTTGTAGGGGCTGGGCGCCCCGGATCGTGGACTTGAAAGAACCGTTTGGCCCTATAGCACTCACGACCCGGAAGGCAAAGCCAACCATAGGCGGAGGCGGTTTATTTTCGCACTGCGGAAGAATAAGTTTCGCCAAAATTGCGTTGCAGGAAGGTCCGCTCGCAGGCCCGTCCGGACCTGTCGTCATCCAATGGAGAATGCCATGTCGCGTTTCGGTTTCGTTGCGCTCGCCCTTCTGCTTCCGGTTTCGGTTCAGGCCGCCGATTTCAAGGCGCCGGTCGCGGAAATCCTGTCCGCGGCCACCGCCAACTGGCAGGACATGGGTACCGACACCGATACGCCGCCGCCCTATACCGACTATTTCAGCGAGGATTTTCTAAAGCGCCTCTACAGCAAGGATTTCGTGGCGAAGTACCGCGAGGCGGCAAAATACCCGGCCTATGAAGACGGTGGTTCGCCGTTCGACTATGACCCGATCATCGGCGGCCAGGACGGCTGCGCGCTGAAGGACGTGACGACCACCGAAGGCCAGACGGCGGCAGGCGCGGAAGACGTCACCGTAACCTTCGACAACAGCCATTGTTTTGGCGAACGCGCCGCCGACTGGCAGCCGGAAAAACTCGTCTTCAAGCTGGTCGAGGAAGATGGCCGCGCGGTCATCGACGATATCGAGCGCCCGAGCTTCGATGACGGTGCTTCCTTGAAGAAGGAACTGCTGGAGATCGCGCAGGAAGGTGCCAATGGCGGAAACGGCAGTGCTGCGGAATCACCGGAATAAATGACTTCCGCTTTTCATTTTCGGCCGTTTATGCCAGTGAGGCCCCTTCTTTCTAGGGAATTATGAGCATGGCAGGCACGAACAGCGAACGCACGCTGATCGCCGAAGGACCGGCGATCATCCTCGTTCATCCGCAACTCGGCGAGAATATCGGCATGGTGGCGCGCGCCATGGCGAATTTCGGCCTGGCGGAACTGCGCCTCGTCAATCCACGCGATGGCTGGCCGAGCGAGAAGGCGATCTCCGCCGCCAGCAAGGCCGATCACGTCATCGAGGCGGCAAAGGTCTATCCCTCGTTGGAGGAAGCTGTCGCCGACCTCGAATTCGTCTATGCGACGACGGCGCGCGATCGCTACGGCTACAAGGAAGTCCGCTCGCCGGTCGTTGCCGCCGATGACCTGCGCGTGCGTTTCCGGGCCGGCGAAAAGACCGGCATCCTTTTCGGTCGCGAACGCACCGGCCTTACCAACGAGGAGATTGCGCTCGCCGACGAATTGGTGACCTTCCCGGTCAACCCCGCCTTCGCCTCCTTGAACCTAGCGCAGGCCGTTCTTCTCATGAGCTACGAGTGGATGAAAAGCGGCCTTGCCTCCGTCGAGAGCACGCCGTTCCACGCGTTGTCGCAGCGGCCGGCCAAGAAGGAAGAACTGCAAGGCCTCTTCGACCATGTGGAAGAGACGCTCGATGCGCGAGGTTATTTCCGCCCTGCCGAAAAAAAGCCCAAACTGGTGGAGAACCTGCGCGCCATTCTGACGCGTCCCTCCTTTACCGGCACGGAGATCCAGGTTTTGCGCGGCATCGTTTCCTGCCTCGATCGTTTCACCCGCGAATCGCCTCGCGGCGCGGTCGATCCGAACCGCACACGCAACCGCCGGCCCAAGGTGCCTCGTGACGAACAATAGCGCAAAACCGGTTCTCATGTTCGACAGCGGCATCGGTGGCCTCACCGTGCTGCGCGAAGCCCGCGTGCTGATGCCGGAGCGGCATTTCATCTATGTCGCCGATGACGCCGCATTTCCCTACGGCCCCTGGGAAGAGCCGGCGCTGAAGGCACATGTCATCGAACTCTTCCGGAAACTGCTCGCGGAGCATGACCCGGAAATCTGCGTCATCGCCTGCAACACGGCGTTCACGCTTGTCGGTGCGGACCTGCGCGCCGCCTTTCCGCACATGCCTTTCGTCGGCACCGTGCCCGCCATCAAGCCCGCCGCGGAACGCACACGCTCCGGCCTCGTCTCGGTGCTTGCTACCCCCGGTACGGTCAAGCGCGCCTATACGCGCGACCTCATCCAGTCCTTCGCCAGCCAGTGTGACGTGCGGCTCGTCGGCTCGGAGCGCCTTGCACCCATGGCCGAGGCCTATATCCGCGGCGAAACGCTGTCGGATGAGGCGGTGCGTGCCGAGATTATCCCTTGCTTTGCCGATGAGAATGGCCGCAAGACGGATATCGTCGTGCTCGCCTGCACGCATTATCCCTTCATGGCGAACCTCTTTCGCAAACTCGCGCCATGGCCGGTCGATTGGCTCGACCCGGCAGAGGCCATCGCCCGCCAGGCCCGCCGGCTCGTGCCGCCGTTGGAGACGCTTGCGCCCGGCGAGGACATCGCCGTCTTCACCTCGCGCAACCCGGATTTTTCGACGCGGCGCCTGATGCAAGGCTTTGGCCTGCGCGTCGTCTGACGCGGCTTTCCCTGTGGGTTTTTCCAAAGCGGGTCGTGACGGGCGCGGATTTCGTGTTAGGGCTCTCCGGTTGCCCGGCGGCGGCCGGACGAATCACAAATTTCAGGAACGAGGAACGGCATGAAGGTCGGCATCGACATGGGAACGGTGCAGGGCGGCGCACCGGCCAAGCTCGATATCGAGGAACTGCTGGCGACGCGCCTGCTGGTGCAGGGCAATTCGGGCTCGGGAAAGTCGCATCTTCTGCGGCGCCTGCTCGAACAATCCGCGCAATGGGTGCAACAGGTCATTATCGACCCTGAGGGCGATTTCGTGACGCTGTCTGACCGATTCGGCCATGTGGTCGTCGATGGCGAGCGCACGGAAGCCGAACTCGTCGGTATCGCCAACCGCATTCGCCAGCACCGCGTCTCCTGCGTGCTTTCGCTCGAAGGCCTCGAAGCCGACGAGCAGATGCGTGCCGCCGGCATCTTCCTCAATGCGCTGTTCGATGCGGACCGGGATTTCTGGTATCCGGTGCTCGTCGTCGTCGACGAGGCGCAGCTTTTTGCGCCAGCCTCCGGCGGCGAAGTTTCTGAAGAAGCACGAAAACTCTCGCTCGGCGCGATGACCAACCTGATGTGCCGCGGCCGAAAACGCGGCCTTGCCGGCGTCATCGCCACGCAGCGTTTGGCAAAGCTTGCCAAGAACGTCGCGGCGGAAGCCTCGAACTTCCTGATGGGCCGCACCTTTCTCGATATCGACATGGCGCGCGCCGCCGATTTGCTCGGGCTTGATCGCCGGCAGGCGGAAATGTTCCGCGACCTGCCGCGCGGCGCCTTCGTGGCGCTCGGCCCGGCGCTGTCGCGCCGTCCGCTGCCGGTGACGATCGGTGCCGTCGAAACCTCCGCCCGCTCGACCAGCCCCAAGCTGATGCCGTTGCCGGATGCGCCGCAGGATGTCGAAGATCTGATCTTCACGCCCGACCCCGAGGAATTTTCCCGCCCGCTGGTGCGCCGTGCGCCGCCCGCGCCGCGCCCGACGACGGATATCCTCGCCGAACTCTCCCGCGCCCGGCCGGAGCCGGTGCAGACGGAAACGAAAGTCCCGGCGCCGGAGATTTCCGCCGAAGAGCGCGACGGCCTGCTCGACCAGGTTCTCGCCGAAATCCTCGGCAATCCCGATGCGGCTTTCCGGGCGGATGCCGAACTGTTCCAGGATTTCCTCGTGCGCTGCCGCATCCGTCGCGTGCCCGGCGCGCCGCTGTCACTTCCGGCCTTCCGTCGCAAGATGGCGGTCGCGCGTTCAGGGGTCGATGCCGAGACGGCGGCAACGGAGATCTGGGGCAAGGCGCTCGATCTTTCCCGCAGCGTCAGCGAGGATTTGCAGGGCGTGTTCCTGCTCGTCGCGCAGACGGCCGTGCGCAGCCTTGCCTGCCCGTCGGATGCGCGGATCGCGCGCGCCTATGGCACGCATTCAGCCCGTCGTGCGCGGCGCCTGCTCGGCTATTTCGAGGAACAGGGGCTGGTCGTCGTGCACAGCGATCTCGCCGGCCACCGAATCGTCGCCTTCCCGGATCTCGCCTGCGAGACGCTGCCGGGTGACGCCAATGGGCCGGATCTCGTTGATTCCCACCAGGATGCTGCGGAATAGGCGGTTTTTCCCGGCTCCGCGCGTTGACAATTTCATGAAACCCGCCTAATGACCCCGCCAACGCCGGGCAGAAATGTCCGGTGTTTCATTTGACATGTCCCGTGGATTCTCCGATCGCGATCGTGAGAAGCCTGTCGGAACCTCGAAAAGGTTCAGAGGAGGGCGTGTTTCCTTCAGCCGGCCCGGCAACGGGCGGGTATAACAAGACTAAGAGGAAATGCGATGAGCAAGCGCGCTGCATCCAAGTACAAAATCGACCGCCGTATGGGCGAAAACATCTGGGGCCGTCCGAAGTCCCCGGTCAACCGCCGCGAATACGGCCCGGGCCAGCACGGCCAGCGCCGCAAGTCCAAGCTTTCGGACTTCGGTGTTCAGCTCCGCGCCAAGCAGAAGCTGAAGGGCTACTATGGCGATATCCGCGAGAAGCAGTTCCGCGCGATCTTCGCTGAAGCTGAACGCCGCAAGGGCGACACCCCGGAAAACCTGATCGGTCTGCTCGAATCGCGCCTCGACGCGATCGTCTACCGCGCCAAGTTCGTTCCGACGGTCTTCGCTGCCCGTCAGTTCGTCAACCACGGCCACGTCAAGGTCAACGGCGTCCGCGTCAACATCGGTTCCTACCGTTGCAAGCCGGGCGACGTCATCGAAGTCAAGGAAAAGTCCAAGCAGCTCGTCACGGTTCTTGAATCCGTTGGCCTCGCTGAACGCGACGTTCCGGATTACATCGAAGTCGATCACAACAAGATGGTCGCGACCTTCGTTCGCATCCCGGTTCTCTCCGACGTGCCGTACGCCGTCGTCATGGAACCGCACCTGGTCGTCGAATTCTACTCGCGTTAATCGCGACGACGCCTTGCGCAATCTGGAAAAGCCGCCAAGAGATTGGCGGCTTTTTCTTTGGGGAACTGCTTATGGATCTTCAGGCCATCATCGAAGACATCCACGCAAACCTTTCGCCACGGCGCGGCGAGGGTAGGGTGGCGAACTACATTCCGCAGCTTGCCCATGTCGATCCCCAAAAATTCGGCATGGCGGTGGTGACGGTCGATGGTGACGTGCATCTCGTCGGCGACGCGGAAGAAGCCTTTTCCATCCAGAGTATCTCGAAGGTCTTCACGCTCACGCTGGCGCTCGGCAAACACGGCGAGGCGATCTGGAAGCGTGTGGGACGCGAGCCGTCCGGCTCGGCGTTCAACTCCATCGTCCAGCTCGAGCAGGAAGGCGGCATTCCACGCAATCCCTTCATCAATGCCGGCGCGATCGCCATTACCGACCTCGTGCTCGCCGGCCACACCCCGAAGGAGGCGATCGGCGAGATCGTGCGCTTCCTGCGCTACCTGGCGGACGAAGACGATATCATCATCGACCAGGCCGTGGCGCGCTCCGAGCAGGCGACGGGCTTCCGCAATTTCGCGCTCGCCAATTTCATGCGCTCCTTCGGCAAGCTCGATCACGCGGCCGAGCTGGTGCTTGGCGTCTATTTCCATCAATGCGCGCTGGCGATGAGCTGCCGGCAGCTTGCCAAGGCGGGGCTGTTCCTCGCCAATAGCGGCACCAATCCGCTGACCGGTCACCGCGTCGTCTCGCATATGCGGGCGCGGCGTATCAACGCGCTGATGCTGACTTGCGGCCACTATGACGGATCGGGCGATTTTGCCTACCGCGTCGGCCTGCCGGGCAAGAGCGGCGTGGGCGGCGGTATTCTGGCCGTGGCGCCCGGAAAAGCCTCGGTCGCGGTCTGGTCGCCCGGCCTCAACGACAACGGCAACTCGCTTCTCGGTTCGCTGGCGCTGGAAATGCTGGCGGCGCGCACCGGATGGTCGGTCTTCGGGGCTTGATTGTGCGGCCGGTTCGGGGCATTGCAGGCCCATGACGGCACCGATGACCCTGGCAATCGCTGAACCCGACGACGACACACCGGACGATGGTCGTCATCCGCTCTTTGCGGATGCACCCTCCAGCGTGTCGTTCAACAAGCTACGCAAGCGCCTGCTCCGGCAGGTGCGGCAGGCGATGGACGATTTCGCCATGCTGAAGGGCCAGAAGCGCTGGCTCGTCGGCGTCTCCGGCGGCAAGGACAGCTACGGCCTGCTTGCGCTTTTGATGGACCTGCAATGGCGCGGCCTGCTGCCGGTCGAACTGATTGCCTGCAATCTCGACCAGGGCCAGCCGAATTTTCCAAAGCACATCCTGCCGGAATACCTGAAATCGATCGGCATCAAACACCGCGTCGAATACCGAGACACCTATTCCATCGTGAAGGAAAAGGTGCCGGCGGGGGCGACCTATTGTTCGCTGTGCTCGCGGCTGCGGCGCGGCAATCTCTATCGCATCGCCCGGGAGGAGGGCTGTGATGCGCTGGTGCTCGGCCACCACCGGGAGGATATTCTAGAAACCTTCTTCATGAACTTCTTCCATGGCGGGCGGCTGGCCGCCATGCCGCCGAAGCTCCTGAACGACGAAGGCGACCTGATGGTGCTGCGTCCGCTTGCCTATGCGGCGGAAGACGATCTCGCAAAATTCGCCAGCGCCATGCAGTTCCCGATCATTCCCTGCGACCTCTGCGGCTCGCAGGACGGCCTCCAGCGCAATGCGATGAAGGCGATGCTGGCGGATATCGAAACGCGCATGCCGGGCCGCAAAGATACCATGCTGCGCGCGCTCGGCCACACCAATCCGTCCCATCTTCTCGATCCAAAACTTTTCGATTTCTCCTCCCTCGAAACGGTAAGACACGAATGACGACGACGATTGACATCAATGCCCTGGCGCTTGTGCTTGCACAGGCGGCCGAAGCCGAAATTCGCCCGCGCTTTCGCGCACTTGCAAAAGGCGACGTCCACACCAAGGCCGACGCGAACGACCTCGTGACGGTTGCCGACGAAGCGGCGGAGCGTTTCATCAAGCGCGAGGTGGCCGCGCAGTTTCCGGGCGTGCTGTTCGTCGGCGAGGAGTCGGTCGCGGCTGATCCGGCGCTTCTGTCCAAGCTCGGCGATGCGGAAACCGCCATCGTCGTCGATCCGATCGACGGCACTTTCAATTTCGCGTCCGGCGTGCCGCTGTTCGGCGTCATGGCGGCGATCGTCTCCGGCGGCGAGACGGTCGGCGGCATCATCTACGACCCGATGGGCGATGATTTCGTGATGGCGGAAAAGGGTGGCGGCGCCTGGCAGACCGGCGATCACCGCCCGGCCGTCAGGCTGAAGGCGCGGGGTGCTGCCCCGCTCGAAGCGATGACCGGCATGGCCTCCACCAGCTTCCTTGATCGCGATCGCCGCGCCCGCATCCTGGCGAACCTCGCGCAGGTCGCCTTCGTCTCGAACTATCGCTGCGCAGCGCACGAATACCGCACCTTTGCCGGCGGCCATCTGCACTACCTGATGTACAACAAGCTGATGCCCTGGGATCATCTGGCCGGCACGCTGATCGCCCAGGAAGCCGGCGCTTATGCCGCGCGTTTCGACGGCTCCGCCTACAAGCCGCACCATGTCGAGGGTGGCCTGCTGGTCGCGCCGGACAAGGACAGCTGGGAAATGCTGCGCCGCGACGTCTTCGTGGACTGACACGTTTCGATCACCAAAGAAAAAGGCCCGGATGCGGATGCATCCGGGCCTTTTTGTTTAGGAACACTCACTTCGCTTCTCGTCATCCTCGGGCTTGACCCGAGGATCCACCTGCACGCGCGGCATGGATGGTCGGGCCAAGCCCGACCATGACGGTGGAAGCGTCCGGTGCTGCCGTCAGACCGCCTTGTTATGCGGTTGGAACAGCTTTCCGCGTTCGGCGATCAGCACGAAGATCAGGCCGATGATCGAGAGTACGAAGAAACCCATGACCAGCGGCAGCGCCGTGCCGTTGAAGGACTGGCCGATGATCGCACCGATGATCGTGCCGCCGGCGGTGCCCATGAAGCCAAGCACCGAGGAGGCCGTGCCGGCGACGTGGCCGAGCGGCTCCATGGCGAGCGAGTTGAAGTTCGAGCCGATCCAGCCGAACTGGAACATCGACAGTGCGAACAGCACGATGAAGATCGCGAAGGGCACATGTCCCGGCCAGAGGAGCGTCAGCACGAGCCACAATGCGTTGACGGCGAGGAAGCCGACCAGCGCCCCATGCGACAGCCGCCGCATGCCGAACCGGCCGACGAGCTTCGCATTCACGAAGGACGACAGCGCCATGAAGGCCGCGACACCGGCGAAGGCGACGGGGAACCATACGCCGAGCCCATAGATGCCGACATAGATCTGCTGCGCCGAGTTGATGAAGCCGAACAGCGCCCCGAAAATGAAGGTGCTCGCCAAGGTGTAGCAGAGCGCCACGCGGTCGGTCAGAACGATGCGGAAGCCTTCGAGAACCGAGCGCACCGTGAAGGGGCGTACGTCGTCGGGGTGCAGGGTTTCCGGCAGGCGGACATACATCCAGGCCCAGATGGCCGCGGCCATGACCGCCATGAAGACGAAGATCAGGTGCCAGTCACCGAACAGCATGACGATCTGGCCCGTGCCCGGCGCGAGCACCGGCACGACCATGAACACCATCATGATCAACGACATGACTTCCGCCATCGCACGGCCGCCGAAAATGTCACGCACAATCGAGATGGTGATGACGCGCATCGCTGCAGAGCCGATGCCCTGGACGAACCGCAAGACCAGCAGTCCAGCGAAGCTCGGCACGAAGACGACGGCAAGCGACGACACGATATAGACGGCGAGGCCGAAAAACATCGGCGCACGACGGCCGAACCGGTCGGAAACCGGGCCGTAGAGCAGCTGTGCGAAGGCAAAGCCGATCAGATAGGCCGAGATGACATATTGCCGGTGGTTCTCGTTCTCGACGCCGAGGCTGGCGCCGATTTCCTGGAGGCCGGGCAGCATGATGTCAATGGCCAGCGCATTGAGCGCCATCAGCAACGCCATGAGCGCAATGAACTCTATCTTGCCCATGCCATTGAGGCGCTGGGCAGCTTCAGGGGTAAGTGCAGACATAATAACTATATTCCATGAAAGAGATAAGGCGCCGCTGGGGTGCGGCGCCTTTGAAAAGCTTGAGGTCGGAAGACCGTAAAGCGTCAGGCAGCGCCCTTAATCGAAATGCCCTGTTCCTGAAGGTGCGACTGCAATTCGCCCGACTGGAACATCTCGCGCACGATGTCGCAACCGCCCACGAATTCACCCTTCACATAAAGCTGCGGGATGGTCGGCCAGTTGGAATAATCCTTGATGCCCTGGCGGATGTCGGCGTCGGCGAGCACGTTGATGCCCTTATAGTCCACACCCACATAATCGAGGATCTGTACGACCTGACCCGAGAACCCACACTGCGGGAATTCCGGCGTGCCCTTGAGGAACAGGACGACGTCGTTGGTCTTCACTTCGTTGGCGATGAAATCGTTGATGCCGCTCATTGCAGTCTTCCCTAGCAAATCGGCTTCAAGGGCCGATGCGATAAACCGTTCGCCCTAGATAACAACCCCGGGTGAGAAATGCCAGAAGGCCCTCAGAAAAAATGCAAGGGGTAGCCTTACGATTTCGAGGGCTGTTGCGCGATCGCCGCGCCTCGATTTACCGGCTGCGCTGGCGCGAGCGGCTTGCCGCCGTGCGTCGGCGGCTGACCTGCTTGCGCGGCCGCCGGGCCGGCTTTTTTGTCGCCGGCTTCAGCGCCGCTTCAAGGATATCGCCGAGGATGCCGCCGGAGGCCTTCTTGCGCGTCGTTGTCCTGCGGCGCGTGCGCTTGGTCGTTGTCTTGCGCACGCCGGTCTTCTTCAGCACCTCTTTCAGGGCTGCGTCGACCACGCCTGAGACGAGTTCATCAAGGAGGCCGGCCATGGCGGCTCAGTCCGGGATCGAGGTTTGGAGGGCAAGGGCGTGCAGAACACCCCCCATATTGCCCTTCAACGCATCATAGACCATCTGATGCTGCTGCACGCGGGTCTTGCCGCGGAAGGCTTCCGCGACGACCTCGGCCGCATAGTGATCCCCGTCGCCGGCCAGATCACGGATGACCACCTTTGCTCCGGGAATGCCGGATTTGATCAGGTCTTCGATGTCGCCGGGTGACATAGGCATACGGACTGCTCCCTTATCTTTATTCCGCGGCGGCAGCGGCGGTGCCGTTGCCATCCATGAAGTCAGGGAACCATGATTCATGGGTGTTGCGCAATTGTTCAATAGAGACCGACAGAAGGTCACCCACGACGAGATTGTCACCCCCGACCGAGCCGAGACGGCGGAACGGCACGCCCGCACCTTCCGCGTTGGCGCAGAGGAAGTTGGCGAGATCGGCCGGAACGGCCAGCACGTAGCGGGCCTGGTCTTCGCCGAAAAGCAGCGCATGGGCCGGGCCGTTCGAGCCCGAAAGATCGACCGTCGCGCCCTTGCCGGACGACATGGCCATTTCGGCAAGGGCGACCGCGAGGCCGCCCGAGGAAATGTCATGGCAGGCCGTGACCTGGCTGTTGCGGATGGCCGAGCGGACGAAATCGCCATTGCGGCGTTCTGCGTGCAGGTCGACTTCCGGCGCCGGGCCGTCGATGAGGCCGAGCACGTCGCGCAGGTAGACGGACTGGCCGAGATGGCTGCCGTCGACGCCGATGAGGATCAGCTGGTCGCCGTCCTTCGCGCCGCCGATCTTGGCCATGACGGACCAGTCGGGCAAGAGGCCGACGCCGGCAATGGTGGGCGTCGGCAGGATCGCGATACCGTTCGTCTCGTTGTAGAGCGAGACGTTACCGGAGACGATCGGGAAATCGAGCGCGCGGCAGGCTTCGCCGATACCCTGGATCGCCTTGACGAACTGGCCCATGATTTCCGGCTTTTCCGGATTGCCGAAGTTCAGGTTGTCGGTGGAGGCAAGCGGCTCGGCGCCGGTCGCCGTGATGTTGCGCCAGCATTCGGCGACAGCCTGCTTGCCGCCTTCGAACGGGTCGGCCTCGACATAACGCGGGGTCACGTCGGAGGAGAAAGCGAGCGCCTTGGTGGCATGGCCTTCGACGCGCACGACGCCGGCATCGCCGCCGGGGATCTGCAGCGAGTTGCCCTGGATCAGCGTGTCATACTGTTCATAGACCCAGCGGCGGCTCGACTGGTTCGGCGAACCGACGAGTTCCAGCACGGCCTGGGCATAGTCGCTCGGCTCTGCGACCAGATTGGCCGGCAGGGGAGCGGGCTTGCCGGGCTCGCGCCACGGGCGGTCATATTCCGGCGCCTGGTCGCCCAGGTCCTTGATCGGCAGGTTTGCGACTTCCTCGCCCTGATGCAGGATGCGGAAACGCAGGTCGTCCGTCGTGTAGCCGACGATCGCGAAGGCGAGGCCCCACTTGACGAAGATCGCCTTGGCGACCTCTTCCTTGGCGGGCTCGAGCACCATGAGCATGCGCTCCTGGCTTTCCGACAGCATCATCTCATAAGCGGTCATCTGCTCTTCGCGCACCGGCACGAGATCGAGGTTCAGCTCGATGCCGAGGTCCCCCTTGGCACCCATTTCGACGGCGGAGCAGGTGAGGCCGGCCGCACCCATGTCCTGGATGGCGATGACGGCGCCGGTCTGCATCAGTTCAAGGCAGGCTTCCAGCAGGCACTTTTCGGTGAAGGGGTCGCCGACCTGTACGGTGGGACGCTTCTCTTCGATCGATTCGTCGAATTCGGCGGACGCCATGGTCGCGCCGCCGACACCGTCGCGGCCAGTCTTGGCGCCGAGATAGACGACCGGCAGACCGACGCCCTTGGCTTCCGACAGGAAGATCGCGTTGGATTTTGCAAGGCCGGCTGCAAAGGCGTTGACGAGGATGTTGCCGTTGTAGCGCTCGTCGAACTCGACTTCGCCGCCGACCGTCGGCACGCCGAAGGAGTTGCCGTAGCCGCCCACACCAGCGACGACGCCCGAGACGAGATGGCGGGTCTTCGGATGATCCGGCGCGCCGAAGCGCAGCGCGTTCATCGCTGCGACCGGGCGCGCACCCATGGTGAAGACGTCGCGCAGGATGCCACCGACGCCCGTTGCCGCGCCCTGGTAGGGCTCGATATAGGACGGGTGGTTGTGGCTCTCCATCTTGAAGACGACGCAGTCGCCGTCGTCGATGTCGACCACGCCAGCATTTTCGCCCGGACCCTGGATAACGCGCGGACCCTTGGTCGGCAGCGTGCGCAGCCAGCGCTTGGAGGACTTGTACGAGCAGTGCTCGTTCCACATGGCCGAGAAGATGCCGAGTTCGGTATAGGTCGGCTCGCGGCCGATCAGCGAGAGGATGCGATCGTATTCATCCGGCTTGAGCCCATGGGCAGCAATCAGCTCCGGGGTGATCGGGCGGGTGTTCGAAATGGTCATCGTCGCTCGTCTTGTCGTGGAGGGCAGGATTGGGGTCTCTTTAACCTATGCTGCCGTGCAGTGCGACAGGAAAATGACCGGAAACCACAGCAGAGCGGGGCTTCAGGCCGGGCTGTCATAGCCCGTCGGGCCGTGTTCGAGCAGGCGACGCAGCCGCGCCAGCCCGGTGACGACATCGGCGCGGTCGACAGGTGGTGAAAAGCCGATGCGGACGCGGTGGAAGGTCTTCTCCGAGCGACCGGCCTTGAACTCGTCCTCGTCGTCGATGAGGATGTCTTCCGCGAAGGCGGCCTGCCGGAAGGTGCCGGACAGCCAGGGATCAGGCAGCTTCAGCCAGAGGAACGGCACGCGGGGGTGCGAGGCGAAGTCGAGCCCGGCGAAGATGTCTCGCGCAACGGCTTCGCGCGCCTGCACCTCATCCGCAACGGCGCTGCGAATTGTATCCGCCGTGCCTGACAGCACGAGACGGGCAGCGAGTTCCGCAAGCAGGAACGGCAGGCCGCCGCTTACCATCTTGTGGGCGATGCGGACGCGTTGCGCCAGATGGGGCGGGCAGGCGACCCAGCCGCCACGAACGCCGGCCGCAACGCTCTTCGACAGGCCGCCGACGAGAAAGGTCCGGTCCGGCGCGATTTCGGCGAGCAGGGGAATGCCATTGTCCACGGTGGCGCCGTAGAGATTGTCCTCTATCAGCCAGACATTGTGTCGCTTGGCGATGGCGACAATCGCGCGGCGGCGATCCTCCGGCATGATGGCAAGCGTCGGGTTTTGCGCCGTGCTCATCAGGAAGGCGGCCTTGGGGTGCTGCTGCACGCAGACGCGCTCGAAATCCTCTGGAATCACGCCGTAAGCATCGGACTCGACGAGTGCCGTCTGGCGGCCGAGCAGGGCGGTGCCGCGGCTGATCTGCGAATAGGTGACGTGTTCGAAGACGATGCGGTCGCCGGGCGAGGTGATGACGGAAACGGCGGCGATAATGGCCGCATGTGCGCCGAGGGTGGGTACGATGCTGTCGATGCTCGGTTGCCAGCTGCCGCTTCCCAGCCAGCGCTGGCCCGCTTCCAGCCAGTGGCGCGGAAAATTGCGTGTGTAGCTGGCGATCTCGTTCGGCTGCTCCCGGCAAATCGCCGCGAGAATGTCGGTGACGGCGACGGATTGCCCGATATCGGTTGCCGCCGTCGTATCGAAGCGCAGCTTGCCGGGCGGTGCATTCGCCGCGCGGGTGCCGACCAATCTGGCGCTGATCGGATCGATGCCAGCGGGGTTATCGTTTTCCGGCGTTCCAAGCACATAAGTGCCGCGGCCGACTTCGCCGCTGACGAGGCCGCGCTCTCGAACCATGCTGTAGGCACGGCTGACGGTGCCGATGGTGACGCCGATGTCATAGGCGAGGTTGCGCTGGGGCGGCAGCTTGGCTCCGGAGGCGAGCGCACCGGTGTTGATCGCGCGCTCGATCTGGTCGGCGATACGGACATAAAGTGGGCCATCGGAGGCCTGAAGATCAGGAAGCCAATTTGTCATGGTGGCAATTCTTATATTGCACCGTTCGTGGAGTCAATTATTTCCTGAATGCACCGATTGTCACGCTCCCAGTGGCATTTCAGGAGAAGGCACCATGGCAATTGATACAATTTTCGTCGCGAGCGACGTCAGAAGTCGCCGCTCCCTAGGCGCAACGCTCCATCGGGCATGGCTTGTCTGCCATGCCTGGGCCATCAGGCGCCGCACGCGCCATGCGCTGGTGGAAATGACCGAGGAGCAATTGTGCGATATCGGCATAACCCGCAGCGAAGCGCGGCGGGAAGTCAGGAAATCATTCTACTGGGATTGAGGCTCAGCAGCCCTTGCCGCCGGCGGCCCAACGCTTGACGTCGGTCGCGATGCGCGCACTGACGGCTTCGCTCATCAACGGACCGAAGGCCTCGAGTCTTGCCGGATTGCCCTCCGCGTGCACGACGAGCAGCGGGCGTGATTCGGGCGAATTGCGATGCACGACGAGAATGCGCGGGCGACCGGAGAAGGAGTTCAACTCCGGTGCCAGGCGGTAGGCCTTGAAGGCCGGGTCGCCCGATTTGAACCAGCAGGCATTTGCGCCGAGCGCGATGCGCTCCATGGTCGGCAGCGCCGCGCCATTGGCCTTCGGCGCCGGTGTCTTCGTCTGGCAGGCCGCCAGAGCCGCAACGGCGATGAGCGGCAGGACAAGCTTGGCGGAGAGGAGAGGGCGCATGAAAAGCCTTTCGGGGATGGACATGCGCCCTTGATAGCAACGGCTGGTTAAGCGGCGATTACGTCGAGCACCGACGCGAACAGGCCGCGGCCATCGGAACCGCCATGCGCGGCCTCGATGAGGTTTTCCGGATGCGGCATCAAGCCCAGCACGTTGCCCTTGGCGTTCATCACGCCGGCAATGTCGTTGAGCGAGCCGTTCGGGTTGGTGCCGTCCGCGTAGCGGAACACGACCTGGCCGTTGCCTTCGATGGTTGCCAGCGTCTCGGCATCGGCAAAGAAGTTGCCGTCGTGATGGGCGACCGGGCAGCGGATGATCTGGCCCTTGTCATAGGCGCGGGTGAAGTCGGTCTCGGCATTGGCCACTTCCAGCTTCACTTCGCGGCAGACGAATTTCAGCGAGGCATTGCGCATCAGCGCGCCCGGCAGCAGGCCCGCTTCGAGCAGGATCTGGAAACCGTTGCACACACCCAGAACCTTCACGCCGGCTTCGGCCTTGGCCTTGATCGCCTGCATGACCGGCATGCGCGCGGCAATCGCGCCGCAACGCAGGTAATCGCCGTACGAGAAACCGCCCGGGATGACGATGAGGTCGACATCCGGCAGATCCGTTTCCGTCTGCCAGACGGTGACCGGTGCGGTGCCGGAAATCTTGGTCAGCGCCGCGATCATGTCGCGGTCACGGTTGAGGCCGGGGAGCTGGACGACGGCGGACTTCATGGGTGTGGTTCAAACCTTGCCTTTGGCCTCGGCGAGTTCACGCAATTCGAGGCGGTTTTCGATACGGTCGAGACGCTGGTCCATTTGAGCGAAGGCCCCGTGAAGGCTGTTGATGTCGCCCTGCATGCTGTGAATCTGGTTGCGTATGGAGAGGTTGTCCTGACGTAGGTCGCGTTGACCTTCCTTGCACAGGACAATGTCCGTCTGAATACGCTTCAGTATTTCATAGACAAGATCAGCATCAACCGTAGCCATCGCCGCCTCCTCAACCATTAAGAGAGGGCGATAGTATAGTTCTCGATTACCGTGTTGGCGAGAAGCTTGTCGCACATCGCCTTGAGGTCGGCTTCCGCCTTCGCGCGGTCGGCGGTCTGAAGCTCGAGGTCGAAAACCTTGCCCTGGCGGATAGCGCCGACGCCCTCGAAGCCGAGGCTGCCGAGCGCGCCTTCGATCGCCTTGCCCTGCGGGTCCAGAACACCGTTCTTGAGCGTCACTGTTACGCGTGCCTTGATCATGTCTTCCTCTTCAAACCAAATAGTGTCAGCCGGCCGGTGAAGGGTTACTTCACCAGAACCGGGCCGGTGCCGCGCACGGGCTCGTTCTCGTTGATGATGCCAAGGCGGCGGGCAACTTCCTGATAGGCCTCGACCAGACCGCCCATATCGCGGCGGAAGCGGTCCTTGTCCATCTTCTCCTGGGTGGCGATGTCCCACAGGCGGCAGCTGTCCGGCGAAATCTCGTCGGCGATGATGATACGCATCATGTCGCCTTCATAAAGCCGGCCGCACTCGATCTTGAAATCGACGAGCTGGATGCCGACGCCGAGGAACAGGCCGGAGAGGAAGTCGTTGACGCGGATGGCGAGCGCCATGATGTCGTCGAGTTCCTGCGGGCTCGCCCAGCCAAAGGCGGTGATATGCTCTTCGGAGACCATCGGGTCTTCGAGCGCATCGGCCTTGAAATAGAATTCGATGATCGAGCGCGGCAGCACGGTGCCTTCCTCGATGCCGAGGCGCTTCGAGAGCGAGCCGGCAGCGACATTGCGCACGACCACTTCGAGCGGAATGATCTCGACTTCCTTGATCAGCTGCTCGCGCATGTTGAGGCGGCGGATGAAGTGGGTCGGAATTCCCATCTTGTTGAGCTGCGTGAAGACGTATTCGGAAATACGGTTGTTCAGCACGCCCTTGCCGTCGATGACCGCATGTTTCTTCTTGTTGAATGCGGTCGCATCGTCCTTGAAGAACTGGATCAGTGTGCCAGGCTCGGGGCCCTCATAGAGAATCTTGGCCTTGCCCTCGTAGATACGGCGGCGACGGTTCATGGATTTTTCTCTTTGTTGGCGCGCTTGGGGCTCGCGCAGGTGTCGTTCGTTCCCGGCTCCATAAACGAATTGCCGCACTTTAACAATCGGCGTTACACCCGATCCCCCGATTTCCGGCCGCTCCGGGAAGTCCGGCCGGACAAAAGTTCGCATTGCACTTTTGCCGTCGTTTTGATTTATGGGCTTGGAAAACCCCATTGGGAAAAAGAATCTACGGGAGTCAAAGGATGACCAATATGCAGGATCGGGAAAAGGCGTTCGAGGCCAAGTTCGCTCTCGACGAGGAACTGCGCTTCAGGGCCGAGGCTCGCCGCAACAAGCTGGTTGGCCTATGGGCCGCTGGTCTGCTCGGCAAGACGGATGGTGATGCGGACGCGTACGCGAAGGAAGTCGTCGCCGCCGATTTCGAAGAAGTCGGCCACGAGGATGTCGTGCGCAAGGTCAAGGCCGATTTCGACGCCGCCGGCGTTGCCCGCAGCGAAGACGAGATCCGCGTTCAGATGCTGGAACTTCTTGCCGTCGCCATCGCGCAGCTCGAAGCCAACTGATCGCAGCGAGATTTTTCGCTTTTGAAAGCCGTCCGGTCCTGCCGGGCGGCTTTTTCAGTTTAGCGGTTGATGGCCCGGCGCACTTCGTTCTGCAGGTCCCGCACCGCGCCACCGTGCGCGCGCCATTCCTGCCGGTGCACAAAGTCCGGCACGGCATGCGCGGGCATGGGGCGGGCAAGCGCGTAGCCTTGCAGGATATCGCAGCCGAGATCGCGCATGATGGCGACATGGGCGGGCGTCTCGACGCCTTCGGCCACCACCTCGATGTTCAGGGACCGGCCGATCTCGATAATGGTGCCGATGAGCTTGCGTTGGCCGGGCGAGCGGCTGACGGGCTTCACAAGCTGGCGATCGATCTTCAGGCGGCGTGGGCTCAGCTTCATCAGGCTGATGATTGAGGCATGGCCGGTGCCGAAGTCGTCGATCTCGATATCGATGCCGAGCTTGCGCATCTCGGCAAGGTTTTCCAGCACCGTGCGGTCACAGTCATCAAGGAAGATCGATTCCAGAAGCTCGAAGGACAGCGATTTCGGCTGGATGTCGAGCGTGCGCAGCGAACGGCCAAGCTCGGGGTCGTGCAGGCGCTTTGACGAGACGTTGGCCGAAATCTTGTCGATGCCAAGCCCGAGCGTCTGCCACTCGGCGAAATCGGCGAGCGATCGTTCAAGCACGATCCGGTCGATGGTCGCCACGCAATCGAGATCTTCGGCGATCTTGAGAAACGTGTCGGGCGCAAGGATGCCGCGCGTTGGATGATCCCAGCGCGCCAAAGTCTCGACGCCGACAATATCCAGCGTGCGCGCGCAGAATTGCGGCTGGTAATAGGGCAGGAAGCGCCGCTGCTCCACGCCGGAAAGGATCTCGTCGGCGGTCTGCTTGTTGACGATGATCTGTGCCTGGAAATCGCTGGTGAAGAATTCGTGCCGGCTGCGGCCGCGATTCTTGGCGCGGTAGAGCGCAAGGTCGGCATTGACGAGGAGCTGCTTGGCGTCGACCGCACTGCCCGATTGGCTGGCAATGCCGACGCTTGCGCCGAATCGGCAAATATGACCGTTGAAGGTGACCGGCTTGCGCATGGCCGCCACGATGGCCTCTGCAAGCGTTGCGAGATTGCGCCGCGCAGAGCCCGTGGAGAGAAAGACGAATTCGTCGCCGCCGATGCGGGCGACAAATTCACCGGGGCCTTTCAACTCGTTCAGAACACCTGCGGCGTGCACCAGCATCTGGTCGCCGGCGAGGTGGCCGAGCGTGTCGTTGATCTCCTTGAAACGATCGAGGTCGATGTGCAGCACGGCAAGGCGCTGGCCGGTTTTTTGTGCCTCCTGTGCGGCCTCCTCGATTGCCGCATCCAGATAACGTCGATTCGGCAGGCCAGTCAGATGGTCGTGCAGCGCGATATATTCGATGCGTGCCCTGGCGGCTTCCAGCTCGTCGTTGCGGGCTTCGGCCAGCTCTTTCGCGTGTTTCAGCTCTTCCTGCAGGCGCACGTCATCCGTCACGTCCCAGTTCGCGCCGATGAGGCGGGGTGCGCCCGTCGTGTCGACATAGGGCGCAGCGCGTCCGCGCAGGTGGCGGATTTCGCCGTCACCGCGGACGATACGGAATTCGTTGGCGAAATCCCGGTTGCGGAAGATGCCGTCTTCGACCTTTGCCGTCGCCTTGCGCCGGTCTTCGGGATGCAGCGCGCGCTCCCAGCTGGCCCCATCGGGCTCTTCGGTCAGGCCGTACATCTCGATCATGCGGTCGTCCCACCGCACGTCATTGGTCCGCAGATTGACGTCGAACACACCGATGCGCGACACGCCGAGCGCGAGCTCGAGGCGTCGGGACATCTGGGCGAGGCGTTCCTCCGCCTCCTTGCGTTCGGTGACATCCGTATCGGTGCCGGCGATGCGGCTCGGCTTTCCGTCGGAGCCGTATTCGACGACAGCGCCGCGGCTTTCGATCCAGACCCAGTGCCCATCCTTGTGTCTTTCGCGGTAGCTGAAGACGTTGAAGGAGGCTGCACCGCTTTCCTGCCTGGCGATTTCGGCGAGAACATGTGCCCGGTCATCCGGATGCACGGTCTGGATCCAGGTTTCCAGCGACGCATCGATCGGGTCGTTCGGCTGCAGGCCGCGGATGGTGCGCCACTGGCGGGAATAGAAGAGATCGCCACGCGCAAAATCGTGGTCCCATACACCCTGGCCGGCGGATTCGAGCGCGTGATTCCAGCGGCTTTCGCGTTCCGCCAATTCGAGCGTGTTGCGCTTGCGCTCATCGATATCGATCGTCTGAACGATCAGCGCGGGCGTGATGTCTTCGCCCGGAAGGCACGGTGGCACGATGAAGGAGGCGAGCACCCAGAATTCCTCGCCATCTAGGCGCTTCAGCCGGATTTCCCAGGGGGCCTGTTCGAAAGCATCGCGTCGCATGGCGAAGGCGAGGACGGAACGATCCTTGGGAGAGACGCATGCCTCGAAGGACGGCAATTGCGAGAGCGCGGTGGCATTGAAGGCGGAGAGCAGGCTCGCATTGGCATCTATGATGCGGCCTTCCGCATCCAGAGCGGCGAAACCAAAGCCGGAACGCGCGAAAAGCCGACGATAAAACGGTTTGCTCTCCGTTTCTCGCACGGCAGTGAAGGTCGAACCGGACGGTTTGGCCATGAAACGCGGCGCCTGCAATGAACTCAACAGCCGCAGCGTGCAGGATTTCTATGAAGTTCTTCTTAATAACAAAAGCCGGAAAGGCCTACTCGGGCGCCTTCAGGCGGCTGAGGAACTGCGCGAACACCATCGTGCCTTCCGGCCAGGGGCCATGCCCGGACTCGGTGTTGATGTGCCCGGCTTCGCCCGCGTCGAGCAGCAGCGAGCCCCAGGCGGCCGCGATGTCGTCGGCATGCTCATAGGTCCCAAACGGATCGTTGCGGCTCGCCACGACGAGGGAGGGGAACGGCAGCGGCTCGCGCGGATAGGGGCCGAAGGTCATCAGGTGCTTGGGGCGGATTTCCGGGTTGGCAACATCCGGCGGCGCGACGAGGAAGGCGCCGGCGACCTTGTTGCCGAGATGGGGCGCGGCATGGATCGCGGTCGCGACACCCAGCGAATGCGCGACGAGCACGACCGGCTTCGTTGCGGCCGCCACTTCCTCGATCACCCGTTTTACCCAGTCTTCGCGCACGGGCTTTGCCCATTCCGCCTGCTCGACGCGGCGCGCCGAGCCGAGCCTGGACTGCCAGCGGCTCTGCCAGTGGTCGGGCCCGGAGTTGGTGTAGCCGGGAACGATGAGGATTTCTGCTTCTGACGCTTTCATGCGCCGGCATGTGCGTTCACGAAGTGCTGAAGTCAAGAGGCTGGGACAAATCAGTACGCGGGTGTATGCTGCGTCGTCTTCAATGCCAATCACGGTCCTTCGTGGTGGCGGACAATTGCCCTCCACACGCAGGCCGTGACGGTTCCAGACCGGCAGGAGAAATGGTCATGACGACTTTTCATGTGATGGCAGGTTCCGACGACATGGTAACGCGGCCGGCGATCCGGCGGATCACGTTGTCCGATGTCTGGGACGCACTGGCGCTCGGTTTCGAGGATTTTCGCGCGAAACCATCGCACTATGTCTTTCTAAGCCTGATCTATCCGATTTGCGGCGTGGTGCTCGTCACCTGGAGTTCCGGCGCCAACCTGCTGCCGCTGATCTTTCCGCTGATCGCCGGCTTTGCGCTGCTCGGACCGTTCTTCGCCCTCGGCCTCTACGAGATCAGCCGCCGGCGCGAACTTGGCATGGACACCTCCTGGCGTCATGCGCTTGAAGTCCGCCATTCGCCTGCACTTCCGTCCATTCTCGCCGTCGGCGCCTTGCTGTTTGTGCTTTTCATCGCCTGGCTGGTCTTTGCGCAACTGCTCTATACCAACCTGTTCGGGCCGGAGCCGCCGCAATCGCTGGCCCTGTTCATGGCCTCGATCTTCAGTTCGGAAAACGGGTTGCTGCTCATGCTGGCGGGCAACGCGATCGGCTTCTGCTTTGCATTGGTCGTGCTCGCCACGACGGTCATCGCCTTTCCGCTGATGCTGGATCGGGATGTCGGAGCAGTCGCCGCGATGGAAACGTCGTTGCGCGCCACGCTGATGAATCCGATGCCGATCGCCTGCTGGGGCCTGATCGTCGCCGCACTGCTGATCGCCGGCACCATCCCGCTCTTCGTCGGCCTTGCCGTGATCATGCCGATCCTCGGCCATGCGACCTGGCATCTCTACCGCAAGATCGTGGTCGACGAGCGGTCGTAAAAGGTTTTGCAGGCGGAACCCGCCAGGAGGAGGGCGTGAAACCGCCTGTCAGAGGGGAGCGATGGCGCCTTGTGCGCCATCGCTGTTACTTCGTCAGCGGATAACATTTGTCCGTGGAGAATGCGTTGTCCTTGAAGCCCATCTGGCAGATGACGATGCTGTCGTCGTCGTCCTTTTCCAGGAAGACGACATAGCTTTCGGCGATCGGCGACACATTGATGATGTCATAGCCGATTTTCAGCAATTCGAGGATGGATTGCGGCGTCTGCGCCTGCGCGGATCCGGCAAGAGACGCTGCGGCAAGCAGTGCGATAGCAAGAAACCTCATGATCAGCTCCCAATGGCGCGTGCGGCATTGCACGCGAGGGAAGTCTAATACAGAGGCGTGGGCCGGCGAAGAGACTTCGCCGGCCTGTTCCGGATCGATCTCAGACGGTGCCGAAGACGCGGCGGAAGATCGTGTCGACGTGCTTGGTGTGGTAGCCGAGGTCGAATTTTTCGCGGATCTGCTCTTCGGAGAGGGCTGCCCGTACCTCGGCGTCGGCCAGCAACTCTTCCAGGAAGTCCGCGCCCTTTTCCCACACCTTCATCGCGTTACGCTGCACGAGGCGGTAGGAATCTTCGCGCGAAACGCCGGCTTGGGTAAGGGCAAGCAAAACGCGCTGCGAATGAACGAGGCCGCGGAACTTGTTGAGATTCTTCAGCATGTTCTCCGGATAGATCACCAGCTTCTCGATGACGCCGGCAAGACGGTTCAGCGCGAAGTCGAGCGTGATCGTCGTGTCCGGGCCGATGCCGCGCTCGACGCTGGAGTGGGAAATGTCACGTTCGTGCCAGAGCGCCACGTTTTCCATCGCGGGCGTTACGGCCATGCGGACCAGGCGAGCAAGACCCGTCAGGTTCTCGGTCAGCACCGGGTTGCGCTTGTGCGGCATGGCGGACGAACCCTTCTGGCCCGGCGAGAAGAATTCTTCCGCTTCCAGAACTTCCGTGCGCTGCATATGACGGACTTCGATCGCGACGTTTTCGATCGACGAGGCGATGACGCCGAGGGTCGCGAAGAACATGGCATGACGGTCGCGCGGGATGACCTGCGTCGAGACCGGCTCCGGCACCAGGCCGAGCTTGGCGCAGACATGCTCTTCGACGCGCGGGTCGATATTGGCGAAGGTGCCGACGGCACCGGAGACCGCGCCGGTTGCGATTTCCGCGCGGGCTGCGACGAGACGGGCGCGGTTGCGATCCATCTCGGCGTAGAAGCGGGCGAGCGTCAGGCCCATCGTCGTCGGCTCGGCATGGATGCCGTGGCTGCGGCCGATGCGGATCGTGTCCTTGTGCTCGAAGGCGCGGGTTTTCAGCGCGGCGAGCAGGCGATCCATGCCGGAAAGCAGGATGTCGGCGGCGCGCACGAGCTGGATATTGAAGGTCGTGTCGAGCACGTCCGACGAGGTCATGCCCTGGTGCACGAAGCGGCTGTCGGGGCCGACGAATTCGGCGAGGTGCGTCAGGAAGGCGATCACGTCATGCTTGGTGACCGCTTCGATCTCGTCGATGCGGGCAACGTCGAATTCCGCCTTGCCGCCCTTTTCCCAGATGGTTTCGGCTGCCGACTTCGGAATGACGCCTAGGTCTGCCAGCGCATCGCAGGCATAGGCTTCGATCTCGAACCAGATGCGGAACTTCGTTTCGGGCGACCAGATGGCGACCATGTCCGGTCGGGAATAGCGAGGGATCATCGGCTCAAGACTTTCTCAGGTGGGCGTTGCCGCCGCTTTAGCAAAGATGGCCGGCAAGCTCAACGCATGTATGGGGGCATCGACCGCGCGAGCCACAGGCTGGCGCCCGCCAGGATGGGCAGGCCGACCGGCAGGTAGAGCCGCAGCCCCATGACGAGGAACTGGTAGACGGCACCGGCGGAGGTGAAAACGAACTGATAGGCCCAGATGCGCGTGCCGAAGGGCTGGTGCCACTGCGCATAGAACAGCCGGTAATCCATCGCGAAAAGAAAGGCCGTGGCGGCGATGGTGCCGAGGCTGAGCAGCGCGAAATGGGCGGCAAAGCGCGTCTCGGCGCAGCGCCGTCGCGTCAGCAGGCGGGCCATCGGCAGAACGACGATCCAGGCAAGCAGACCGCCTGCGAAAAAGATCAGCAGGATCATTGCGAGGTGAAATGTCTGCGCACGCCCCTGCATTGCAAGCGAGACGAAGGCGCAAGCCGCCATCAGCAGGCCCCAGGCAACGGAGCCGCCAAGGTGAAGGGGACGGGAGGGGAAGACCGGCGCGGGCCTACTCTGAAACGTGGCGTTTGCGCCTGTCGCCCCCGTCGCCAGATCCATGCTCAAGGCCGGAACGGTACGGCGATCCAGCGGCCGTCGCTGCCTTCGAAGCCGAAGCTGCGCACCAGCACGAGCGCCATATGCACCGGATCGGCGCCAAACGCGTTGAAGGTTACGGCGCCGGATATCTGGTAGGAATGCGGACAGTTGCGGCTCTCGGGCACGCGCGTATCCTCATGCACCACCGTGTCGACCGCCTGGCCGTCGCGTCTCACGAGCTTGAGGCGAAATCCCTTTATCCCGTCGGGCGTGAGATCACGGCATTTGTCCGTCATGTCGAGCGCGATGTCTTCGAGGGCCAGCGCATAGCTTCCGCCGACCATCGGCTCGATCGCATGCGGGAAATACTCGATACGCTTGCGGTCGACACCGGCTTCGCCCATCGGATTGAATGCCGCGAGCAGGCCCGGATTGGAGAGCACCTTGTGCTGTGCGATCAGGTTTTTCGCCTTGTCACGGCTTTCCGCCCGCGCCTTTGCAAGGTCCGCTTCCTCGTCGTCGATCCGTGCACGGATCGGCGTTCCGGGAAGATAGGCGTCCTTCTGCGTGTCGATGAAGTAGATGGTCGAATAGGGAAAGCCGGAACCGTCCTGGACGCCGAATTCCTCGAAGGCGTAGACCTTCCCGTCCGGCGAAAAGCCAAGGGTTTGGAAGGTCGAGAAGTCGCCGGCTGACGCACCTGCCGTTGCCAGCACGGTCACCAGAAGGGCGAACGCCGCCTTTCGCAAAATCCTCACGCCCGCGCACCCTCCGCATTGCTGCGTAGAGTGTCGATCGTTTTGCGATAGGCGTCAATGTGACCGCCACCGAAGATGGCGGAGCCCGCGACGAAGACATTGGCACCGGCAGCGGCGGGCATGGCGATCGTGTCGACTGCAATGCCGCCATCGACCTGGATGTCGATCGGCCGGTCGCTGACGAGCGAACGCACGCGGCGGAGCTTTTCCTGCATCGCCGGAATGTATTTCTGGCCGCCGAAGCCCGGGTTGACGGTCATCACGAGGATAAGGTCGATCTTGTCGAGCAGGTAGTCGAGCACGCTTTCCGAGGTCGCCGGGTTGATCGAGACACCGGCACGCTTCCCAAGCGCCTTGATGGCCTGCAGCGATCGGTCGAGATGGGGAC
Source organism: Shinella sp. GW821-FHT11G07 (assembly GCF_058808115.1). Lineage (NCBI taxonomy): Bacteria > Pseudomonadati > Pseudomonadota > Alphaproteobacteria > Hyphomicrobiales > Rhizobiaceae > Shinella > Shinella sp. GW821-FHT11G07. The sequence goes on from NZ_JBXARJ010000010.1 coordinate 86,439, forward strand.
CTGCCTCGGCATGCACGGTGATGCTGTCGCAGCCGGCCTTGGCGAAAGCTTCGAGATAGGGATCGGCCGGCGCGATCATCAGATGGCAGTCGAAGAAGGCGTCGGTATGGGGACGCAGCGACTTGATGACATCCGGGCCGAAGGAGATGTTCGGCACGAAATGGCCGTCCATGATGTCGAGATGGATCCAGTCGGCGCCTGCCGCGACGACGTCGCGCACTTCCTGGCCGAGTTTCGCATAGTCGGCGGCGAGAATGGAGGGCGCGATCCGGATGGGAAGGGTCATGTCAGGCTCCGTGGAAAAATTTGCGTCGCCATACCATCCCCGCGATGGGCGAACAACGGGCGATTTACCGCGCCCAGCTTGGCATGACGTCGCCCGGCATGGGCGTGGCATCATGCACGCCGCCGGCGATGGCGCGCGCCATGGTGGATGCGGCGGCGGCGCAGAGGCCGATGAAGTCCTCCGGCGCCGGCGCGCGGCCGCTTTTGCCGGTCGCCAGCGCGAAGACGAGATCGCCGTCGAGCGGCGTGTGGGCCGGCCAGAGGGCACGGGCAAAACCGTCATGGGCGGCAATGGCGAGACGCTTCGCTTCGGCCTTGCTCAGCGCGGCATCCGTGGCGATGACGGCGATGGTGGTGTTCTCCGTGCCGGTCGGGCGACGCGACATTTTCGTGCGTGGTATGCGGGCGTCGGTTGGGAAGGGGAAGGGCAGGCCGAGCCCGCCGAACTCTTCCGCTTCCTCGAAGGGCGCCGCCCAGAAATGGCGCGTGTCGCCGACCGTCGCGGCGCCGAGCGCATTGACCGCCACGAGGGCGCCAACGGTAAAGCCGGCCTCCAGAACGGTGGAAGCAGAACCGAGGCCGCCCTTGAAGGTCGCGGTGAGCGCACCGGTGCCAGCACCGGCGCTGCCGGTCTCGAAGTCTTCGGCGGCCCTGGCAAGTGCCGCATAACCAAGCTCGCGATAGGGCGGATAACGGCCCCAGTCCTTGTCGCCGCCGTTCATCAGATCGAACAGAATGGCGGCGGGCACGATCGGCACGCGAAAAGGCCCGACGGCAAAACCGCGTCCTGCCTCGCGCAGGCCCGCCTGCACGCCGGACGCAGCATCCAGCCCGAAGGCCGAACCACCGGACAGCACGAGGGCGTCGACGGTCTGAACGGTGTTGTGCGGCTCCAGAAGGTCCGTCTCGCGCGTTCCCGGCGCGCCGCCGAGCACTTGTACCGCGGCCACCGCCGGCTCGTCGCAGAGCACGACGGTGACGCCGGAGCGCAGGGCGTGATCCGTCGCGTTGCCGACCTTGAGACCGGCGACATCCGTGATGCGGTTCTTCGGCCCCGGTTTCATCTACTCGCTCTCCGGGGCTGCTTCCACCGGCACGAAGGCGCCGGCCTGCCAGACGAGCAGGCGGTAGGGGTTTTCACGCATCTCATGATCCGCGCCAAAGGCGACGGTGCCGATTGCCGTCTGGAAACTGCCGCCGGCCAGCGTTTCCACGAGGTTACCGCCCTCTGCCGCGGCGGCCGCGAGTGCGGTAACTGCGGCGTGGGCAGGCAACACATAGCCTTCGGCGACAATGCCGCTCTCCTGCATCGCCCTGGCGACCGGCAGCCCTGCCGGCAGCGTCTGGTAATCGGGCAATGCAATCGCCTCCACGCCATCCGTCATCGGCACGAGCGGATCGGCGCCGAGCAGCGCCTCGCCGCCGAGCAGGGTCAATGGCGTCTTTTCGCTCTTCGCATCACGGGCGATGACAGCGATATCGGTGCGGTCGCCACCGACGAAAACGTGGGTCACGCCGGTCTTGATGAGGCGGCGGACGAGGGTGAGCTGCTGTTCCTGCGTCGGACGATAGGTATCGACGAATGCCGCCTTCATGCCGACCTCCTCCAGCCGCAGGCGAACCGTCTCGACGAGCTCGCGGGCATGGATCGTACCGTCGTCGATAAGGGCGAATGGCTCGGATTTCCAGGCGCGGGTGATGATGTCGACGGCCTTGTCCGCCTCGGCCTTCGGGCCGGGGGCGAGGCGGAAGAGCGGCCATTTCTTCTTCAGCGCATCTTCCATGAGAATGCCGGAGCGAACCGACAGCGTGATCGCCGGTATGCTTGCCTCCGCCAGGGCGGGAAGCGAGGCGGCAAGCCCTTCCGTGCACAGGAAGCCGATGGCGGCGACCGCGTCAGCGGCGAGGATCTGCTTGGCAATGGCCTCGCCATCGTTTTCGTCGCAGGATTCGGGAATGGTCACGATAGTGTCGCCGTTCGCCTCCGCCGCAAAACGCGCACCATCGAGAACCTGCTGGCCGAGAATGGCGAGCGGCCCTTCCTGCGGCGCGACGACGGCAAAGGTCAGGCCTGCGGCTGCGGCCGGGCTGGCTGCAAACAGAAGGATGCTGAACAGGGTGACGAGGGACGCGGTCTTCATTCTGGATCCATGGGGCAAAGCTAAGTCTTTTGTAAGGATCGCGCGAAGGGCGTCAAAGGGAAATCTCTGTTGAAAATCCGCGCGGAAAAACTGGATGAGAAAAATCCACTTTAAGGGGGTTACATTTTTCTTCATTTTCGCCATGTATCTCCTTCATGAGAAGGAGAACGCCGTGTTGGACAGATTGATGCTGGACCCATCGCTCTACCGTAACGCGATGAGCCGCTATGCAGGCCATGTGCAGATCGTGACGACGACCTTCGAGGGCGAGCGGCGCGGGGTGACGATCACTGCTGCCTGCTCGGTGTCGGACAATCCGGCCATGGTTCTCGCCTGCGTCAACGCCTCCAACCCGAAGAATGCCATCTTCGAGAAAAGCGGCCGCTTTGCGCTGAACACGCTTGCCGCCGACCAGATCGAGCTTGCCAATGCCTTTTCCGGCCGCGATCCCGCCTTGACCTCGGAAGAGCGCTTCGCCAAGGGCGACTGGGAGGAGCTGGTGACCGGGGCGCCGGTGCTGAAGAACGCGCTTGCCGCCTTCGATTGCCGGCTTGTCGAATTCAAGGTCATGGCGACGCACATGATGCTGATCGGCGAAGTCATGGGCGTTTCCGCCGGCGCGCACAAACCAGCGCTTCTCTATATGGACCGGGGCTACCACACGCTATAAGTTCCTCCTCCGGAGTGGAGGAGCGGTGTGGTTTACCAACGCGGACATATCCCGCAATCGATCGACGAGACCGCCGCGATGCTGTCGGCCGGCAACTACCTCGCCGCGCGTTCGCTGGCGACGGTGCTTTTCCTGTCGCTGCGCATGAAGCGGCCGCTTTTCCTCGAGGGGGAGGCTGGCGTTGGCAAGACCGAGATCGCCAAGGTGCTGGCTGCCTCGCTCGACCGCCCGCTGATCCGCCTGCAATGTTACGAGGGCCTTGATATCGCCTCGGCCGTGTATGAGTGGAACTATCCGGCGCAGATGCTGGAAATCCGCCTCGCCGAAGCTTCCGGTACCACGGACCGCGGCCGCATCGAGGCCGACATCTTTTCCGAGCGCTATCTCATCCGCCGTCCGGTGCTTCAGGCGCTGTCGTCGCCGGATGGCCGCGCCCCGGTCTTCCTGATCGACGAACTGGACCGAACCGACGAGGCCTTCGAAGCCTTCCTGCTGGAGGTGCTGTCGGATTTCCAGGTGACGGTGCCGGAACTGGGCACGATCCGGGCGACTGAACCACCCATCGTCATCATCACGACGAACCGCACGCGCGAAGTGCACGACGCGTTGAAGCGGCGCTGTCTCTACCATTGGGTCGACTATCCCGCAGCGGCACAGGAACTGGAGATCATCCGCCGCAAGGTGCCGCGCTGCAACGAGGTGCTGTCGCATCAGGTCGTCGCCTATGTGCAGAAGCTGCGCACGCTCGATCTCTTCAAGAACCCCGGTGTAGCCGAAACCATCGACTGGGCGACGGCGCTGACCGAACTCGACCGGGTGGCGCTCGATCCGGAGACGGTGTCGGACACGCTCGGCACGCTGCTCAAATATCAGGACGACATCGCCCGCATCGACGGCGCCGAGGGCCGCAAGCTGCTCGACGACGTGAAAACCGGCCTGGCGGCGACAGGCTGAACGATGACCCTTGCAGCGGACAACGACAGTGCGGATGCTGCCACGGATGGCCGGCTTGCCGACAATATCGTGCATTTCGCGCGCGTGCTGCGCAAGGCGGGGCTGCGCATCGGTCCGGCGGCGGTGACGGATGCCATCGAGGCGGTGCAGGCGATCGGCATTGGCGAGCGCGAGGAGTTCTACACCGCGCTGCATGCGACGCTGGTCAAGCGGCATGAGGACGACGCCGTCTTCGACGAAGCCTTTCGCCTGTTCTGGCGGTCACGTGATCTTGTGGGGAAAATGATCGCGCTGATGTCGCCGGTCGTGACGCGGCAGGAGGAGCGGGAAAAGCGCAAGGCGGGGGAAACCCGCGTGTCCGATGCGTTGTTTGGCGAACGATCGGAGGAACGGCCGCAGCGCGACGAGCCGGATATCGAAATCGACGCCCGTTTCACCGCCTCCGGCAGCGAAATTCTGCGCCGGACCGATTTCGCCCAGATGACGACGGCGGAACTGGCCGCGGCCAAGCGCACGATTTCCAATCTTGTGCTGCCGGTCGACGAGGTGCGCACGCGCCGTTTCCGCCGCAGCAACCGGCCGGTGGCCATCGATGCCCGCGCCACGATGCGCCACGCAATGCGCACCGGCGGCGCACTCATCCTGCCGCGCTATCGGGAGCCGAAGACGATCCATCCGCCGCTCGTCGTGCTCGCCGATATTTCCGGCTCGATGAGCCAGTACACGCGTATCTTCCTGCATTTCCTGCATGCGCTGGGCGAGCATCGCCGTCGCGTGCACGCCTTCCTGTTCGGCACGCGCCTCAGCAATGTCACGCGCCAGATGCGCCACCGCGATCCCGATCTCGCCGTGGAGGCGTGCAGCCAGACGGTCAGCGACTGGTCCGGCGGCACGCGCATCGGCGAGACGCTGAAGGAGTTCAACCGGCTCTGGTCGCGCCGCGTGCTGGGGCAGGGCGCCGTCGTGCTGCTGATCACCGACGGGCTGGAGCGCGAGGACACGGACCTGCTCGAGACGGAGATGGACCGGCTACACCGCTCCTGCCGGCGGCTGGTCTGGCTCAATCCGCTGCTGCGGTTCGAGGGGTTTGAAGCGCGGGCGCGCGGGGTGAGGGCCATGCTGCCGCATGTCGACGAACTGCGGCCGGTACACAATCTGGAGGCCATGGCGGATCTGGTGGCCGCACTGTCCGGCGAAGCGCCGCGCGGTGCCGGTGATCCCAGACGTTTTCTGCCGGCGGCATGAGGAGGACAGAATGGATGCAAACGACGCGCACGACCCGTTGACCATCGCGGAACGCTGGATGGACGATGGCCGCATGGTGGCGCTCGCCACCGTCGTCGAGACCTGGGGCTCGGCGCCGCGTCCGGTCGGCAGCCATCTGGTCATCGACGGCGAGGGAAATTTTCACGGTTCCGTTTCGGGCGGCTGCGTCGAGGGGGCGGTGATCGGTGAGGCGATGGAGGTGATCGGCGACGGCGAACCGCGTCTGCTGGAATTCGGCGTCGCCGACGAGGCGGCCTGGCGTGTTGGCCTGTCCTGCGGCGGGCGCATTCGGGTCTATGTGGAGCGGGTCGGCTGATGGATCCCTACCTGCTGCGCAAGCTGAACACGGAGCGCGCCGCCCGCCGCGCGGTCATCCACCTTACCGACCTCGGCGACGGCCGCGACCGGGTGGTCTGCGAGGGCGATCCGGTCGCCGGGCCGCTTGGCACGGCAATCGAGAGTGCATTCCGCTCCGGCAAATCCGCCATTGTGGCGGCAGAGGATCGCAATTTCTTCCTGAACGTCCACCTGCCGCCGGCCCGTATCGTGGTCATCGGCGCAGTGCATATCAGCCAGGCGCTGGCGCAGATGGCCGGGATAGCGGGCTTCGATATCACGATCACCGATCCGCGCACGGCCTTTGCCACCGAAGAGCGCTTCGCCGGCATCGACCTTGTCGCCGATTGGCCGGAGGATGTGCTGCGGACGCGGCCACTCGACGCCTATACCGCGCTCGTGGCTGTTACCCACGATCCGAAGATCGACGACTTCCCGCTGTCGCAGGCGCTCTCCACCGGCTGTTTCTATATCGGCGCGCTCGGCAGCCGGAAGACCCATGCCAAGCGTGTTGAACGCCTGACGGCGCTCGGGCACAGCGACGCGGAGATCGCGACAATATCCGCGCCGATCGGCCTCGACATCGGTGCCGCGAGCCCCGCCGAAATCGCCGTCGCCATCCTGGCGGATATCGTCGAGCACCTGCGCCGCCGACCCTTGCGGGGGCCCGCCTCGTGATTTTTGGCGAAATCCCGGTTGTCGAGGCGATCGGCGCACGATTGGCCCATGGCGTGCGGGTCGAGGGCCTGTCATTGCACAAAGGGCATGTGGTAACGGCCGACGATCAGGCGGCCCTTGCCGCGGCAGGCGTCGCCGTCGTGATCGCGGTGCGCCTGGAGGAGGGGGATATCGGTGAGGACGAGGCGGCCGCACTGATCGCCGCGGCGATCGTGCCCGATCATCTCAGCTTCACCCCGCCCGCGACTGGCCGCATCAATCTCCATGCCAAGGCGAACGGCCTCTTCGTCGTCGACCGGGTGGCGATCGATCGCTTCAACCGGGTCGATCCGGCCATCACCATCGCCACCCTGCCGGATCATGCAAGCGTTGCGGCGGGCGACATGGTGGCGACGATCAAGATCATTCCCCTTGCCGTGTCGGACGCCCTTGCCCGCAGGGCGGCGGCTGCGCTGTCAGTGAGCCGGACGCTGGAGGTCAAGCCCTTCGTGGCGCACCGTGTCGGGCTGGTTGCGACGGAGCTGCCGACGCTCAAGGTTTCCGTCATGGACAAGACACGCCGGCTTCTTGAACAGCGCCTGCACCCGTCCGGCAGTCGGCTGACGGGGGAAAGGCGCGTGCCGCACCAGCCAGCGGCGCTTGCCGAGGCGGTCCGCCAGGCGGCCGGCGAGAACGAGCTTGTTGTCGTCTTCGGCGCCTCTGCCGTCACGGATGCGAACGACGTCATTCCAACCGCCATCCGTGCCGCGGGCGGCGCAGTCGTGCATGTCGGCATGCCGGTCGATCCGGGCAACCTGCTGGTCCTGGGCCATGTCGGGACGGTGCCGGTGCTCGGCGCGCCCGGCTGTGCCCGCAGCCCGAAGGAGAACGGCTTCGACTGGGTTCTGGCCCGCATTTTCGCCGGTGAAAAGCCGGGATCCGAGGAGATTACAGGCATGGGCGTCGGGGGCCTTCTTGCGGAAATTCCAAGCCGTCCGCAACCGCGCGAGCAGCGTGCGCCCGAGCGGCCGCTCGTCGTCACGGCGCTGGTTCTGGCCGCCGGGCGTGCCAGCCGCATGAAGGGCGACCACAAGCTGCTGGCGACCTTCGACGGCAAGGCGCTGGTGCGCCGTTCGGTGGAGGCTGCGCTGGCGGCACGGCCGGCGCGCGTGCTCGTCGTGACCGGGCACCGGGCGGACGAAGTGGAGGCGGAGCTGGCCGGGCTCACCGTGGATGTCCTGCGCAACCCGGATCACGCGCAGGGCATGTCGACCTCGCTGCGGGTGGGCGTTTCCGCGGTGTCGCCGGGCTGTGAGGGCATCGTGGTCATGCTGGCCGACATGCCGCATGTCACCGGGGCGGATGTGCGCCGATTGCTTGACGCCTTCGCGGCCGCAGGCGGACATGCCATCGTGCGGGCCGTTTCCGGCGGCAAGCGCGGCAATCCCGTCGTGCTGCCGCGCACGACGTTTTCCGCCATCCTCCAGCTTGAAGGCGATGTCGGGGCACGGCATATCGTGGAAAGCGCCGGGCTTGACGTGGTCGACGTGGAGATCGGCGAGGCGGCGCATGTCGACGTCGATACGCCGGAGGCTGTGGTGGCCGCGGGCGGTATTCTGAAGGGGTAGGGCATGGACCGGGATGCGATCGAGGAGATGTTCCAGGCGCTTGGGCCGGTGACGATCAAGCGCATGTTCGGCGGCAAGGGCATCTATCACCAGGGCCGGATTCTCGCGCTGGAAGTCTCCGACGAGATACTGCTCAAGGCGGACGAGACCAGTGCGTCGGATTTCGAGGCTGCCGGTTGCCGGCAATGGTTCTATGAGGGCAAGCAGGGCAAGCCTGTGAAAATGCCGTACTGGTCCGTCCCCGATGAGGCCTTCGACGATCCGGACGAGATGGCCCAATGGGTGCGCCGGGCCTATCAAGCAGCCCTTCGCGCGAAGTAGCGATACAGCCGGATAATTGCCGTAATTAAACTTGACTTGGTTTATCATGTTGTCCATTACCGGGCAGTTCGCGTGCGAAATCGCGCGGCCTGATGTCCGGTGAGGTTCCCATGAAAGATGATCGTTTCCACGCGTCGACGCTTCTGGCTGGCACGGCCATGGCGCTTGTGCTTCTGGCGACGGCTTTGCCGGTGAAGGCGCAGGAGGCACCGGCAACCCTGCTCCAGCAGATCAACGTGGAAGGCGACAGCAACGGCGACGGCGTTGTCGACGTGCCGGCCGCGGTCTCCAAGGCGGGCCGGGTGAAAATCCAGGAACAATTTGCCGGTGACGTCAAGCAGGTCTTGCGCTCGACACCGGGCACGTTCACGCGCGAACCGGCCGACCAGCCCGGCATCATGGTCAATATCCGTGGTTTGCAGGGCATGGGCCGCGTCAACAGCATGATCGATGGCGTACCGCAGACCTTCCGTAACCTGTCCGGCCACGCCGGCACGTTCGACAACATGCTGTATGTCGAGCAGAACATGCTGGTGGGTGTGGATGTGTCGCGTGGCGCGGTGTCAGGCGCCGAGGGCATGGGCACGCTGGCAGGGGCCGCGAACTTTCGCACGCTCGACGTCGATGACGTGCTGCTGCCGGGCAAGGATGTCGGCGTGATGTCCACCGTGCGCGTCGGCACGAACGGCTTCGACTATTCACGCCTGCTGACCGGGGCGGCGCGCACGGACATGGGCGAAGGCGAGATCAGCGTCGTTGGCGCGCTCAGCGACACGAAGAAAAGCCCCTACGAAAATGGCGACGGCATCGTCTATCCGAGCGCCGGTGATGAGCATCCGAAGTCGGGTCTCTTCAAGGTCAACATCCTGCCGGACTCCGATCACAAGCTGTCTCTCGGCGGCATCTGGTACGGCAGCGAGTTCCTGCCGGGCAGCTCCGGTTACAACTGGATAATCGAGAACCAGACCTATACGGCAAAATATTCCTACAAGCCGGGCAACGACCTGATCGACCTCTCGGCCAACGCCTATCTCAACATCACCGATCTTGAATTCGATGGCTCGAGCATCGATGGCGCGGCGTTCGATGGCCGCAAGGGCACCAACACGACGACCGGTTTCGATATCACCAACCGCATGCACTTCGATCTCGGCAACGAGACCGAACTGAAGCTCTCCTATGGCGCGGCCTATAGCCACGACGAGTACGAAGGCAACGCCAAGCGCGGCGCCAATGCCGATGGAACGCTGGTGAAGGCCGGCGCCTTCAGCGAGGCGACGCTGACGCGCGGTATTTTCGACCTGACCGGCGGCCTGCGCTACGATTACTGGTCGGTGAAGGGCATCAGCGGTTACGATGCGCCAGGCTCCAATGGTTGCGATCCTGACGGCGATCCTTGCCCCGGGGACGCCGTCTCACGGCATGGCGGCGACCTCAACCCGAAGATCACCCTGTCGGCACGGCCGTTCGATTGGCTGCAGCCCTATGTCACCTATGCCCACACCTCGCGCCCGCCGACGGCGGCCGAAATGTTCTATCCGGGCGGCCACAGCTTCGACGGCTCGTCGGACCCGGTCAACAACAACCCGAACCTCGTGCCGGAACAGAGCCGCGGCTGGGAACTGGGCGTCAATCTCAAGGGCGACGATCTGCTGACGGCCGGCGATACGGCCTGGCTCAAGGTCGGCTACTTCCACAACCGCATCAGCGACTACATCACTTACCGCACCGATACCAGCGGCACGCTGTGCCCCAACTGGGAGCCCGGTGACGGCAGCGTCGCGTGCTGGGTCAATCTCGACGGCACCACTGTCATGAAGGGTCTCGAAATCGAAGGCGGTTACGATGCCGGGCGCTATTATGCCGGCTTCTCGCTGACGATTGCCGATACGGACCAGCCGCAGGGCTCGTCATCTGGCACGACGAGCGACACCGGCCAGCTGCCGGACGATTTCGCCACCGTCGACGTCGGCATGCGCTTCCTCGACGAGGCGCTGACGGTTGGTGGGCGCGTGCGGTATGTCGGGGAAAGCAAGCAGGCGTTCCTCGGGAAACCCGATGCCTACAAGGTCGACGCCTACACGCTCTTCGACGTGCACGCCTCCTGGGAGATCAACGAGAACGCCAAGGTCTTCTTCAACGTCGAGAACGTGTTCGACAAGGCCTATATGAAGGCAAATTCAGGGCTTTCCGACAACCTCGCCGGCATCAACAACGGACGCGGCCGGACCTTCATCCTCGGTGCCACCGCGCGGTTCTGAGACAAGAACCGCAGAGGTCTTAGCGCAGCGCGCTTAACGCACGTGGAGCGCCTTGACGGCGTCCGCGGCAAAGCGCGAGAGGGGGGTGGGCAGCGCATCGAGCGGGAACCAGCCGAATTCCGGCAGCTTTTCCGGCTCCATGACGCGGGCCTCTCCGGCAAAATCTTCCGTCACATAGATGAGCGACAGCCAGTGCTGGCGCTCGTCCTCGATGATCTGTTCAGAAATGCAGAGAAGGTCGATCGCGCCGACGGTAAGCCCCGATTCTTCCTGCGCCTCGCGGCGGGCGGAATCGATTGCGCGCTCCATATGGTCGACCTTGCCGCCGACAATGCTCCAGCAGCCGGCTTCCGGCGCATTGCGGCGCCGGTAGAGCAAAAGCTTGCCCTCACGCAAAATGGCCAGGCCGCAACCGAGGCCTGGCACATCGATGCCGGGAATAGGCATTGTTAGAAATCAGGCCTTGCCGGCGACCAGCATGAAGGCCGGGACTTCGTCGCCGAAGCCGAGCGGCGTCGGGCCGTCATCGTCGTCGCGGCGATAGCGGTTGCGCCGATCACGGCTGTCGTCATTGGCCGGACGCGGTGCGGCATGGTTTGCGGCCCGCGGATTGCGAGCGGGATTCTGCGGCCGCCCTTCCGCCTTGCGTTCAGCTTTCACGACTTCCACCTTTTCTTCGGTCTCAACGGTCTCGATGCGGGTTTCCGTAACGCGGGCTTCGCCCTTGTTGCGTCCACGGGAACGATCACGGTCGCGGTCACGACCACCGCGATCGCGCCCGTTGCGGGGCCGTTCGCGCTCCTCGCTCTCCACCGCCTGCGGCAATTCCTCGAGGCCGCCGCTCAGCCAATCGATCTTCTTGTCGATCAGCTTTTCGATGGCATCGACGAACTTTCCGTCGCGCTTGGAGACGAGGGTGAAGGCGGCGCCCGAACGGCCGGCACGGCCGGTGCGGCCAATGCGGTGGACATAGTCCTCGGCGTGGATCGGGACGTCGAAATTGAAGACATGGCTGACGTCCGGGATATCGAGGCCGCGGGCAGCGACGTCGGATGCCACGAGAAGCGTGAGCTTGTTTTCCTTGAAATTGGCCAGCATGGTCGTGCGCGAGCGCTGGTCCATGTCGCCGTGCAGCGCGCCGACGGAGAAGCCGTGGCGGTCGAGCGAGCGGAAGAGATCCGCGACATCGACCTTGCGGTTGCAGAAGATGATAGCGTTCTTCAGGTCTTCCTGCGCGCGGATGAGATCACGCAGCGTGGCGCGCTTCTCGTAATCCTTGCCGTGGGTGGCGACGAGGCGCTGCGTCACGGTCGTGGCCGTGGAGGAGCGGGCCGATACTTCGACACGTTCCGGGTTCTGCAGGAACTTGTCCGCAAGCTTCTGGATTTCCGGCGGCATGGTGGCCGAGAAGAACAGCGTCTGGCGGGTGAACGGGATGAGCTTGGCGATGCGCTCGATATCCGGGATGAAGCCCATGTCGAGCATGCGGTCGGCTTCGTCGATGACGAGGATTTCGACGCCCGTCATCAGGAGCTTGCCACGCTCGCAATGGTCGAGCAGGCGGCCGGGGGTGCAGATCAGGACGTCTGCGCCACGCTCCAGCTTGCGGTCCTGTTCGTCGAAGGAAACGCCGCCGATGAGCAGCGCGACGTTCAGCTTGTGATTCTTGCCGTATTTTTCGAAGTTCTCGGCAACCTGGGCGGCGAGTTCGCGCGTCGGCTCGAGAATCAGCGTGCGCGGCATGCGTGCCCGGGCGCGGCCCTTTTCCAGGAGCGTCAGCATCGGCAGCACGAAGGACGCAGTCTTGCCGGTGCCCGTCTGGGCGATTCCGAGGATGTCGCGCCGCGAAAGTGCCGGCGGAATGGCGCCAGCCTGGATCGGTGTCGGGATCGTGTAGCCCGAATCTGTAACGGCGGACAGGACTTTCGGGCTCAGGCCAAGATCAGCAAAAGTGGTCAAAGGGAAAACAGTTTCCGTTCCGGTTCTTGCGAACGCAATGGGTTTCAGCGGGCATCGTGCCGCGAGGATGCAGCGCAGATATGCCGAAAGTGCCGGAAAGTCAAGGAATTCAGCGAATTTGGTAAATCCGCCAGCAATTTGAAGTTCATGGCGGACAAATTTGTCATACGAAGGCATCCCGCCTTGCGTTACGTCAATCCATATAGGTCGTCAGCTTCATGCCGGCGGTGAGGAAGCGCATGGGGTCGATCGCCTTGCCGCCGCGACGGACTTCATAGTGGAGATGCGGCCCCGTGGAACGACCCGTGGTGCCGGAAAGCCCGACCGGGTCGGCGGCTTCCACATGATCCCCAACCTTGACGAGCACGCGCGAGAGGTGGGCGTAGCGGGTCGTCAGGCCGTTTCCATGGTCGATTTCGACCATGTTGCCGTAGCCGCCGTTGCGGCCGGCGACGGTGACCGTGCCGGCGCCGGTGGAGCGGATCTCCGTACCGGTGCTGGCGCGGAAGTCTATGCCGGCATGCAGCGCGAGACGGCCGAAAAACGGATCGGTACGGTTGCCGAAGCGGCTGGTGATGTTGCTGCCCGGCGAAGGGTTGCCGAAGGGCAGCATTTTCGCCGTGCGGCGCGCACTGTCGAGGCGCTCCAGCGCGCTGTCGAGATCGTTGATCGAGTCTTCGAAGGGATCGGTAAACGTCGCCGGTTCGACGAAGGGGCCGCCAATGCCCGACTCCGCGTCGACTTCCGCCGGGGGAGCCTCGGCAACGTCGAAGCCTGTACGGCGCAGGATGGTCTGGATGGCGTCCGCTGTCTCGGAGGCGCCGGCCGTCAGGGACTGGATGCGGCCCATCTGCTCGTGCTCGAGGTCTTTCAGCGAAAGCGTCACTCGGGAGAACAGCCGGTCGGAGCGGTCGGCAACTGATTCGCCTGTTGATGCATAGGCGAGTTGCGCCGTCTTCGGCGTCGCATCGCCAGACAGGCCCATGATGGCATGGATTGCACCAGCGGCATCGGCGCGGCGTCCGTCGGTCACCGGTTTTGTATCCGGAAGGGGTACACTGTCGGTCGCCTGTACGCCGCTGCCTTCGGCGCGGTTGAGCAGCGCATCGAGCTTGCCATGGCGCTCCGAGAGGGCGAGCTGCTGCTGCATGAGCTTTTCGACCTTTTCCTCCACGACCTGCTGGTCGAGAAGCTGGCGGCTGGTGACGCGGTCGACCTGGGCGCGCAGCGACGAGATGCGGTCTTCGTAGTCGTGCTGCATGCGGGCCTGCCGCGCCATGGTAGCGCCGATCAGGTCGTCGCGCAGCACAAGATAGGAAGTGGCGGCGAGATAACCGACCGTGAACATGCCGGCAAAACAGAAGGTGACGGCCGCCATCCAGGGGCGGATCGTCATGTGACGGATTTTGTCGCCGCTCGCCAGGATAACGACATGCTGCTCAGCGCGTTTTCCGAAGACGCGGTTTTCTGGACGCTCCGCCACTCGTTTACTCCCCGACCGATTCAGCTGGTCTCGTGCGGGAATTACACATTGTTAGGGTTAATAAAGGCTTTCCCGGCGGGTATTTAGGTCAAAATATTAGCTCTGACTGACGGAAACAAGCGAGCGGTAGAAGGATGGCGTGAGCCCCGCCTCGGCGCGCGCGACATCGTTGAACGGCGGCTTCAGCGGCCCGCGAAAATTCGTGCGTACCAGATCCTTGAAGGTGGCGGATGGGTCCTTCTTCTCCCGGGCGCACAGGAAGCGGAACCACTTGGCGCCGACGGCGACGTGACCCTTCTCGTCGTTGTAGATGATGTCGAGGATATCGGCACTGGCGTGGTCACCGGTCTCGCGCATCTTGGCCTGCAGCGGCGGCGTCACGTCGAGGCCGCGGGCTTCAAGGATAAGCGGCACGACGGCAAGACGGGCCGTCAGGTCGTTGCGGGTGTCGTGTGCGGCCTGCCACAGGCCGTCATGCGCCGGCAGGTCGCCATAGTCCGCGCCGAGCGCGCGCAGGCGATCGCGGATGAGACGAAAATGCTTTGCTTCCTCGAATGCTACCTGCATCCAGCCGTCGAAGAAGGAATGCGGTACGCGCTCCGTGGTGAAGCGGGCAACGATGTCGAGCGCAAGGTCTACCGCGTTGAGTTCGATATGGGCGAGCGCATGGAGGAGGGCGATGCGGCCCTTCTCGGTATGCAGCGAACGCTTTTTCATGTGCTTCGGCGGAATAAGCGGGGGCTTTTCCGGTCGGCCGGGACGGGTCGGCAGCGCCGGATCGCGCGGCGAGCGCATCGAAAGCGTGCGGGCAAACCAGCGCCGCGCGGTTTCCTGCGCCAGTTCCGTCTTCACGTCGAGATCGGCGGCGTTGATCGCCGCCGTGGCCCCGCCGCGAAGACTTTCGATGTGCGGAATTTCAATCATTCCAGTTCCTTGTATGGATATGTTAAAGTTTCTTGGCGGCGTCGAGCACCGCGTCGACATGACCCGCGACCTTTACCTTCGGCCAGATCTCCGCGATCTTGCCGGCGGCATCGACCAGCACCGTCGTGCGTTCGACGCCCATATAGGTGCGGCCATACATGCTCTTTTCCTTCCACACGCCATAGGCTTCCAGCGTCTGAAGGCTTTCGTCCGAAGCGAGCGCTACGCTGAGCTCGTGTTTCTTGACGAACTTGTCGTGCTCCTTCACCGGGTCGGGCGAAAGGCCGATCAGCGCGACACCGGCGGCATCGAAATCCGCCTTCGCGGCGGTAAAATCCTTGGCTTCCACCGTGCAGGCTTGTGTATCGTCCTTGGGATAGAAGAAGAGAACGACGGGCCGGCCGCGGAACTGGGAAAGGGAAATGGTCTCCCCGCCGTCGCGCGGGAGGGTGAAATCCGGAGCGTTCGCGCCCGGGATCAATTCTGCCATGGGATTTCCTTTCTTTGGCCGGCTTTTTGAGTCAAGGACCCGGCCTCCCGCATATATAGTGACAGGCAGAATCGTCCAGCGGCCAGCAGACGATGCGCACCGATTCCATGGAATAGGCTGCGCCAGGGGCAAAGGAAACCAGCGCGCGATGGGAGAAATCCGCGGCGAGAAAGTCGTGTTCCGCAAGCAGGACATCGTTCCACTGCACGAACTGCCGTCCGCGCAGGCGCATGAGCCTATCGTCCTGCACACCCGCCAGGCCAGCCGCACCGGGATCGCCTGCCGAATCATCGCGGCCACCGTCGCGCTCGTGCTGTTCCTTGGCGCCGCGCTGATCGGTCTGGTCGAGATGGGCATCTTCGACAGCACCTTGAATGCCCGGGCCGTCACCGCCCTCAACCAGGCGCTCGGCCCACGCTACCGCGCCTCCGTCGATCATACGGTGCTGCGCCTTGCCGGCTTCGACGGTTTTGCGCTGAAGGCGGAGAACGCCCGCGTCATCGAGATCGAATCGGAACGGGAGCTGGCGACGATCGAAGCGGTCGGCATCGTGCTCGATCCTCTGGCCCTCGCCACGGGGCGCATTGCCGTGTCGCGGCTCGATGTGGACGGCGCCATGTTCAATGCAGCACTCCTGCCCAAGAGCAAGCCGCTCGACCTCGCGGCGCTGCGCATCTCCGATGTGCCGGATTATCTGGAAACCACCTTCGAGCGGCTCGACGGCATTCACCGGCTGATCGACGCCAACGGCATGCAGACTGTCAGGATCGCCGATCTTGGTGCGACCTTCCAGGGGCCGGGCGGCAAGCCGGTGACGCTTGCCATTGACAGTCTTCAGTTCACCCGCGACGGCGACAGCACCATGTCGATCGACGGCCATTTCTCCATGGATGGCGCCGAGGGCGAAATCGACCTGACCGCATCCGGCGCGCAGGATGTCGTCCAGACACTGGATGGCTCGATCCGCAATGTGGCGCTTGGAAAATTCCTGCTCGGCAACGACGTGAACGGCAATGTTCATGCCGGTGTCGATACGACGGCCGACATTTCCGTCAATGCCGTGCGCGAAACAACCGGTACGAAGCCGGTGCTCGGCCTCGATATCAGCCTGGCGGCAGGCACCGTCTACGGCGACGGCATTCCCGCGGAATTGCGCCCGTCGACCCTCAAGGCCGTCTACAATTTCGACAAGGGGTCGATCGAGCTTGTCTCGAAGGATGCCAGCGTCGGCCAGTCGCATTTCCCCTTCACCGGCGGCCTCATCGATCTCGACCGGGTCTCCGACCGACCGGACAAGGGATTTGCCATCGACCTTGTCTTCAGCAACGCGATCAGCCGGCCGGTCGATTCCACCGAGGCCCCGATCCGCTTCGACGCGAAGGTCAACGGATACTACCTGCCGAAGACGAAAAACCTGCTGTTCGAGGAAATGACGGTCTCCAGCGAAAAGGGCAATGCGGCGGGATCACTGGCGATGCGCTTCGGCGACCGTGCACCGGAAGTCAGCTTCGTGATGATTGCGAGCGAACTCGACTCGGCCGCCGTCAAGCAGCTCTGGCCGTTCTGGATGGCCAAGATGGCGCGCAGCTGGGTGATCAAGAACATCTTTGGCGGCACCATCACCAACGGACGGATCGAGTTCTACCTTGCCGAGGGGCGCGAACGCCTGCCCGGCGTGCCAATGCGTCTCGGCCCCGAAGAACTGAAGATCGACTTCGACATCGAAGGCGCGCGCATGAATGTCGCGGGCGAAATCCCGCCCTTGCGCGACACATCCGGAAAATTCCGCCTGCGCGGGCCGCGCACCGAAATCGAGATCACGGGCGGCGCTGCCTACTTCCCGTCCGGCCGCTCCGTCGCGCTGACCGGCGGCACGTTCGCGCTGCCGGACAACTATACCAAACCGTTGATGGCCGACATGGACATCGACGTCGCCGGCAATGCCGATGCGATCGCGGAACTCGTGACCTACCGGCCGATCCGCGCTTTGCCGGCAACCGGCTTCAAGCCGGAGGATTTTTCGGGCCAGGTGAAGGCGAACGTCAAGGCGCATTTCGGCATCATCGCCGCGCACAAGCCGCCACCGCCGCAATGGACGGCAGCCTTGACCCTCGACGATGTCGACGTCGCCAAACCCGTCGCTGGCCGTGCCGTGACGGCGTTGCACGGGCTGCTCGCCATCGATCCGCAAAAGGCTGACCTCAAGGCCAAGGCCGATATCGACGGCGTGACCTTCGATCTCGAACTCATCGAGCCCGTCAACAAGGCGGCCAACATCACGCGCAGGACCATCCTCTCCGGCACGCTCGGCAACAAGGATCGCCGCAAACTGCTGCCGGGTTTCGAGGACGTGCTGGAAGGCCCGATCGAGGTGCGCATGGAGCAGGATGGCGACGGGCCACGCGCGGTGGAGGTTGATGTCGGTGCGGCTGCGGTTTCCATTCCGTGGATCGGCTGGACCAAGGGTGCCGGCATCGGCGGCACGGTGAAGCTGACGGCAGAAACCACGGAGGGCGTGACGCGGGTCTCCGATTTCCGCTTTGCCGGCGATGGTTTCACTGTCGCCGGCAATATGACGTTCCGTGGTTCAGCGCTGGATACGGCCAATTTCTCGACGGTCCGGCTTTCCGCCGACGACCGGTATCGTCTGAAGGTGACGCGCGGAAAATCCGGTTACACCGTCGTCGCGGATGGCGAGACGGCCGATGTGCGCGCCGTGCTCGGGCGGCTCAAGAACAGCGGGAACGGCAGTGCCGCCGGCGAAAAACAGGGCGTCAGCGTTACTGCCAACCTGTCGCGGGCCATCGGTTTCAACGGCGAGGCGCTTTCCAACGTCAATTTCCGCTACAGCAAGGCGGGCAACCGCATTTCCGCCGTCGATCTTTCGGCGGTGACTACCGGCGGCGCGCCGGTAGTCGTGCAACTGGCAAAGAACGGCGGCTCGGATGCCGTCCAGCTCACCAGTGGCGATGCTGGCGCGATCGCGCGTTTTGCCGATATCTACCGCCACATGCGTGGTGGCCTCCTGAACGTGCGCCTGCGCGCGACGCCCAACGACGGGTGGCTCGGTTCCGTCGACATCCGGAATTTCGCCCTCGTCGGTGAAGAACGCCTGCGCTCCCTCGTCTCGACGCCGGCCGGTGACGGTGGGCGCAGCCTCAACGAAGCGGTGCGGCGCGAGATCGACGTGAGCGCCGTGCAATTTTCCCGCGGCTTTGCGCAGGTGCGCACCGGCGGCGGTTCTCTCAGCCTCGAAAACGGCGTGGTGCGCGGCGACATGGTGGGGGCGACCTTCCGCGGGACGGTCCGCGATGCCAGTGGCCGGACCGAGATGACCGGCACCTTCATGCCGGCCTACGGCCTCAACCGGCTGTTTGCCGAACTGCCGATCATCGGCATCCTTCTCGGCAACGGCAATGATCGCGGGCTGATCGGCATCACCTTCAAGTTGTCGGGTCCCTTCGACAAGCCGCATCTCACCATCAACCCGCTGTCGATCATCGCACCGGGCGTGTTCCGCAACATTTTCGAATTCCAATAAAAAGGCCGCCCGGAGGCGGCCTTGATCCTTGGTCTGTCGCCCCGCTCAGGCCGGGCGAACGAGGATATGCTTCTTCTTGCCGAGCGAGAGCTTGATGACGCCGTCGGCAGACACATCGGCCGTGCCGATGAGACGACGTTCGTCGGAAACGGCGACATCATTGATGCGCACCGCACCGCCCTGCACATGACGGCGGGCTTCGCCGTTGGAGGTGGCAAGGCCGGCCTTGACGACGAGGGAGAGCAGGCCGATGCCGGCTTCGAGTTCGCTTGTGGCGACATCGACCGACGGCAGGTTTTCGGCGATCGCGCCTTCCTCGAAGGTTTTGCGGGCGGTCTCGGCCGCCTGTTCGGCGCCGGCGCGCCCGTGCAGCATCGCCGTCACTTCGGTAGCGAGGATCTTCTTCACCTCGTTGATCTCGGCACCGCCGAGCGCGGAAAGCCGGGCGATCTCGTCCATCGGCAGCGTCGTGTAGAGTTTCAGGAAGCGCGAGACGTCCGCATCTTCCGTGTTGCGCCAGTACTGCCAGAAGTCATAGGCCGACAGCATGTCCGGGTTGAGCCACACGGCGCCGGAGAGCGACTTGCCCATCTTGGCGCCCGAAGCGGTCGTCAACAGCGGCGAGGTCATCGCGTAGAGCTGCGGCGTGCCCATGCGGTGGCCGAGGTCGATGCCGTTGATGATGTTACCCCACTGGTCGGAGCCGCCCATCTGCAGGCGCACGTCGTGGCGCTTGTTGAGTTCGACGAAGTCGTAGGCCTGCAGGATCATGTAGTTGAATTCGAGGAAGGACAGCGACTGTTCGCGCTCGAGGCGCATCTTCACGCTGTCGAAGGCGAGCATGCGGTTGACCGAGAAGTGGCGGCCGACATCGCGCAGGAATTCGAGGTAGTTGATGCCGAGCAACCAGTCGGCATTGTTGATCATCAAGGCGTCCTTGGGGCCATTGCCGTAGGTCAGGTAATTGGAGAAGACCTTCTTGATGCTCGCAATGTTGCTGTCGATGGTTTCCGGCGTCATCAGCTGGCGCGCTTCGTCCTTGAAGGACGGGTCGCCGACCATGCCTGTGCCGCCGCCCATTAGCGAGACGGGACGGTGGCCGGTCTTCTGGAACCAGTGCAGCAGCATGATCTGGATGAGGCCGCCAGCATGCAGGCTCGGCGCCGTCGGATCGAAGCCGATATAGGCCGTCACGGTTTCCTTGGCGAGAAGATCGTCGAGGCCGGTTTCATCGGAAATCTGGTGGATGAAGCCGCGCTCTTTCAGCGTGCGAAGGAAATCGGATTTGAATTCGGACATGGCCTGTCTCTCTTGCCGGAATGCTTTGGGCGGGATGTTTGCGGCCGGATGTAATTTTCCGGCGAACCGCCGGGCGTTTAACACTGTTTCACCGCATAATCACTTCAAAAGTGATTCTGGAGCGATGGGATGACGGCACTGCGGACAGCGATCGGCCTGATGAGCGGCACGAGCCTCGATGGCATCGACGTCGCATTGGTGCGCACGGACGGTGAAGCTGTGGTCGAGCGAGGTCCATCCATGGGGCGCTCCTACGATTCGGCCTTCCGGCGGCGCCTGCAAGGCGCGTTGGAAACCGCCAAGGCGATCAGCGAACGCGACGAGCGGCCGGGCGATTTCGCCGACATCGAACGGGAGTTGACGCAGCGCCATGCCGAGGCCGTCCGCGCTTTCCTTGCCGAAAATGACCTGAAGCCATCCGATATCGACGTCGTCGGTTTCCACGGCCAGACCGTCCTGCATCGGCCCGATGCGGCGCTGACGGTGCAACTTGGCGATGGCGGGCTTTTGGCGCGCGAGACGGGAATCGACGTCGTCTATGACATGCGGGCAAACGACATGGTGCATGGCGGGCAGGGGGCGCCTCTCATTCCCGTCTATCACGCCGCACTCGCCGCGAGCCTTTCGAGTTCGGCCGGCAAGGCCGTGGTCTTTGTCAATATCGGCGGGATTTCCAATCTCACCTTCATCGGCAGCGATGGCGCGATCGTTGCCTATGACAGCGGGCCGGGCAACACGCTGATCGACCAATGGGTCGAGGCCCATGCCGGCATTCCCTTCGACCAGGGCGGCATGATCGCCTCCGAGGGCCGCGTCGATCCCGACCTTGCCCATCGCTACCTGAGCCACGCCTTCTTTACCGCTCCCGTGCGCCGCTCGCTGGATCGCAATGATTTCCGCCCGCCGGAGGGCAGGGATGCGAGCCTCGAGGACGGCGCGCGCACCCTGGCGCATGTCACGGCGGCGGCGATCCTGCGGTCGGCCCGCCACCTGCCGGAGCGGCCGAAACTCTACGTCGTCTGCGGCGGTGGCCGGTTGAACCGGATCATCATGGGTGACCTCGCGGCTCTTGCCGAAACGGAGAGGGCGGAGGTCGTCGCGGCCGAGGCCGTCGATCTCAACGGCGACAGCATGGAGGCCGAGGCCTGGGCCTATCTCGCCGTGCGGTCGTTGCGGGGATTGCCGCTCACCTTCCCCGCAACGACGGGCGTCAGGATTCCTGTGACCGGCGGTGTCCTCCGGAAAACCAGCCTCCGCGATTAACGCTTTTTTCGCAGCCATTCTCTAGCATCGATCGGGATCGGCCCGGGGGCTTTTGCGCGGGCAGTCGGTCCTGTTTTGCGTAGGTGGCCAATGAGTGGCGCGGGCTTCCTGTTGACGGTGAACTTTCTCATCGCGCAGTGTTTCTGCATGTTTTTCCTGGTCGTCTCTACCCGGAGCCGCAATCGCGTTGCGGCCCGCTGGTTTGCAGGCGCTTTTGCCGTCGCCTCACTCGCCACCGTCTTTGAACTTCTTGTCGCCTATGTGCCGCCGCCGAAGCCCTGGGCGATCCTCGCCTTCGCCGCGATGCTCGGCGGCATGTTCATGCTGCGCGTCGGCATCGGCCATCTCTACGGCCTGAAAACCAACCATACGGTTCTGGCCGCCGTCTTCGGCGCATTCGTGGTGCTCGATGTCGTGATCTATGACCTGCCGCGCGGCACGCTGGAACATGCGCTGCCTTATCAAACGCCTTTTGCAGTGGCGGTTGGCATGTGCGCCTGGGCAGCCTGGCGGGCGCGGGCGAAATCCTTCGTCGACCGGGCGCTCGTCGTGCTGCTGGCGGTGACCAGCGTGCATTTCATCGCCAAGGCCTTTGCCGCCGTATTGGCCGGTTCGGGCAGTACGGCAAAGGACTATCTCGCCAGCCAGTTCGCCCTTGTCTCGCAAAGCATGGGCGCGGTGCTGATCGTTGCGGTCGGCCTGATGCTGCTCTGCGTGCTCGTGCTGGAGATCGTCGCGGAGGAGAAGGTCAATGCGGAGATCGACGCGCTTTCGGGCGTCCTCAACCGCCGCGGCTTCGACAATCGGGTCGAAGCCCTGATGGCCGCGCACGGCCCGCACAGCATCGTGCTCTGCGACCTCGATCACTTCAAGTTGGTCAACGACACCCATGGCCACCAGGGCGGCGACGCCGCCATTCGCGCGTTTGGCGAGATGCTGCAGGCCGCCGCACCGCAAGGGGCGCTGGTTGCCCGTATCGGCGGCGAAGAGTTCGTGTTGTTTCTGCCCCGCACCGGCAGGGATGCCGCCTTGCTCTTTGCCCATGCGCTGCGCGCGACGCGCGCCGTCTCGCCAATTCCGGGCCTGCCGCCCAGCGTGCGCGTCACGTCCAGCTTCGGCGTCGCTGAAATCGGCCAGACCGAGCCGCTGCGTTTTGCCATGCGCCGGGCCGACGATGCGCTCTACGCCGCCAAGAATGCTGGGCGTGACCGGGTGCATGAGGCGGAGCCGGCGGCCGTAGTGCTCGAGGCCTTCAAGCTGGTCAACTGAAAGCGCGCAAAGAAAAAGCCCGATGGTGGACCATCGGGCTTTTTGCGTTCAGGTTCTCGGCTGGTCAGCGAATGCGCTTGGCGGCCGGTTCCGGCGTCAGTTCCCCAGCGAGGCGACGGTCGAGATAGTCCTCGCATTCCGCCATCAGCGTTTCGGTCTGGCCGTTGAAGAAGTGGTTGGCGCCCGGCACCACGCGGTGGGTGATCAGGATGCCCTTCTGCGTCTTCAGCTTTTCCACGAGGCCGTTGACGTCCTTCTCTGGCGCCACCTTGTCGGCATCGCCGTTGATGATCAGGCCGGACGACGGGCAGGGGGCGAGGAAGGAGAAGTCGTAGATGTTCGGCTGCGGCGCAATCGACATGAAGCCTTCGATTTCCGGGCGACGCATCAAGAGCTGCATGCCGATCCAGGCGCCGAAGGAATAACCGGCAACCCAGCAGCTCTTCGAATCGGGATGTAGGCTCTGCACCCAGTCCAGCGCGGACGCCGCATCGGACAGTTCGCCGGCACCATGGTCGAATTCGCCTTGGCTGCGGCCAATGCTGCGGAAGTTGAAGCGTAGCGTCGTGAAACCGCGCTTCTGGAACATGTAGAAGAGCTGGTAGACGATCTGGTTGTTCATCGTGCCGCCGAACTGCGGGTGCGGATGCAGCACGATGGCAATGGGGGCGTTCTTCTGCTTGGACGGCTGGTAACGGCCTTCGAGGCGACCGGCGGGTCCGTTGAAGATGATTTCGGGCATTCTTACTCCGGCAAGTTCGCGTTCCGGACCGGATTCTTGTCAACTGAAGTCTTGACGAAAGCAGTCAGCTTTTCTAGAACCTAGTTTAGAACAATTCGAAACTGTATAGGCGCATCGGGCGCCGTGAGCTTGGTGTCATAAGGCAAGCCAGACGGCAATTTCAAGAAAAATGCACGTCGCATGGAACTTGGCTACGCGGGCACGGAAAACGGATGACGAAGATCGAGCGCACATATCTGGACTGGAACGCCACGGCACCCCTGTTGCCGGCGGCGCGCGAGGCCTGTGTCGCGGCGCTCGACATGGTCGGCAACCCGTCGTCGGTTCACGGTGAGGGCCGGGCGTTGCGCATGCTGGTGGAAGCTGCTCGTCGCGACGTGGCCGCGCTCGTCAACGCAGCGCCTGCCCATGTGATCTTCACGAGCGGTGCGACGGAGGCCGCAAACCTCGTTCTGACGCCGCACTACCGCATGGGCCGTACGCCGCTTTCGATCGGCCATCTTTACGTTTCCGAAATCGAGCACCCGGCGATCCGTGAGGGCGGGCGGTTTTCCCGCGAGGATGTCACGACCATCCCGGTCACCCGTGCCGGCATCGTCGATCTCGACGCATTGGACGCGCGCCTTCAGGCCCACGACAAGGCCAGGGGCCTGCCGATGGTCGCCGTCATGCTCGCCAACAACGAGACGGGTATCGTGCAGCCGGTCAGGGCCGCGGCGGAAATCGTGCGTCGTCATGGCGGCCTGCTGGTCGTCGATGCCGTTCAGGCGGTTGGCCGCATGCCGGTAGATGTAGAGGCGCTCGATGCGGACTTCCTGATCGTCTCCTCGCACAAGCTCGGCGGCCCGAAGGGCGTCGGCGCGCTCGTCTCGCGTGGCGAGGTGCTGATGCCGGTGTCGTTGATCCGCGGTGGCGGACAGGAAAAAGGGCACCGCTCCGGCACGGAAAACCCGGCGGCACTCGCCGGCTTTGCCGCCGCCGCCCGCGCTGCCGTGGCCGATCTTGCTGAACGCAATGCCCGGATCGCCACCCTGCGGGACGCGCTGGAAGCGGGGATGCGGACAACGACGAACGACATCATCATCCACGGCGCGGATGGAGAGCGGGTCGCCAACACCTCCTTCTTCAGCCTGCCGGGCCTGAAATCGGAAACCGGGCAGATCGCCTTCGATCTCGAAGGCATCGCACTGTCGGCGGGCTCGGCCTGCTCGTCCGGCAAGGTCGGACAGAGCCACGTGCTGACGGCGATGGGCTTCGATGCGGCCCTTGGCGGGCTTCGCGTCTCGCTCGGTCCGGGATCGACCACGGCCGATGTGGAACGCTTCCTGGCAGCCTTTTCGCGTGTCGTCTCCAGGCGGCGCATGACGGGAAATGCGGCCTGAGCGGAATCTTGCGGAAACTCAAGTTTTCGCTTGCCAAAAGGTGGGAAAACCGCCCTTTGGCCCTTACATAACCGGCGGAACACCCGCCACACGTTGACAAACTGCCGGACCTTGGATCCGGCGAGATTGGAGAACGATATGCCTGCGGTGCAGGAAACGATCGATCAGGTCCGTCAGATTGACGTCGACCAGTACAAATACGGTTTCGAGACGACGATCGAAATGGAAAAGGCCCCGAAGGGCCTGTCCGAGGAGATCATCCGCTTCATCTCGGCCAAGAAGGACGAGCCGGAATGGATGCTCGAATGGCGCCTTGCTGCCTACCAGCGCTGGCTGACGCTCGAAGAGCCGACCTGGGCGCGCGTCGAATATCCGAAGATCGACTTCAATGACCTCTACTACTATGCCGCTCCGAAGAACCAGAGCGGCCCGAAGTCCATTGACGAAGTCGATCCCGAACTTCTGAAAATGTACGAGAAGCTTGGCATTCCGCTGCGCGAGCAGGAAATCCTGGCCGGCGTGCAGACCTCGAAGATCGCCGTCGACGCCGTGTTCGACTCGGTCTCGGTCGTCACGACCTTCAAGGAAGAGCTGAAGAAGGCCGGCGTGATCTTCATGTCGATCTCCGAAGCCATCCGCGAGCATCCCGATCTCGTCAAGAAGTACCTCGGCACCGTCGTTCCGACGACCGACAACTTTTATGCGACGCTGAACTCCGCCGTCTTCACGGACGGCTCGTTCGTCTTCGTGCCGAAGGGCGTTCGTTGCCCGATGGAACTGTCGACCTACTTCCGTATCAACGAGAAGAACACCGGCCAGTTCGAGCGCACGCTGATCATTTGCGAAGACGGCGCTTACGTCTCCTATCTCGAAGGTTGCACGGCGCCACAGCGTGACGAAAACCAGCTGCATGCTGCCGTCGTCGAGCTCGTTGCGCTCGATGATGCAGAGATCAAGTACTCCACCGTCCAGAACTGGTATCCGGGCGACAAGGACGGCAAGGGCGGCATCTACAACTTCGTCACCAAGCGCGGCGATTGCCGGGGCAAGAACTCCAAGATTTCGTGGACGCAGGTCGAAACCGGCTCCGCGATCACCTGGAAGTACCCGTCCTGCATCCTGCGCGGCGATGGTTCGCGCGGCGAGTTCTACTCGATCGCCGTCTCGAACGGCCACCAGCAGATCGACAGTGGCACCAAGATGATCCATCTCGGCAAGAACACGTCGAGCCGCATCGTCTCGAAGGGCATTTCCGCCGGCTTCTCGAACAACACCTACCGCGGCCAGGTTTCGGCCCACCGCAAGGCGGAGAACGCCCGCAACTTCACGCAGTGCGACTCGCTCCTGATCGGCGACAAGTGCGGCGCGCATACCGTGCCCTATATCGAGGCGAAGAACGCGACGGCTCAGTTCGAGCACGAGGCGACCACCTCGAAGATCTCCGAGGACCAGCTGTTCTATTGCCTGCAGCGCGGCATCCCGACCGAGGCGGCGATCGCGCTGATCGTCAACGGTTTCGTCAAGGAAGTCATCCAGGAACTGCCGATGGAATTCGCCGTCGAGGCGCAAAAGCTGATCGGTATCTCGCTGGAAGGCTCGGTCGGCTGATCGAGTGAACAATGCCCCGGCGGTTTTCCGCCGGGTGGCCGGACAAGCCGTTCGATGAAGTTTTCCCGTGATCCGTTATAATAGACGGGTACGGTTCTCATCGGGAGAGACGACATGGATCCGGTCAATCTGACGTATTATGCCGTGGTGTGCGGTGGACTAGCAGCGTATGCGCCCAACCTTCGGAATTTGGCGGTACGCACGGTGGTGGGGCTTGGCCTCGGCGGTTTCTCCGCCATGATGCTTCCGGTGGTTCACTTCTTCCTCGGCTTCTGAAACCAAGACGGGAGCGCTGGATGTGCTCCGAACGCAGGACCGAGAAACCATGCTTGAAATCAAGAATCTGCACGCTCGCATCGCCGAAGACGGCACCGAGATCATCCGCGGCCTGAACCTCACCGTGAAGGCCGGCGAAGTCGCCGCCATCATGGGCCCGAACGGCTCCGGCAAGTCGACGCTCTCCTACATCCTCGCCGGTCGCGAAGACTACGAAGTCACCGAAGGCGAGATCCTCTACAACGGCGAGAGCATTCTGGAACTCGATCCGGCCGAGCGCGCCTCCAAGGGCATCTTCCTGGCGTTCCAGTACCCGGTCGAAATCCCGGGCGTCGCCACCATGCAGTTCCTCAAGGTCGCGATGAACGAGCAGCGCAAGGCGCGCGGCGAAGCGGAACTGACGACGCCGGACTTCATGCGCCGCGTCAAGGAAGCCGCTGCCGAACTGAAGATCGCGCCGGAAATGCTGCGTCGTCCGCTGAACGTCGGGTTTTCCGGCGGTGAGAAGAAGCGCGCGGAAATCCTGCAGATGTCGCTGCTCGAGCCGAAGCTCTGCGTTCTCGACGAAACGGACTCCGGCCTTGATATCGATGCGCTGAAGATCGTCGCCGATGGCGTCAATGCGCTGCGTTCGCCGGATCGCGCCGTCGTCGTCATCACGCACTACCAGCGCCTGCTCGACTACATCGTGCCGGATACGGTCCACGTTCTCTACAAGGGCCAGGTCATCAAGTCCGGCGACAAGACGCTGGCACATGAGCTGGAAGCAAATGGCTATGCCGACATCATCGATGCCGCTGCCTGAGGCATCGTGAAGGAGTAATCTCATGAACATGCAGACAGGCATGAAGCTCTCGGTCGCCGAGACCGCGCTCTGCGAAGCCTACGACCACGCGATCGGCGAACTGCCGGGCGATGGTACCGTAATCGCGGCCCGCGACATTCTGATCAGCGACTTCAAGGATGCTGGTCTTCCGACGCGCCGCGTCGAGGCCTGGCACTATACGGACCTCAAGGCGCTGCTGCGCGCCGTGCCTGCGTTCGATCCCGCGGCGTCCGCCGCCAAGGTCGCGCCGCTGGTCGAAGGCTCGACGGTCCTTTCGGTCGTCAACGGTGTTGCGGATACCCGCGGTTCGGTGGATGGCGTGACGCTGCGCACCTTCGCGGAAGCGCTTGCTGACGGCACCGCCGCAGAAGGCCTCACCGCCCGCGACAGCGACGACACGATCGGCCGCATCAACGGTGCCTTCGTGCGCGACGGTTTCGTGCTGGATTTCCCTGATGGCACCGAGCTTGCAGGGCCGCTGGAAATCCAGACGACGCAGAATGCCGGCCAGACGCACACGCGTTTCCCGGCAACCTTCGGCGCAAACGTCAAGGCGACCGTGATCGAGCGCCATGTGGCGACCGGCGACAATGCCGCCTTTGTGACGACGGTCAGCGACATTTCGCTGGCGGACGCTGCGGAAATCACCTGGATCATCTTCCAGGGGCAGGGCGGTGCGGACACGCATCTCGGCCAGATCCGCATCACGCTCGGCACGGATGCAAAACTTCGCCTCTACGTGATCAATGCCGGCGGCAAGCTCGTGCGGCAGGAGATCCATGTCGTCGTTTCCGGCGAAGGGTCCGATCTCCAGTTGCGCGGCATCAACCTGCTCGGCGGCGAGACGCACAATGACGTGACCTTCACGGTCGGTCACAACGTGCCGCACACGACGTCGACGGAAGTCATCCGCAACGTGATCTTCGATCGCGCCCGCGGCGTCTTCCAGGGCCAGATCCGCGTCGCCCCCGATGCGCAGAAGACCGACGCGAAGATGTCGTGCAACACGCTGCTCCTGTCGGACGAGGCGGATTTCTCCGCCAAGCCGGAGCTGGAAATCTTCGCCGACGACGTGCAGTGCGGTCACGGCGCGACCGTGATCGACATCGACCACGTCCAGCTCTTCTACCTCATGGCCCGCGGCATCCCGGAAAACAAGGCGCGCGCCATGCTGGTCAACGCCTTCGTTGCCGAGATCGTCGAGGAGCTGGAAGACGAGCCGCTGGTCGAGGCGCTGGAAGGCGTCATCGCTGCCTGGCTGGAAAAGCACGCGTAACAGGAGCAATCCCCGCAAAAGTGTGCTGCGGTTTTGCGTCCGGGATTGTGTAAACAAGGAAGTCGAGATGGAACACGCACCCGCAAAGGCCTACGACGTCGAGGCGATCCGCAAGGATTTCCCGATCCTGTCGAAGACGGTCTATGGCAAGCCGCTGGTCTATCTCGACAATGGCGCCTCGGCGCAGAAGCCGCAGTCGGTGATCGATGCGATCTCACATGCCTATTCCAACGAATATGCAAACGTGCATCGCGGCCTGCACTTTCTGTCGAATGCTGCCACGGATGCCTATGAGGCGGCGCGCGAAAAGGTGCGCCGCTTCCTGAATGCCTCCTCTGTCGACGAGATCATCTTCACGAAATCCTCGACTGAGGCGATCAACACCGTTGCCTACGGCTACGGCATGCCGAAGATCGGCGAGGGCGACGAGATCGTGCTGTCGATCATGGAGCACCACTCCAACATCGTGCCGTGGCATTTCATCCGCGAACGGCAGGGCGCCAAGCTGGTCTGGGCGCCGGTGGACGAGACGGGCGCGTTCCACATCGAAGAGTTCGAAAAGTGCCTGACGGAGCGCACCAGGCTCATCGCGATCACGCATATGTCGAATGCGCTGGGCACCATCGTTCCGGTCAAGGAAATCTGCCGGATCGCCCGCGAGCGCGGCATTCCTGTGCTGGTCGATGGCTCGCAGGGCGCCGTGCACATGCCGGTCGACGTGCGCGACATCGATTGCGACTGGTACGTGATGACCGGCCACAAGCTTTACGGCCCGTCGGGCATCGGCGTGCTCTATGGCAAGATGGATCGCCTCAAGGAGATGCGACCCTTCCAGGGCGGCGGCGAGATGATCGTCGACGTCACCGAGGACATCGTCACCTACAACGAGCCGCCGCACCGCTTCGAGGCCGGCACGCCGCCGATCGTGCAGGCGATCGGGCTTGGCCATGCACTCGACTATATGGAAAAGATCGGCCGCGCGGCGATTTCGACCCATGAAGCGGACCTGCGCGACTATGCCCATGAGCGGCTGTCGGCGATCAATTCGCTGAAAATCTTCGGCACGGCGCCGGGCAAGGGCTCGATCTTCTCCTTCGAGCTGGAAGGCATCCATGCCCATGACGTCTCGATGGTCATCGACCGGGCAGGGGTCGCGGTGCGCGCCGGCACCCATTGTGCGCAGCCGCTCTTGAAACGCTTCGGCGTTACCTCCACATGCCGTGCATCGTTCGGCCTGTACAATACGCGCGCCGAGGTGGATGCTCTCGCCGACGCGCTTGATCATGCCCGCAAGTTTTTTGCCTGAGGAGGTGGACCCATGTCCCTCGACGCAACGGAAGACAAGATCGACGTCCGCGACGGCATCGTTCATTCGGCAATCCCGGCCGACGAACTGGCGCGTCTCAGCGACGACGTCATCTCCGCGCTCAAAACGGTCTACGACCCGGAAATCCCGGCCGACATTTTTGAGCTCGGGCTGATCTACAAGATCGACATCGAAGACGACCGCATGGTCAAGATCGACATGACGTTGACGGCGCCCGGTTGCCCCGTGGCCGGCGAAATGCCGGGCTGGGTGGAAAATGCCGTCAGCGCGGTTGAAGGTGTGTCCGGCGTCGAGGTCAGGATGACCTTCGATCCGCCGTGGACGCCCGACCGCATGTCGGAAGAAGCGCAGGTCGCGGTTGGTTGGTACTAGCGTGATCCCGAAAAGTTGCAGGCTTTTCGGACAAGATCATGCGGCAGACAGTATTGATCGCTTAACCGTGCGGCACTAGATTCGGATTCGGAAACCGTCAGGCCTTGAACCTGGCCGGTGAAGGAGAAATGGCCCATGGCCTTTGCAGTTATGAAGCTCACCGATGCGGCGGCAGACCGTGTCAAGGCGATCGTCGACAATGCCGGCGCTGACGCGAAGGGCATTCGCGTCGGTATCAAGAAGGGCGGTTGCGCGGGCATGGAATATTCCATCGACCTCGTCACCGAACCGAACGCCAAGGACGACCTGATCGAGCGGAACAGCGCCCGCGTCTGGATCGCACCGGAAGCCGTGCTCTACCTTCTCGGCACCGAGATGGATTTCGAGGTAACGACGCTGCGCTCCGGCTTCACCTTCCACAACCCGAACCAGACGTCCGCCTGCGGCTGCGGCGAATCGGTCGAACTGAAGCCGGCCGACCTCGCAGCGCTTGCCGCTGCCGGCCAGCCGACGGTCCGCGCCTGAAATCAGCAGGTGCAAGCCCCCTTAATCCTTGCACCTTTCTTTCGCTGATGGTTTTGCCTAGTCTCGCGATCCCGGCCGGCATTTGCCAGCCGGCGTGATCGCCAGGGAGAGGGGCACCAGCGATGACCGGCTTTGCCGCGGCACTTTACCAGAACCTGCCGTTTCCCGCGCTCATTGTCGATGCTGAGGCGCATGTCGTCTCGCATAACGACGCGGCGGCGCGTGCCTTCGGCTGGAACCGGAATGGCCAGAAGCCCGCCGATGCCCCCATCATCGATGGGGCGGATGTCGCGGCCCTGCTGGCCCGTCATGCCGTAGCGGGGCGGGAAAATACGCACGCCTTCTCCTTCCGCCACGACAACGGCTCGCTCTTCGAGGCAACGGCCCATGTAATCGCCGTTTCCGACGAACCGGGTGGCGCGCGTTATGCGCTTCTTCTGCGCAGCCTGCTGAGTGGCGGCAGCCATGGCGAGCAGATCCTGCTCGGCCAGCGCATTGCCGCCGCGCTGGATACGATGAACGAGGGATTTGCGATCTTCGATCAGGAGGAGCGGCTGGTCATGTTCAACCGCTCCTACAAGGAGCGTTGCGGGCATGCCCGGGATGCCGTGCGCGTCGGTGCGACCCTGGAGAGCATCGCGCGCGCCAGCCTGCGCGTGGGCATGTTTCCCGGCGTTCAGGAAGGCACGCCGGAGGCCGAGGAGACGGTGCGCCAGCGCCTTGAAAGCCACAGGAACACCGATAGCGGGGGAAGCGTCTTCCAGTTCGGTAAGGACCGTTGGATCCGCGGCGAAAGCCATGTGGCCGAAACCGGCGATATCGTCGCGTTGCGCGTCGATGTTTCGGAGCTGAAACGCGCCGAGGCCGCCCTCGAGGAGAAGCGCCGCGACTATCTCTCGCTGCTGCAGATCCTGCCGGATATGATCCTGCGCTTCGACAGGAACCTCACCATCCGCTTTGCAAACGACAAATATGCCGCGCATGTCGGCTCGACCACCGACGAGCTTGTCGGTCGCTATCTGCCGGACGTTGCCTGCGCGCCGGAACAGACGGCCGACCTGATGAACATCGACAGCTATACGCGCGAGGCGCCCGTGCGCTCGCTCGAAGTCTGCACCGAGGGGCCGGATGGCAAAGAGGACTGGATGTTCTGGACGGCCGTCGCAATCTTCGATGAGAGCGGCGTCACCGAGGTCGTCAGCGTTGGGCGTGACATCACCGAGGCCAAGCACCAGCAGCATAAGGTGGAGGCGCAGACGAACGAACTGCGTCGCAAGAACGAGGCGCTTGACCAGTTCACCGCGACGGTTTCGCACGACCTGAAGGCGCCGCTACGCCATCTCTCGATGTTTGCCGAGATGATTTCCGAGGATCTCCACCGCGGCGAATTTGCCGAACTGGCCCATTATTCGGACCATGTGCGCAAAAGCGCCGCGCGCATGCGTCGCATCATCGACAGCCTGCTCGAATTTTCCCAAATCGCCTACCGCATCACGTCGCCAAAGCCGGTCGCACTCGCCGATGTGGTCCGCGATGCGCTGGTGCTGCTTGAAACCCATGTGCAGGAAACCAGCGGGCGGGTCGATATCCGGTCGCTGCCGGAGGTCATGGGCGACCCGGAGCTTCTGAAGCGCCTGGCCCAGAACCTGATCGGCAATGCGCTGAAGTACCACCACCCTGACAAGGCTCCCGTGGTGCGCGTTTATTCGCAACACAACGAAGCCGGCATTGCTTTCGTGGTTGAAGATGACGGCATTGGTATCGATCCGCAGCATGTCGAGCGGATTTTCGATGTTTTCCAGAGACTTCACCGGGACGAGTCGGTCTATCAGGGCACTGGCGTCGGCCTGGCGCTGGCGCGGCGGATCGTCGAGAGCCACAACGGCGTGATAGCGCTTGACACCACCTATGGTCCGGGCGCACGCTTCGTGGTGACGTTTCCGCAGCCCGTAAAGTCAAGGGGGAACGAACGTGGCAGGCTCAGCTAGAAAGCTGATCGTCGTCGATGACGATCCCGTCGATGTACGCTTCGTCATGCGTGCCTTCAGCGATGCCGGCAGCCCGATCGAAATCACCCACGTTGCCGACGCGGAACAGGCGAGTGACCGGCTCGATATCGAAGCCTTCGACTATATCCTCCTCGACATCAACATGCCCGGAACGAGCGGCATGGACCTGCTCAAGCGGCTGCGCGCACGCACGCGCACGGCAGTCACGCCGGTGATCATGCTGTCCTCCTCGTCGAATTCCGTCGATGTGAACCGCGCCTATCAGAACGGCGCCAATGCCTACGCCGTCAAACCCTCGACGGTCAGCGGCTACCGCGATTTCGCAGAGGGTTTTACCCGTTTCTGGGTGGACGTCGCGGTCGCGCCCTGACTTCTCCCTGCCCGCAATGGAAAACCCCGGCCGATAGGATCGGCCGGGGTTCAAATTTTTGCTTTTGGCGTAGCCGTTTTTATTCGGCTGCGTCCGCGTAGTCTTCCAGCGGCGGGCAGGAGCAGACGAGGTTGCGGTCGCCATAGACGTTGTCGACGCGGTTGACGGGCGACCAGTATTTGTCGACCCGGAAGGCGCCCGGCGGGTAGCAGGCCTGCTCGCGCGAATAGGGACGATCCCATTCGCCGACGAGGTCTTCCACCGTGTGCGGGGCGTTCTTCAGCGGGTTGTTGACCTTGTCCATCCGGCCTTCCTCGATGGCGCGGGCTTCCTCGCGGATCGCCAGCATCGCATCGCAGAAGCGGTCGATCTCGGCCTTGGTCTCCGATTCTGTCGGCTCGATCATCAGCGTGCCGGCGACCGGCCAGCTCATGGTCGGCGCGTGGAATCCGCAGTCGATCAGGCGCTTGGCGACGTCGTCGACGGTCACGCCGGCGCTGTCGACGAGCGGACGCGTGTCGATGATGCATTCATGTGCCACGCGGCCCTTGGCGGACTTGTAGAGCACGTCATACGCGCCCTTCAGGCGGGCGGCGATGTAGTTGGCGTTGAGGATCGCCACCTTCGTCGCCTGTGTCAGGCCTTCGCCACCCATCATCAGGCAATAGCTCCAGGAGATCGGCAGGATGGAGGCCGAGCCGAAGGGAGCCGCCGAGACCGCGCCGGCCTCGCCGGTCGTCGGATTTGCCGGCAGGAAGGGTGCAAGGTGCGCCTTGACGCCGATCGGCCCCATGCCGGGACCGCCGCCGCCATGCGGGATGCAGAAGGTCTTGTGCAGGTTGAGGTGGCTGACGTCGCCGCCGATATCACCCGGACGGGCAAGCCCGACCATGGCGTTCATGTTGGCGCCGTCGATATAGACTTGGCCACCATGCGTGTGCACGATCTCGCAAATCTCGCGCACGTTCTCCTCGAAGACGCCATGCGTGGACGGGTAGGTGATCATGCAGCAGGACAGGTTGTCCGCATGCTGTTCGGCCTTGGCACGGAAGTCGTCCATGTCGATGTCGCCGTTGTCGGACACCTTCACGACGACGACCTTCATGCCGACCATCTGTGCCGACGCCGGGTTGGTGCCGTGCGCGGAGGTCGGGATGAGGCAGACGTCGCGATGCGTATTGCCGTTGGCGAGATGATAGGCACGGATCGTCAGCAGACCGGCATATTCACCCTGCGCGCCGGAATTCGGCTGCATGGAGACGGCGTCGTAGCCGGTAATGTCGCAGAGTTTCTGCGACAGATCCTCGATGAGGTGCCGGTAGCCTTGCGCCTGGTCGGCGGGCACGAAGGGGTGAATCTCCGCGAATTCCGGCCAGGTGATCGGCAGCATTTCCGCCGTGGCGTTGAGCTTCATCGTGCACGAGCCGAGCGGGATCATCGAGCGGTCGAGCGCAAGGTCGCGGTCGGAAAGCCGGCGGATGTAGCGTGTCATCTCGCTTTCCGCACGGTTCATGTGGAAGATCGGATGCGTCAGGTATTCGCTGGTGCGCAGCAGGTCTTCCGGCAGGCGATAGCCCGGCTCGAATTCCGCCACCTCGAAATCACCACCGAAGGCCCGCCAGACGGCTTCCAGCGTGACGGGGCGCGAGCGCTCGTCGAGGCTGATGCCGATACGGTCCTCGCCGATCTTGCGAAGGTTGACTTCTTCCGCGACGGCGGTCTTCAGGATGATGCCCTGCAGCTTGCCGACATGCACGGTGATCGTGTCGAAGAACACTTCCGGCTCAACGGTGTAGCCAAGCTTTTCCAGGCCCATGGCGAGGCGCACGGTCTTCTGGTGCACGCTCTGCGAAATCGCCTTCAGGCCCTGCGGACCGTGGAAGACGGCATACATCGAGGCCATGACGGCGAGCAGCACCTGCGCGGTGCAGATGTTCGACGTCGCCTTTTCGCGGCGGATGTGCTGCTCGCGGGTCTGGAGCGACAGGCGGTAGGCGCGGTTGCCGCGGGCATCGATGGAGACGCCGACGAGGCGGCCGGGCATGGAGCGCTTGTAGGCGTCCTTGACGGCCATATAGGCGGCATGCGGCCCACCATAGCCGACCGGCACGCCAAAGCGCTGGGTGCAGCCGATGGCGATATCCGCATCCATCTCGCCGGGCGACTTGAGGAGGGCAAGCGCCAGCGGATCGGCCGCCATGACGGCGATGGCGCCCGTCTGGTGCAGGCGGGCGATCAGGCCCGAAAAATCGCGCACATGACCGTAGGTACCCGGATACTGGAAAATCGCGCCGAACACGTCGACGGGATCGAGATCGGTGAAGGGATCACCGACGATGATCTGCCAGCCGAGCGGCTCGGAACGGGTCTTCAGCAGTGCGATCGTCTGCGGGTGGCAGTTTTCGTCGACGAAGAAGGCATTCGCCTTGGACTTCGCCACGCGCTGCGCCATCGCCATGGCTTCGGCGGCTGCGGTCGCCTCGTCGAGCAGCGAGGCATTCGCGACGTCGAGGCCGGTGAGGTCGCAGACCATCGTCTGGTAGTTGAGCAGCGCCTCGAGGCGGCCCTGGCTGATTTCCGGCTGGTAGGGCGTATAGGCCGTGTACCAGGCCGGGTTTTCCAGGATGTTGCGCTGGACGACCGGCGGCGTGATCGTGCCGTAGTAGCCCTGGCCGATCAGCGAGACGAGCTTCTTGTTGCGGTTGGCGGTCTCACGCATCTTGTCGAGCGCCTCGCGCTCGGTCATCGGCGCGCCCCATTCGAGCGCCTTGGTCTGGCGGATCGATTTCGGAACGGTGTCGTCGATCAGCGCGTCGAGGCTCGGATAACCGACTACCTTGAGCATCGCCTCCATTTCCTTCGGCGAGGGGCCGATATGGCGACGGTTGGCGAAGTCGTAGGGCTGGTAATCGGTAAAGGCAAAGTCCTTGGGGAGAGACATCAGCCGACAAGCTCCTTGTAGGCGGCTTCGTCCATCAGGCCATCGGCATCGGCCTTGTTGGCAAGCTTCAGCTTGAAGAACCAGCCGGCGCCCTGCGGGTCGCTGTTGACGAGGGAGGGATCGGCAACGATCGCCTCGTTCACCTCGACGATTTCGCCATCGAGCGGGCAGTAGACGTCGGAGGCAGCCTTGACGGATTCGACGGTCGACGCATCGCCGCCCTTCGAGAAGGTGGCGCCAACCTCGGGCAGTTCGACGAAGACGAGGTCGCCGAGCTGCTCGGCCGCGTGCGCCGTGATGCCGACGGTCGCTACGTCGCCGTCGATCTGCAGCCACTCGTGTTCTTCGGTAAATTTCAGCATGTTTGTTCCTCTCTCGGAAAGTGATTGTTGTCCGGTTTGCCGCTCATCCGCCTATCAGCCCTGTCTCCACGCAGGCCGGGAAGCGGACCGTGATTCAGCGCTTGAAGGTGTTCTTGACGAAGGGCAGGGTTGCCACGGAAATCGGCAGGAACTTGCCGCGCACACCGGCATAAAGCTGGGTGCCGGGCGTTGCTGCCGATTTGGTAACGTAGCCCATGGCGACAGGGCCATCGACATTCGGGCCGAAGCCGCCGGAAGTGACGGTTCCGACGACATCTTCGCCCTCGGCATCGGTCGCAAGCACCGCCCCGCCACGGATGGGCGCGCGGCCTTCGGCCTTCAGGCCGACGCGTCGGCGTTCGGCACCGTTTTCCAGCTGGTCGAGGATGATATCGGCGCCGGGGAAACCGCCGGCGCGCTCGCCGCCCTTGCGACGCACCTTCTGGATCGCCCATTCCAGCGCGCCTTCGACGGGCGTCGTGCTGGTATCGATGTCGTTGCCGTAGAGGCAGAGGCCGGCTTCGAGGCGCAGCGAATCGCGCGCGCCCAGGCCGATCGGCAGCACGTCCGGATGGTCGAGCAGGCGGCGACAGACCGCTTCGGCAAGGTCTGCCGGAATGGAGATTTCGAAACCGTCTTCGCCGGTATAGCCGGAGCGCGAGACGATGCAGTCGGCGTCATGCAGGTCGCAGGCGCGCACGTCCATGAAGCGCATGGAGGAGACGTCGGCCCAGAGTTCGGCAAGCACCGATTCCGCGTGCGGCCCCTGAAGGGCGACAAGCGCGCGGTCGTTGTGCAGCGTCAGTTCGCAGACGTCGCCGATCTTCGCCTGCATATGGGCGAAATCCGCGTCCTTGCAGGCGGCGTTGACGACGACATAAAAATGGTCGCCGCGATTGGCGATCATCAGGTCGTCGAGAATGCCGCCGTCGTCATTGGTGAACAGCGCATAGCGCTGGCGGCCTTCGCCGAGGCCAAGCACATCGACCGGCACCAGCGTCTCGAGCGCGCGCGCTGCGTCGGCATTGTCACCGGAGCGGGCGCGCACCGTCACCTGACCCATGTGGGACACGTCGAACAGGCCGGCCGCGGCGCGGGTTTGAAGATGTTCCTTCATCACGCCGGCCGTATATTGCACCGGCATCTCATAGCCGGCGAACGGCACCATGCGGCCGCCGAGCGACAGGTTCAGCGCATGAAGCGGGGTTTTCTTGAGTTCAGACGATACGTCCAAAAGGCGCCCTCCAGTCTTTTGGCGCCCATCATCCGACCGGGCACCGGCTCACAATATCGGCGCTTGCGCGCCGTTCTCCTGAGCCCCCTCTGTCCCTTCGCCTGAGATTGTTATCCCTTCGGCGAGCGCTTCAAAAAAACGCTTCTCTCCAGAGTTCCGACGGCACCTTGCTGGTCCTTTTGCCTGAGAGTTTCCGGGGCGGTTGCTCCTTCGGCACCGGCCATGCCCTTTCGAGGCGGCCAGCTTCTCCCAGCGAGGTCGGCCTCAGATAACGACCTTGCCTGTGTTTT
This sequence comes from Shinella sp. GW821-FHT11G07, assembly GCF_058808115.1. Taxonomy (NCBI): domain Bacteria; kingdom Pseudomonadati; phylum Pseudomonadota; class Alphaproteobacteria; order Hyphomicrobiales; family Rhizobiaceae; genus Shinella; species Shinella sp. GW821-FHT11G07. The sequence goes on from NZ_JBXARJ010000010.1 coordinate 124,726, forward strand.
GGCAAGAGGCGGCGTCGCTGTGGAACAATTTTTTGTCGTGGAGGGAAAGAGACAAAAGAATGGCCCCGAAACGGGGCCAAGAGTTTGGAGGACGGCTGGTTCTTGAGGGAGGATCAGACGGGTTCTTGCAGAGCGGGCGAACCGTTTTCGTCATAGACGCGTTGCGCCTCTGCGACGGTGACTTGCGGCGTGCCGCTCGTCGCGGTGATGAGGGCAAGAGCCAGCGCCGGCGGCTGAATGACATTGAGCATGGCGACGGTGCGCGCGTCGCCGCGGATCTTTGCATCTTCGCTCCAGACGTGGATACGCTCCTCGAAAAGCGTATTCGCGCGTGTCTGCGGTCTCATCCCCTGCGATGCATAGGCGGCTGTGGTTGGTGAGACTGTCACGATCTGGGTCATGGGCGTTCAACAAAGTTGGTTTGCGTCCGCGCAAGTTAACAGTTGCGCCTTTCTTGCGTGTAAAACGCCGTGGTTGCATTTTCATCGAATTTTAACAGTCTGTGCGAATTTCGGTCGGTCTTGCCTTTAACAAGCCAAATCCGTCATAAGAGGTAAGGAAATGCCGCCGGAATCGGTGGCCGAAGCAATCCAAGCAAAAGTGTGAAGCGGTTTTGCGTCCGGGATTGCGCCAGAACAGTCAGCATGCCGCCGATGGCGCGGGAGGACCGATGAAGCCGATTTTCGTGCAATTGCAATGCGCTCCGGGCAAGACCTATGAGGTGGCCGATGCGCTTTACGCTACGGAACTCATCTCGGAGCTTTATTCCACCAGCGGTGACTACGATCTGCTCCTGAAGGTCTATGTCGACAGCGAGGAGGACATCGGCAAGTTCATCAACGACCATGTCGCGTCCATTCCAGGCATCATGCGATCGCTGACCACGCTGACGTTCCGCGCCTTCTAGCTGTTCCCCTTCGCCCGTTCTTGCGTTAAAGCACGCGCAACGAAAGAAGGCGAAGATGGCAGGCATTGAACACAGGCAGGTGGAGAACGACGAGGCGGGCATGCGCCTGGACCGGTGGTTCAAGACCCATTATCCGGGCCTCGGCTTCGGCCCGCTCCAGAAATTGCTGCGCTCCGGACAGGTGCGCGTCGATGGTGGCCGCGTCAAGAGCGACACCCGCGTGCAGCCGGGGCAGATGATCCGCGTCCCCCCGATGGAGGTCGACGCCAAGGCTGCGAAGGCCGGGCCGATCGCCGGCCGCGATCTCAAACATTCCTCGGATCATGAACTTCTCTCCCGTATGCTGTTGCATGAGGACGACAAGGTCATCGTGCTGAACAAGCCCCCCGGCATCGCCGTGCAGGGCGGATCAGGCATCAACCGGCATATCGACCAGATGCTCGAAGCCTGGACCAGCCCGAAGGGCGAGAAGCCGCGCCTTGTTCACCGGCTCGACCGCGACACGTCCGGCGTGCTCGTCATCGCCCGCACGCGTGGCGCGGCGCAGAAGCTGACGGCCGCCTTCCGCGAGCGCGATACCAAAAAGACCTACTGGTCGCTGGTGATGGGCGTGCCGAAGAAGCGCGAGGACAAGATTTCAACCTGGCTCGTCAAGGAGCAGACGCCGGACGGCGACCGCATGCGCATTGCCAAACATGGCGAGGACGGCGCCGATCATGCGGTGTCCTTCTACCGCATTATCGAGCAGGCGGCGCAGAACTTCGCCTGGCTGGAGATGGAACCCTATACCGGCCGCACGCACCAGCTTCGCGTGCACGCCGCCCATATCGGCCATCCGATTATCGGTGATCCGAAATATTTCGAGGCAGAGTTCAACTGGGCCTTCCCGGGCGGCGTGCAGAACAAGCTGCATCTCCACGCCCGCCGCATCGACGTCCCGCACCCCTCCGGCGGACGGCTGCGCGTGACGGCGCCGATGCCGGCGCACATGGTGCAGACCTGGAACCTCTTCGGCTTTGACATGACCTCGGCGGACGAGGAAGACTGATGCGACTGGTACTCTTCGATTGCGACGGCACGCTGGTCGACAGCGTCGGGCTGATCCATGAGGTGATGGCCCGCACCTTCGTCGATTTCGGCCATGCCCGGCCGGACGTTTCCGAGACCAAGGCGATCATCGGCCTGACGCTCGATATCGCGATTGCCCGCATGCAGGGCAAGCCGCATGTCGACGACGAGGCGTTGGCTATGACCGCGCACTACAAGGCGACCTACATGGGCGTGCGCGGGGAGCCGGGCTTCCAGGAGCCGCTTTTCCCGGGCATCGCGGAGATGATGGCGCGGCTGGAGCGGGAGGACGACCTGATCCTCGGCGCGGTCACCGGCAAGTCCCGCCGCGGCCTCGATCTGATCCGCGCGACCCATGGCTTCGACAAGACCTTCTTCGTCTCGCGTACCGCGGACGATTGCCCGTCCAAGCCGCATCCGGCCATGGTGACGGAATGCTGCAGCGAAGCCGGCATCGATGCGGCCAGGACGGTTGTCATCGGCGACGCGATCTACGATATGCAGATGGCGAAGGCGGCCGGTGCTGCGGCGATCGGCGTTTCCTGGGGCTATGCCAGCGTGCCCGAACTGGTCGAGGCGGGGGCGGATCACATCCTGCGCACGCCCGCCGACCTTCTCGAATGGTTGGAGATTTCCGATGCGTGACATTCTGAGCGACCTTTCCGACGCGATGAGCGATCCCGATCCGGTGCGCCGCGCACAGATCCAGATGAAACGCCCGCTACCGAAGCGTTTCTACAAGGAGGTTTCGACCGACGCCTCCGAGGAGGGTTTCCGCATCCTGCTCGACGGCCGCCCGGTGCGCACGCCCGGCAAGAAGCTGCTGGCCGTGCCGACGCAGGCCATTGCCGATCGCCTGCGCGCCGAATGGGACGGGCAGGGCGAGGAGATCGACCCCGCAAAAATGCCGGTGACACGTCTCGTCAACACCGCCATCGATGGCGTCGCCGATAATTTTGACGCCGTGTTCGACGAGATCGTGCGTTTTTCCGGCACGGACCTTCTCTGCTACCGCGCGGATTCGCCGACCGGTCTGGTCGATCGCCAGCGCGATGGCTGGGACCCGGTTATCCGCTGGGCCGCGGACGCCAAGGGCGCACGTTTCATTCTCATCGAAGGCGTCATCCATCAGGAGCAGCCGGTGCCGGCAGTCGCGGCATTTTCCGCAGCACTTGCCGCGTATCGTCACCCGCTCGCGCTCGCCTGCCTGCACACGGTGACCACGCTCACCGGTTCGGCGCTGCTGGCGCTGGCGCTCGCCGAAGGCGAGATCGATGCCGACAAGGCCTGGGCGCTCGCCCATCTCGACGAAGACTGGCAGATCGAGCATTGGGGCACCGACGAGGAAGCCTTCCGTCGCCGCGAGCTTCGGCGCGAGGAAATGGACATTGCTGCGTCCGTGTTCGCCGAGATTTCGCGCTGATCAGCATTCGTTAAGACTTTCGCACCATTTTGACACGCCACCGACCATTGACATCGCATACCGGTATTCGTCTCATGCAGTTCCTTCTCCGCACGCTTCTCTCCGCCTGCCTCCTCGTTTCCGCACCGCTTGCCGCCGCCGCAGAAGGATTTCCCGTGCGGGATATCCGCAAGGTCGTGGTGAGCGGCGATGAAAGCGTCCCGTCAAGCGTGCTGAAACGGACCGGCGAACACCTGAAGCGCGCGGCCGGGGCCACCCGTCGCGCGATGCAGATTGACCGCGCTGCCCTGGATGTGCGGGTCTCGGCACTCAAGCAGACGGCCGATGGCCAGAGTTCGGCCAATGTCACGGTCACTCTGTCTGACCTGAAGGGCGGCACCTCGTCGCGCCAGGCCATGACGGTCAACAGCTACATGCCCGGCCGCAAGGGCCGCGAAACAGCACTTGGTGACGCAATCGCCAAGCGGGTGGCGCTCGCCTACCACCTAGCACCGGTTTCGGCCGGAAAGACCTCCATTGGCAAACGCCCCGGCAAGGGACGCAAACATGCCGGTGGCCAGCGCAAGCCGGCGGCACGCCAGACCGTCCAGGACCATTCGCGCAGGGACACGCGCCCGGTTGTCATCCCGACTGAAGCGGCGCTGACGGTGCGCTCGCGCGCGCTGCCGGACGGCTCCAAGAAGAAGATCGCCCCCTGCGTCGTCACCCAGTCGATCAGCTGTGAGTGAATTCTAAGACCTTCGATCTAGAAAACGCCCCTTCAAGCTCCCGATCCCGCATGCTAAGCCATTGGTGAAACGGGAGGAACCGAAGGCATGAAGGAAATTCTCCACGAGCTCGAAGTCCGGCGCGAGCGCGCCCGCATGGGCGGCGGCCAGGTGCGCATCGATGCACAGCACAAGCGCGGCAAGCTGACGGCGCGCGAACGCATCGATGTCTTTCTGGACGAGGGCTCGTTCGAGGAATTCGACATGTTCGTCGAACACCGCTCGACGGATTTCGGCATGGAGAAATCGAAGATCGCCGGCGACGGTGTCGTCACCGGCTGGGGCACGGTCAACGGCCGCACCGTCTTCGTCTTCGCCAAGGATTTTACCGTCTTCGGCGGCTCGCTTTCCGAAACCCATGCCCAGAAGATCATGAAGGTCCAGGACATGGCGCTGAAGAACCGCGCGCCGATCATCGGGCTTTACGATGCGGGCGGCGCGCGCATCCAGGAGGGTGTCGCAGCGCTTGGCGGTTATGCGGAAGTCTTCCAGCGCAATGTGCTCGCCTCCGGCGTCATCCCGCAGATTTCGGTCATCATGGGGCCATGTGCCGGCGGCGATGTCTATTCGCCAGCCATGACGGATTTCATCTTCATGGTGCGTGACACGTCCTACATGTTCGTGACCGGCCCGGATGTGGTGAAAACGGTGACGAACGAGACCGTCACCGCGGAAGAACTTGGCGGTGCCTCCGTGCACACGACGAAATCGTCGATCGCCGATGGCGCCTATGACAATGACGTCGACGCGCTGTTGCAGGTCCGCCGCCTCGTCGATTTCCTGCCGCAGTCGAACACATCTCCCATGCCGGAGATCGAATGCTTCCAGTCGGTCGAGGACGTGGATGAGTCGCTCGACACACTCATCCCGGCCAATGCCAACAAGCCCTATGACATCAAGGAACTGATCCTCAAGACCGTTGACGAGGGCGATTTCTTCGAGATCCAGGAGAGTTTTGCCAAAAACATCGTCTGCGGCTTCGGCCGCATCGAAGGCTCGACGGTCGGCTTCGTCGCCAACCAGCCGATGGTGCTGGCCGGCGTGCTCGATTCGGACGCCAGCCGCAAGGCCGCGCGCTTCGTGCGCTTCTGCGACTGCTTCAGCATTCCCGTCGTGACCTTCGTCGACGTGCCGGGTTTTCTGCCGGGCACCGCGCAGGAATATGGCGGCCTCATCAAGCATGGCGCCAAGCTGCTTTTTGCCTTTGCCGAGGCGACCGTCCCCAAGGTGACGCTGATCACGCGAAAAGCCTATGGCGGCGCCTATGACGTGATGGCGTCAAAACACCTGCGTGGCGATATCAACTATGCCTGGCCGACGGCGCAGATCGCCGTGATGGGTGCTAGGGGGGCAGTCGAGATCATCTTCCGCAAGGATATCAACGATCCGGAGAAGATCGCCGGGCACACGAAGATGTACGAGGACCGTTTCCTCTCACCCTTCGTCGCGGCGGAACGCGGGTATATCGATGAGGTGATCATGCCGCATTCGACCCGCAAGCGTATCGCGCGGGCGCTGCGCATGCTGCGCAACAAGGATCTGGAAAATCCGTGGAAGAAACACGATAACATTCCCCTGTAAGGGAACCGGCAGGGAGTTAGAGCATGTTCGACCGACTATCCGCTTACCGTCCGCAGGCGCTCGCAGCGCTTCGAATCATGACGGCGCTGCTGCTCATCGAGCACGGCACGCAGAAATTCTTCAATTTTCCGCCGGCAGAACAGCCCTTTGGCGATCTCATGAACCTGATCGGCCTGGCGGGCGTGCTGGAGATTGTCGGCGGCCTGCTGATTCTGGTGGGTCTCTTCACGCGGCCTGTGGCCTTCGTGCTCTGCGGCTTCACGGCGGTTGCCTATTTCATGGCGCATGCGCCGCAGAGCTTTTTTCCGATCAACAACCGCGGCGATGCCGCGGTGCTGTTCTGCTTCATCTTTCTCTACATTACCGCGGCAGGGCCGGGGGCTTTCGCCCTCGACAACCGTCGTTAAGAGAGGAACGCAATTTGGCTGCGCACGTTTGCTGGACTTGCTTTAAGCCGCAAACTTCAGGCCGAGGATACCGGTGACGATGAGCGCGATGCAGCCCATGCGGATCGCCGTTACCGGCTCGGCGAAGAGGAAGATGCCGAGCATCACCGTGCCGACGGTACCGATACCGGTCCAGATCGCATAGGCAGTGCCGATCGGCAGCGTCTTCACGGCAAGGCCGAGCAGCACGATCGAGATGACCATCGAGCCGGCAGTGAGCGCCGTGGGGAGCGGTTTGGTGAAGCCGTCGGTGTATTTGAGGCCGATCGCCCAGCCGATTTCAAAGATGCCGGCGAGAGCGAGAAGAATCCAGGGCATGATGCCTACTCCGTTTCAAAGGAGCGAGGCCGTCCCCGCGATCGTGACCGGACGAAGAATCCGGCGGTAGTCGTCTACCGGGCGAACTATTGCCGATCCGGACGGGAAGGGCAAGGGCAGGGGTGACATGTCAGCCATGCACCCCCGCCATATCTCTTCCTCAGCCGAGACGTTCGGCGTGCCATTTCAGGTGATCGTCCATGAAGGTCGAGATGAAATAGTAGGAGTGGTCATAGCGCTCGTGCATGCGCAGCGTCAGCCCGATATCCGTGCCCTTGATCGCCTCCTCGAAGAGCCAGGGGCGCAGGCCGTTGTCCAGGAAGCCGTCGGCCTTGCCCTGGTCGATCAGGAATTCCGGGAAACGCGCGCCGTCCGCAACAAGCGCGCAGGCATCATATTCACGCCAAGCGGCCTTGTCGGAGCCCAGATATTTTTCGAAGGCGGGCATCGACCAGTCGGCGGTCGAGGGTTCGACGATCGGCGCGAAGGCAGAGCAGCTCTTGAAGCGTTCCGGGTTCTTCAGCGCGATCGTCATGGCGCCATGCCCACCCATCGAGTGACCGAAAATGCCCTGGCGGCTCATGTCCATGCGGAAATGCTGGCTGACGAAGTTGGGCAGCTCTTCCGTCACGTAGCTGTACATCTGGAAGTTTTCCGCCCAGGGCTGCTCGGTGGCGTCGAGATAGAAGCCGGCGCCCTTGCCCATCTGCCAGTTGGTGATTTCGTCCGGAACGTCGTTGCCGCGCGGGCTGGTATCCGGGCAGACGATGATGAGGCCGAGTTCGGCGGCCATGCGGCGGTATTCACCCTTTTCCATCACATTGGCATGGCTGCAGGTGAGGCCGGACAGATACCACAGCACCGGGCACGGCTCCTTGATCGCCTGCGGCGGCACGAAGACGGCGAAGGTCATCTCGCCCTTGCAGGCCTCGGAATCGTGGGCGAAGACACCCTGCATGCCGCCGAAGGCGGTGTTCTGGGACAGCACTTTCATCAAAAGCTCCGAATGTGGTTCAGGTGGCGAGCGACACCGCCGCGTTGACGGCGGCGGCGACCAGCACCGTGTTGAAGAAGAAGGAAACCACGGCGTGCAGCAGGTTGACCTTGCGCATCGCCGTGGAGGTGATCGCGACGTCCGAGGTCTGCGCCGTCATGCCGATCACGAAGGCGAAATACAGGAAATCATAGGCGCCGGGTGCGGCATCGCCTGGGAAATCGAGGCTGCGGCCGGTATCGGAACTGGTTTCGGTGCTGCCGGGCCGCCAGTAGAGATGGGCATAGTGCATGGCCGCCATGGTGTGGATGGTCAGCCAGCCAAGCGCGACGGACGCGAAGGCAAGGGTGAATTCCGCAGGTGACGCGGCCGGCCGGTTCAACACCACGAAGAGCGAGCCTGTCGAGATGGCGACGGCGGCGAAGGTCACGCCGAAGATGATGGCCACCGGCTCGTCGCTATCCGTCGCATAATGCTCGAGATGGGCGGCCGTGAGGTAGGGCACGCGCCAGGCGGTCAGCAGCAGATAGCAGAGGAAGAAGGCGACGGCAGCGATCTCGATGGCGAAATCCGGCTTCAGCCAGAGCGCGACCGCGAGGCCGAGCGCCGCCGCGCCGATGCCGGCATAGAAGGGGACGTGGCGGCCGAAAATCCTCTGCCCCGGATCCTTGCTCATGCAGCAGGCCCCGTGCGGGCATTTTTCGCGCGGCGGCAGAGGCGATCGAGCGTTTCGAGGAAGGCCGAGCGGTCGCGTGGCGAAAAGGCGGCATTGTAGCCCTTGCTTTCGCCGGTCTCGCGCAGATGCGCACCAAGATCACGCATGGCGCTCGCCATCCCGATATTGGTCTTGTCGAAGAGCCGGCCGGTCGGGCCGGTCACGTGCGCGCCCTTCTCGACGCAGCGCACCGCAAGCGGCACGTCGGCCGTTATCACGATGTCATCGTCGCCGACATGCTCGGCGATCCAGTTGTCCGCGGCGTCGAAGGCGCCGGACACGATGATGTTCTTCACCATCGGGTCCCGCGACGGGCGCAGGCCGGAATTGGCGACGAAGGTCACTTCCATCTCGTGCCGTTCGGCAACCTTCAGGATTTCGGCCTTTACCGGGCAGGCATCGGCATCGACATAGATCATGGTGCTGTTCTTTTGCATGGCTCAAGAATGGCCGGCAGGACGCTGCATGTCGATATGCGGAATATCGTCCTCGACATATTCCTCCGATGGAGGCGTGAAGCCAAGGGACCGGTAGAAGCGCTCCAGGTGGCTTTGCGCGGATAGCGCAATCGGCTCGCCGGGAAAATGCATTTCGCAGACGCGGACCGCTTCGCGCATGACGGCGTCACCAAGGCGTTTGCCGCGATGATTGGGTGCGACAAGCACCCGGCCGATGCGTGGCGGCGCGTCCACAGGCCGCCACAGTCGCGCATAGGCGGCCGTCTCACCGCCGATCAGCAGGCGAAGATGAAGCGCTTCCGCATCCTTGCCGTCCAGTTCCGGATAGACGCAGGCCTGCTCGACGACGAAGACGTCCACGCGCAGCTTCAGCAGCGCATAGAGTTCGACGGCGGAGAATGCATGCAGCCTCCGCACGTCGACGCTGTAGTGGTCCGTAGACGTCAATAGACCACCACGCCGCGGATCGATTCGCCCGAATGCATCAGCTCGAAGCCCTTGTTGATGTCCTCGAGCGGCATGGTGTGGGTGATCATCGGATCGATCTGGATCTTGCCCTCCATGTACCAGTCGACGATCTTCGGCACGTCGGTGCGGCCGCGTGCGCCACCGAAGGCCGTGCCCATCCAGTTGCGGCCGGTGACGAGCTGGAACGGACGGGTGGAGATTTCCTGGCCGGCACCGGCGACGCCGATGATGACCGACTTGCCCCAGCCGCGATGCGAGGCTTCCAGCGCCTGGCGCATGACCTTGGTGTTGCCCGTGCAGTCGAACGTATAGTCCGCGCCGCCGATCAGGTCGCCGTTGCGCTTCGTCATGTTGACGAGGTAGGGCACGATATCGTCACCGACCTCCTTCGCGTTGACGAAGTGCGTCATGCCGAATTTCCTGCCCCATTCCTCGCGGTCGGGGTTGATGTCGACGCCGATGATCATGTCCGCACCCGCAAGGCGCAGACCCTGCAGCACGTTGAGGCCGATGCCGCCGAGGCCGAAGACGATGGCCGTCGAGCCGATCTCCACCTTCGCCGTGTTGATAACCGCGCCGATGCCGGTCGTGACACCGCAGCCGATGTAGCAGATCTTGTCGAAGGGCGCGTCCGGGTTGACCTTGGCGAGCGCGATTTCCGGCAGGACCGTGAAGTTCGAGAAGGTCGAGCAGCCCATATAGTGATGGATCTTGTCCTTGCCGATCGAAAAGCGCGAGGTGCCGTCCGGCATCAGGCCCTGGCCCTGGGTGGCGCGGATCGAGGTGCAGAGGTTGGTCTTGCGCGACAGACAGGAATAACATTCGCGGCATTCCGGCGTGTAGAGCGGAATGACATGGTCGCCCTTCTTCACCGACGTCACGCCAGGGCCGACGTCAACGACGATGCCGGCGCCCTCATGGCCGAGGATGGCAGGAAACAGGCCTTCCGGATCGGCACCCGACAGCGTGAAGTCGTCGGTATGGCAGATGCCGGTCGCCTTGACTTCAACCAGCACTTCGCCGGCGCGCGGGCCTTCGAGCTGTACGGTCATGATCTCAAGCGGTTTTCCGGCCTGAACGGCAACGGCGGCGCGTACGTCCATCTTCTATCTCCCTATGCGGATTCTCTGTTCGGGCGGACCATTGCAGAGCCGGTCCGGCGCCTCAAGTGCGGCAATGGCAAAAATGTCAGCCGTGATCTGATTTGATCAATTTGGCGATCTCGGCTTCGAGCGCTGTGATCGCCTTGCCCGTCTGGTCGTGGAGCTGGTGGATTTCACGAAGCTGGCGCAGCAGCGGGTGCAGGTGCTCATCCCCGGTCGGGTCTGCCGGAGCCTCGCCGATACCGGCAATCAGCCAGGAGGGCGAGACGGAGAGCACACCGGCGAGCATGAACATCGCCTTGGTGTCAGGCTCGGCGTGGTCGCGTTCCCAGCCACTGACCGTTTCTTCCGGCAGGCCAAGGCGGGAGGCGAGATCTGCCAGGGACAGGCCCAGCGCATCGCGCGCCCGCCAGATGCGGCCACCGAGCGTATCGCCGTCGACGCGGCCGGAAGGAAAGGGGATCGTGTTGTTCTCGCCGGGAAACGTCATCGCGGCCTCCATTGTCTTCGCCAAGAGTTTACAGGCAATCCACGATCGCCTTCTACCTCAAATGCGCCGCTTCGCGACGCCTGCGTGCCGGTCGTCCGGGGGCAGGATTTCCGGCATTGCAGGACGGTGCAAAAGGGCTATGCAGGGGCGATCTAGGGAGTCGCATCATGAGCACCACGACGGACCAACAGGACGGAAGTATCATGCGGGGCGTCGTGCTGATGTCCGTCGCCATGCTGCTTCTGCCCGGCATGGACGCGATCGCCAAATATATGGCGACATTTGCAGACATGTCGCCCGGCCAGGTGACGTTCTACCGCTTCTTCTTTCAGGTCGTCTGCACGATCCCGCTGATCTTCACCGCCGCCGGTGCCGCAACCTTGCGGCCGAAGCAGCCGTGGCTGAACCTGCTGCGTGGCGCCATCCACGGTGCGGCAAGCCTGCTGTTCTTCGCCGCGGTCAAATATATGCCGCTCGCCGATGTCTTCGCGATCTATTTCGTCGAGCCCTTCATCCTGACGGCCATGTCCGCCGCGTTCCTCGGCGACAGGGTCGGCTGGCGGCGCTGGCTTGCCATCATCGTCGGCTTCGGCGGTGCGCTCATCGTAATCCAGCCGAGCTTCGTGCTGTTCGGCTGGACGGCGCTGCTGCCAGTCGCCTGCGCCTTCCTCTATTCGATCTACCTCTTCATGAACCGCGCGATCGGCGATGCCGATTCGCCGCTGACCATGCAGACGATCGCCGGCTTCGGCGGCACGATCTTCATGGGCGCAGCACTTTTTGCGGGCCATTCGGCCGGCATTGGCGATTTTGCACCGTCGCTGCCGACATCGGTCTTTGCGCTCGCGCTGCTCGTCATCCTCGGCGCGCTGTCCGGCTATGCGCATATGCTGGTCGTGCGCGCCTTCCGCATGGCCCCGCTGTCGCTGCTCGCACCGTTCCAGTATTTCGAGATCATCTCGGCGACCGTGCTCGGCTACGCGATCTTCGGCGACTTTCCCACGCCGTCCAAATGGCTCGGCATTGCCATCATCGTCGCCTCCGGTCTCTTCATCATCTGGCGCGAGCACAAGAACCGGAAGGCCTCGGCCGACATCGCGTTCGACTAAAGTGCTTGAGGCAACGGGTAAATTGCCGTTGCGACGCCGTTGTACGGGCAGGGTGTTTGTGGCTACAACTCCCGTCTGAGACTGCCGGGAGGAAAGCATGTTCAAGAAAATCCTGATTGCCAATCGCGGCGAGATCGCCTGCCGCGTCATCAAGACGGCACGCAGGATGGGCATCACCACCGTCGCGGTCTATTCCGACGCCGACCGGGACGCCCTGCATGTCGAGATGGCGGACGAGGCCGTGCATATCGGCCCCGCGCCGGCCGCCGAAAGCTACCTCATCGCGGAAAAAATCATCGCCGCCTGCAAGGAGACGGGCGCCGAGGCCGTGCATCCGGGCTACGGATTCCTCTCGGAGCGCGCCAGTTTCTGCGAGGCGTTGGAGGCCGATGGCATCATCTTCATCGGTCCGAAGCCGAAGGCGATCCGCGCCATGGGCGACAAGATCGAATCAAAAAAATTCGCCAATGCGGCCAATGTCTCGACCGTTCCGGGTTTTTTGGGCGTCATCGAGGACGCGGCCCATGCCGAGCGCATCGCCGGCGAGGTCGGCTATCCTGTGATGATCAAGGCCTCGGCCGGCGGCGGCGGCAAGGGCATGCGCATCGCCTGGAGTGAGGCCGAGGTGCGCGACGGCTTCGACCGTGCTCGCTCGGAGGCGAAAAGCTCGTTTGGTGACGACCGCGTCTTCATCGAAAAGTACATCGTCGATCCCCGTCATATCGAAATCCAGGTGCTGGCCGACGCGCATGGCACGGCGCTCTATCTTGGCGAGCGCGAATGCTCCATCCAGCGGCGAAACCAGAAGGTTGTCGAAGAAGCCCCGTCGCCCTTCCTCGACGAAGCGACGCGGCGCGCGATGGGCGAGCAGTCGGTAGCGCTCGCCAAGGCCGTCGACTACCAGAGCGCCGGCACGGTCGAGTTCATCGTCGATCGCGACCGCAATTTCTACTTCCTCGAAATGAACACGCGCCTGCAGGTCGAGCATCCTGTGACGGAACTCGTGACCGGCATCGACCTTGTCGAGCAGATGATCCGCCTCGCTGCCGGTGAGAAGCTGGCACTGGCGCAGGCGGACATCAAGCTCAACGGCTGGGCCGTCGAAAGCCGGCTCTATGCCGAGGATCCCTACCGCAACTTCCTTCCCTCGATTGGCCGCCTTACCCGTTACCGTCCGCCGACTGAAGGCAGGAACGGCGAAACGGTGGTGCGCAACGATACCGGCGTCTACGAGGGTGCCGAAATCTCGATGTATTACGACCCGATGGTGGCAAAGCTCTGCACCTGGGCGCCGACCCGCCTCGCGGCCATCGACGCGATGAGCGATGCGCTCGACGGCTTCGTGGTGGACGGCATCGAGCACAATGTGCCGTTTCTCGCCGCCCTGATGCGCCATCCGCGCTGGCGCGAAGGCCGGCTCTCCACCGGCTTCATCGCCGAGGAATATCCGGACGGCTTTGCGCCGATGGCGCCGGATGCCGAGCAGGCCGCCATTCTCGCCCGCATTGCGCTCTCAGCCCACCTCATCGATGCCGAACGCCGCGCCCATCATCTCGATCGGCTGCGCCCGGGCGCAACGCAGCGCAAGGACTGGGTGGTGAAGATCGGTGACGTCTATCACACGCTCGCCACGGACGATGCCGTCCAGAGCGATTGGCGGCCCGGCGAGGCGGTCTGGCGCGGCACGATCGACGGCCGCGGCGTGACCGCACAGCTGCGGCCTTTCCCGAACGGCATGCGCATCGACTGGCAGGGCCTTTCCGTGCGCAGCCGCGTCTTCACACCGCGACTTGCCGAGCTCGACGCGCTGATGCCTGTAAAGCTGCCGCCGGATACGTCGAAAATGCTGCTTTGCCCCATGCCGGGCCTCGTTGTTTCCATCGCCGTCAGCGAGGGGCAGGAGGTGAAGGCGGGCGAAACGCTGGCCGTCGTCGAGGCGATGAAGATGGAAAACGTGCTGCGCGCCGAGCGCGACCTGACGGTCGGTTCCATCCATGCCAAGCCGGGCGAAAGCCTGGCCGTCGATGCCGTGATCATGGACTTCGCCTGATCTGCGATTCTTAACGTTTGTTAGGAAGTTGCCGTTAGCCTAGTCCTGCCTGCCATGACGGACAGGGAGGATGGGCAATGTCGACCTCGTTTTCGGTGCTTCTGCTTCTGGCGATCAATCTTGGCCTGATCTGGCTCTTGATCGCCGCGCCGATCGGGCGCCGTACACTCCGGCTTACACGTGTCCTCAGCGCGTCCCCGAGCCGCATTGCGGCGCTCGTCAGTCCACTTGGCGCAGAGGCGGACTGGCATCCCTCGATTCTCTCCAGCAATCGGCTGGCCGACAATCGCGTCAGGCAGACCTTTTCCTATCCCGACCGCCGGGGCGAGCCGATCACCCGCACGCTCGCGGTCAGTGAGACAGCCGATATCGCAGGCCTCGCCTGTGAGACCCGGGTCGTCGAAGACAGCGCACTCGACGCGTCCTTCTGGAAAAACTACGTCGATCGGCGTTTTTTGCGCCCGGTTTCAGGTGGCACGGCGCTGACCGTCGAGCAGACCGACAAATATCGCGGCATCGCCTTTCTGCTCTTCCGCTACATCCAGCTCCGCCGCGAGATGAAGGCGCTCGACCAATGGCTGGCGACGGGAAATGGTGAGGTGCGGGGCGTTCTGGAGCATCCGCTGATGCAGGTGGGGCTGGCGGTGTTTTCCACCTTGCTGCTCTGGCCATTCTTCGGGCTAAGCCTACGCGGTCTCTTGCTGTCCTCCATGCTCACCGTCGTGATCGTGTTGCACGAATTCGGTCACATGGCCGCCTACCGTGCCTTTGGGCACCAACGCGTGCGCATGATCTTCCTGCCGCTGCTCGGCGGCATTGCGGTCGGCGGAAGACCCTACAATTCCCGCTTCGAGGTGGCGGTCTGTGCCCTCATGGGAGCGGGCATGTCGGCTTTTCTCGTCCCGCCGATCATCGCGCTGCACGATACCGCCAGCCATATGATCGGTGGCGCGCTTATGGTCTTCCTGCTGATTCTCGGTGCTTTCAACCTGCTGAACCTGCTGCCGATGCATCGCTTCGACGGGGGGCAGGTCATGCGCCAGGTCTTCTCGACCCGTACAAGCCTTCTTGTCGCAAGTTTCCTCGTGACGCTGGTCATTCTCTGGGTCGGCTGGCGAATCGGGTTGCCGGCCCAGATGCTGATCGCCGGCCTTGCCGTCTTCACGGTGCTCAGCCTTATCGGTGCCGGCGGCGTCAAGCCGCGCCGGGCGCTCGATCCGCTGACGGCGCCGCAGCGGCTGCTCGCCGGCTTCGGCCTCTACGCCGCCATCGTGCTGCACGGTTATGCGATCATCTATGCCTGCGACAGGCTTTTCGGCTGACAGTCCGCTTCGGAAATGGTCGGGCCGAACACCCGCTCGAAAGAATCGCGGATCCGGACATCCACGTCGCTCATCATCACGGGCAGACCAAGATCGACCAAGCTCGTCACGCCATAGCCGCGAATGCCGCAGGGCACGATGCCGGAAAAATGATCGAGATCCGGATCGACATTCAGCGAGAAGCCGTGAAAGCTCACCCAGCGGCGCAGGCGAATGCCGATCGCGGCAATTTTGTCCTCGGCCGGCGAGCCATCGGGCAGCGGCGGGCGCTCCGGCCGGCGCACCCAGACGCCGACACGGTCCTCGCGCCGTTCGCCGCGGACATTCATGGAATCGAGCGTGTCGATCACCACGGCTTCGAGCGCCGCCACGAAGGCGCGCACGTCCTGCCGGCGTCGTTTCAGGTCCAGCATGACGTAGACGACCCGCTGGCCGGGGCCATGATAGGTGTATTCGCCGCCGCGGCCTGTGGAAAACACCGGGAAGCGATCCGGCGCGACGAGATCGGCCGCGTTCGAGCTGGTTCCGGCTGTGTAGAGCGGCGGGTGTTCGACGAGCCAGACGAGTTCGTCGGCCTCGCCGTTGGCGATTGCCGCGGCCTCGTTTTCCATGGTTTCCACAGCTACATCATAGGGGACGAGATCGCGCGCGATGCGCCAGCGCACCGGCGGCGAACCGGGAATCGCGAGAAGGGATGTGGAGATGTCCTGACGCTGCATGGAAGGGCCGTCCTTTTCGTTCCGTTCTGCCAGATATAGGGGCGATCTTGCAAGGATTTCAGGGGTTTCCGAGGCTTTGCGAAGGACCTGTTGAAATTGTTCCGCTTTCCGTCATTTTTCTTGTCACACGGCCTTGTGCGCCCCAAATGCTTTTGCTACATGCACCTCCGTCGGCGCAAGTCGACGCCTACCACGATGCGGTCGTGGCGGAATTGGTAGACGCGCAGCGTTGAGGTCGCTGTGGGGCAACCCGTGGAAGTTCGAGTCTTCTCGACCGCACCAAAAAAACCCGGCTTTCGAGCCGGGTTTTTTGTTTTCTATCAGATGCTTGCGTGTGAGATGATCCGCACAGATACGGCATGATCCGCAGGCGCGCTTCCCGCGTCGCGACGATGATGGCGAGGCGTGTGCGTGGCCCTGCCGTGGTGGTCAAAGGCTTGAAATGCCGGCTGACAGACCCCGCCGCAGGTCACCGGCCAGAGCATGGCTTGGCACACTTCAGTCCCGGGCTTTGTTGTACTTCTTGACGATGCGTTCGCGTTTCAGCCGCGAGAGGCGATCGATCCAGAAAATGCCGTCCAGCTGATCGATTTCGTGCTGGAGGCAGATGGAGAGCAGGCCGTCGGCCTCCTCCGTGTGGCTGTTGCCGGAGAGGTCCTGGTAGGTGAGGCGGATGCGGGCAGGGCGCTCCACGTCGTCCGTCACGCCGGGCATGGAAACGCTTCCCTCCGCATGTCGCTGGACGTCCGGCGAGAACCATTCGATTTCGGGGTTCACATAGACGCGTTGCGAATCTGGCCCGGCGAGTTCGATCACCGTCAGCCGTTCGAGAATGCCGACATGGGCGGCGGTGATGCCGATCCCGGGGGCGGCGCGCATCGTGGCGGCGAGATCGTCGGCAAGCGTTGCCAATCGTGCGTCGAACGCCTCGACCTTTTTACAGGGCAAACGCAGGCGGGGATCGGGATAGCGGAGAATGGGAAGGATCGCCATGCGGGCTCCGGCGTCAACGAGGTTCAGCCCTTCCTAGCCTGTTTGCGGCAGCGGGAAAATGCCGGCCCTCTCCTTGGCGCCTCAAAACATGCGATTTGCATGAAATTGCAACAGCTTGCGAAATTTTAATATCCACGGACCTTTTGCCGCTTTCGGCGATGGACCGTTCGCGCGCTTTGCTTTAGCACGGTGAAAGTGAGGGCTCGGCGCTGAGCCTTGCCGAGGAAACCCTGCATCTCAATCCCTGTCGTCTCTCCGCCGACATGCCGGGCGGGACGAACCCGATACAAGGAGCGGCCCGATGGAAAACACCGGCGACGAAGACCGTATCCATCAGGGACAACAGGGCCACAGTACCTTCGACGGCGAGGATATCTACGCCGAGGACGGCTCGATCCGCTCGGATTTCCTCATGTATGTCGGTGCGGCGATTGCCGACCGCGACCTCCTGTTCCTGCGCCGCCATGTGGCGCGGCTGCATGAATCGGAAATGGGCGACCTTCTGGAGGCGATCCAGCAAGACCAGCGCCGCCAGCTTGTCTCGCTGCTCGGCACCGATTTCGACCTCGCGGCGCTGACCGAGGTCGACGAGGCGATCCGCCTCGACATCGTCGAGCACATGCCGAACGAGCAGATCGCCGCAGCACTTGGCGAGATGGATTCGGACGACGCCGTCTATATTCTGGAAGACCTCGACCAGGAGGACCAGGAGGAAATCCTCTCCAAGCTGCCGTTCACCGAACGGATTCGCCTGCGCCGCTCGCTGGACTATCCGGAAAGCACGGCCGGCCGCCGCATGCAGACCGAATTCGTCGCCGTGCCGCCGTTCTGGACGGTCGGCCAGACGATCGACTACCTGCGCGAGGATGCCGATCTCCCGGAGAGCTTTTCGCAGATCTTCGTCATAGACCCGACGTTCCGCCTGCTCGGCGCCATCGATCTCGACCGCATCCTGCGCACCGCGCGGGGCACGAAGATCGAAGCCGTCATGCGCGAGACCAATCATCCGATCCCGGCCGAGATGGATCAGGAAGAGGCGGCGCAGCTCTTCGAGCAGTACGACCTTCTGTCCGCCGCCGTCGTGGATGAGAACGGCCGCCTTGTCGGCGTGCTCACCATCGACGACGTGGTCGACGTCATCCAGGAAGAGGCCGAGGAAGACTTGATGCGCCTGGGCGGCGTGGGCGACGAAGAGCTGTCGGACACCATCATCGCGACGTCCCGCTCGCGCGTGCCGTGGTTGCTCGTCAACCTGCTGACGGCCTTCCTGTCTGCCTCGGTCATCTCGCTGTTCGAGGCGACCATCGAGGAGATTGTCGCGCTTGCCATTCTGATGCCGACGGTCGCCGGCATGGGCGGCAATGCCGGCTCGCAGACGATGACCGTGACGGTGCGTGCGCTGGCGACGCGCGACCTCGATATCCACAATGCCTGGCGCGTCGTACGGCGTGAGGCGGGCGTCGGCCTTCTGCATGGTATCGCCTTCGGCCTGATGATCGGCGCCGTCGCCGCCCTCTGGTTCCACGACATCAATATCGGTGGGGTCATCGCCACCGCCATGTTGATCAACATGTGTGCGGCGGCTCTGGCCGGCATCACGATCCCGATTCTGCTCGATCGGGCAGGGGCGGACCCTGCCGTCTCCTCCGGCGTCTTCGTGACGGCGGTCACCGATATCGTGGGGTTCTTCGCGTTTCTTGGCCTGGCGACCTGGTGGTTCGCGGTCCGCTAGGAAATCTGGCAAAAATGCACGGCGGTTTTGCGCTTCCATTTGTGCCCGCAGAGAGGAAAAATTGACTTATACGTAAAAGTCAATAAAATGCCTGCTCAGACGAGATCGGAGCAGGCGTGGACAAGTTTTATACCATAACCGAGCTGACGCGCGAATTCGGGGTTTCTACCCGCACGCTGCGCTTCTACGAGGACGAAGGGTTGATCCACCCCGAGCGTCGCGGTCGTACGCGGCTTTTCCGCCCTGCCGACCGCCGCCTCATCCTGGAAATCCTGCGTGGCCGCCGTATTGGCTTCACCATCGCTGAAATCCGCGACATTATCAAAGTCTACAAGGACCCGCCGGGTGAGGTGGGGCAGCTTGAAATGCTCATGACGAAAGTCAGCGAGAAACGGGAAGAGTTGCGCCAGAAGCGGCGCGACATCGAGGAAACATTGACCGAACTCGATAATGTCGAGGAGGCGTGCCTCACGCGCCTGGCTGAAATCGGCGTCGGTACCTGATTTCTGCCTTGCCGTAATATCAGACAGCGACAACGTCTTTGTTCCGCTGGAAAGCCTCAGATCCAGCGTGCCGTTCCGTTGCAGTAACGTTCGAAATCGATTCCGAAACGGGAGAGCAGATGCAGCTCCTCACGCCGGACGGCAACCATGCTTGTCGCGCCGATCGCGATCATGGCCGTCAGGATGCACCAGGGATTGAAGACCGCCAGGCCGATACCGGCGGTCGCCAGCGTATAGCCGAGATAGATGGGATTGCGCGTCAGGCGGTAAGGGCCTGAAGTGACAAGATGGGTGGAACAGCGGTTCGGCAGGATTGTCGTGTGACAGTCGAGCAGCGTGCGCATCGCCCAGACATCCAGCACGATCGCCGCGACGATCAGGGCACTGCCGGCCGCTCGCGCGATCCAGATATTGGTTTGCGCAACGGCGAGCGGAAAATACGCCTGAAGCAGGAAAGCCGCCGCTATGGCCGCGCCGTAGATGAACGGCGGCCACGGAAAGGCGAGTGGCTTCATGCGATAGGCATTCATGATCCTACTCCTTCAGGTCGGTTTTCGTTTCCGCGTCCGCAGTGCATTGCGACGAGATTTTCGAGATCCGCTCGTCTGTCGTTATGTCGATCGTGCCACGGTTCAGATCGGCAAACAGGTTTTCACCGATCAGACGATCCAGCGTACAGCCGCAGAAACTCTGGCAGAAAGCGGCGCTGCTGCCATTCTCACAGGCGCGCATGCAACTCTTCGTGTAACCCACGACCGGGTCCGGCGCAGGTGCTGGAAACACCAGGGAAAAGCCGTAGACCAGCGCGATCAGTAAGGGCTGATGGATAAGGTAGATGGCAAGACTGTGGCGACCGGCCTTTTCCAGCAGGCTTTTCCACCAGACTTTCGTCGTGTTTCCGTAGCCGGCAAGCCGCTCCGGCAGCGAACTCGCGACGAAAAGGCGGGCAAGCGCAATACCCAGCAGGGCGGGCGCCAGCCATGGCAGCAGCGGCACATAGTCGTTCGAGCGCGGGATGTTGACGGAAAGACCGACCCACCACAGGGCCGGATGGTCAAAGAGCGGAGCGCGCAGATAGAGCGGCGCGGCGACGGCCGCTACGGCGACGAGCAGCGTGACGGCGACCGGCAGGCGCAGGAAGAGAAGACCGACCAGGCTCGTTGCCGCAATCGCGTGGAGAATGCCGAAGAAGATGAAGGTTTCCGGGAAGGCGAACCAGGTGGCGATGGTGATGGCCGCCGCCGCAAGGCCGATCTTCGCGAAGCGGATGAGAAAGGGGCGAAGGCGAAACCCCCGTTGATGGCCGAGCACCAAACTGAAGCCGACGAGGAAGAGGAAGCTGCCGGCGATCACCCGTGCAAAAATGCGCCAGCCGCCGGTCGTCGCCGTTTCCGGTTCGATATAGCCGAAGAAGCCGAGATCCCAGGTGAAGTGGTAGATCGCCATGGCGATCAGCGCGATGCCGCGAAGTTGGTCGATCAACGGAATGCGCGGCAGGCGGCGCGTCGTTGCGCCGTCTCCTGCCACATTGCCGTCAATCACCGTGGTGGTCATGGTTCCGGGTCGTCGCATTGTTTGGTCCATAGGAAAGTGTCACGCCAAGCTTGCGCCGGGCGGATGGCCGAAAGGTGGCCGATGGGGGATTGATCAGTCGAGCCGTTCCAGCACGGCAAGGCGTGCTTCGGAGTAGAATTGCCGGCGAACGAGCACGATGATGATGCCGATGGTCGTCACGATGAACAGATAGGGGCTGACGAACCAGCCGAGGTAACCGATCGACAGGAAGATGGCGCGCAGCCCCATGTTGAAGTGTTTTGCCGCCAGGATGTTCATGCGAATGACCTTGTCTGCGGCGAGGTCTGCACCGGCGGGGTCCTTGTGGATGTCGCCGCTCATCGGGATCGCGCCGAGCAGAATGGTGCAATAGTTGAACAGCCGGTAGGACCAGCCGAATTTGAAGAACGCGTAGCCGAAGATGATGGCAAGCCCGCCGACCTTCAGCTCGAACCCGGCGCGGCTGCCGCGGAAGACGTAGGGCAGGTCGTTGAAAATCGCAAAGACCTGCTCCGTGGCACCGAGCAGCGCAAAACAGCTGCCGAGTGCGAGAAGCGACGTGGACGCGAAGAAAGCGGTACCGTTCTGCAGGCCGGCCATGATCTGCGTATCGATCATGCGCAGGTCGCGGTGCATGGCATTACGGATCCACACCGCCCGTTGCGAACTCATCGCCCGGGTGAGGCTGATGCGGTCGAAAAACTTCGCCCGGTCGGTGATCCAGGAATAGCCGACCCACAGGGCGACGAAAATGAAGAGGGCGGCAAAATCCGGGGTGCTCATGGATGAGCGTTTTGCCATGGATTTGGTAATTTGCAAGCGGACCGCAAGAACCACACTCGCCGCATTCAGACCTTTGGCGGAAAAGGGGCGGCCCGTTTCCTGCGCTCTTTGCCCGCAAACGTATGATTTTGCGACAGGTCATGCGCTGAGCGCGTATCTCCTATGACGGCATCGCCTTGGTTTCGCCACTTTTCGCGATTGCGGTTTCATGAAATCTTCATTAAACAGGCGCCATGCAGCGCTGAACACGGCTGCTGCAATGACATCTTCCATCGGGGTAATCATGGAAAGCACTGCTCAAAAGTCCTGCTGGGGCGTAACTGCCCGTGCGGTTCTCGGTTTCGGCGCCGTCCTGGTCGTCGCCTATCTCTTCGGCGGCATCTGAAAATACCGGACAACAGCCCCTACATAGACAGCGTGCTCTCGCGAGCGCGCTGTTTTTGTTTTGGCCCCATGTCGCGTAAGTAAAACCCGATGTCGGGAGATCGCCTTATCCGCACTGCATGATAACGTAGCTTCAGGGATCAAGACGCCTGCCAAGGCAAGGGAGAAGTCCGGGTTATGTTTCTTTCCGTATTCGATGTTTTCAAGATTGGTATCGGCCCGTCGAGCTCCCATACGATGGGGCCGATGTCGGCGGCGAACCGGTTTCTCGACCTGATTCTCTCGGCCGACTGGCCGCGCCCTTCCGGCGCGCAGGTCGCCACCATCCGCATGAGCCTGCACGGCTCGCTAGCCTATACCGGCGTCGGCCACGGCTCCGACCGCGCGGTGATCCTCGGCCTGATGGGCGAACGGCCCGATTCGGTTGATCCTGACCGGATGGACGCGATTGTCGGCGAGGTCGAGCGCACCGGCCGAATCACCCCGCCCGGCCATCCCGGCTACGCTTTCCAGCCGAAGACCGACCTGATCTTTGACAAGAAGAATCCGCTGCCCGGCCACGCCAATGGCATGACCTTCTCCGCCTATGACCGCGATGACCGTCTACTCTTGAAGCGCATCTACTATTCTGTCGGCGGCGGCTTCGTCGTCACAGACACCGAACTCGACCAGATGCGCGCCAGCAAGGCGCGCGCCGGCGACAAGAAGGTGCCGTTCCCCTTTGCCTCGGCCAAGCAGATGCTCGAGATGGCCGGACGCTCCGGCCTCACCATCGCGCAGATGAAGCGTGCCAACGAAGAAGCCACCATGTCGCGCGAAGAACTGGATGCCGGCCTCGACCGCATCTGGGGCGCGATGAAGAGCTGTATCGACCGTGGCCTCAAGAACGAGGGCATCATGCCGGGCGGCCTGAAGGTGCGCCGCCGTGCCCGCTCCATCCATGACAAGCTGCAGGAGGAGTGGCGTTCCAACAAGGCCAATCCGCTGCTCGCCAACGACTGGCTCTCCGTCTATGCCATGGCCGTCAACGAGGAGAATGCCGCCGGCGGCCGCGTCGTGACGTCGCCGACCAACGGTGCGGCCGGCGTCGTACCCGCCACGATCCGCTACTACCTGCATTTTCATGAGGATGCCGATCAGGACGGCATTCGCGACTACCTGCTGACAGCCGCCGCAGTTGGCGGCATCATCAAGCACAATGCCTCGATATCGGGCGCCGAAGTCGGCTGTCAGGGGGAGGTGGGCTCCGCCTCCGCCATGGCCGCCGCAGGGCTTGCCGCCGTCATGGGCGGCACGCCGGAACAGGTGGAAAATGCCGCGGAAATCGCGCTGGAGCACCATCTCGGCATGACCTGCGATCCGATCGCCGGCCTCGTGCAGGTCCCCTGCATCGAGCGCAATGCGCTCGGCGCCGTGAAGGCGGTGACGGCCGCCTCGCTCTCCCTCAAGGGCGACGGCATCCATTTCGTGCCGCTCGACGCTTGCATCGAGACGATGCGCCAGACTGGTGTCGACATGAACGAGAAATACAAGGAAACCTCCACCGGCGGCCTCGCCGTCAACGTGGTGGAGTGCTGAGGCTTTCAACGTATTCCTTGTGGAGTGCGACGCGGCGGCCCCTTGACCCGGCCGCCGCAAGGGCGTTCAAAAGGCCATGGCCCTACATCTCATCAAACTTTGTGTCGGCGCGGAATCCATCGATGACCTGCGTGAATGGGTGTCCGAGCGTTCGCTGATCGCGATCGCTGCGGGCATGGAGCCGCATTCCAGCCATGTCACCCGCATGATCCCGAAGCGGGATCAGGAGCTGCTTGACGGCGGCTCGCTCTACTGGGTGATCAAGGGCCAGGTGCAGGCCCGCCAGCGGCTGCTCAATCTGAAGAGTTTTACGGACGTCGACGGCATTTCGCGCTGCGAACTGGTGCTGGGGCCTGAAGTCATCGAGACCGAATTCCAGCCGCGCCGCGCCTTCCAGGGCTGGCGCTACCTGCCGGACGAGGACGCGCCGCGCGATCTCAGGAACATGGGCGACGGTACGGCGGACCTCCCTCTGGAACTCCGGCGTGAACTCGCCGAACTCGGTCTTCTCTGAAAATTCCTATGCCGATGACCTGAATCGCGTTTCAGGTCTCTTCTTTCTCCCGTTCGCTGCATGCCGGCCTCGTTCAACAACACGAGGCTTCCATGCTCAAATCGCTTTTCGCCACGGCCGCGCTCCTCGCCGGCCTCGCCACTGCTGCTCAGGCTGACGCGATCGGTGTCCGCGACATCCGGATTGTCGATCCGGACAACGGGCGCGCACTCTCCGCCGTCGTCTGGTATCCGACGCCGGACGTTGGAAAAACCGAAACCGTCGGCGAAAACCCCGCCTTCATCGGCATGGAAGCGGTTCGCGACGCCGCGCCGGATGGCAAGACGCATCCGCTCGTCGTGCTTTCCCATGGTTATAGTGGAAGCTGGCGCAATCTGAGCTGGCTGGCCGGCGACCTTGTCGTGCGCGGCTATATCGTCGCCGCAACCGATCATCCGGGCACCACGACCTTCGACCGTAGTGCCGCACAGGCCGCAAAGCTCTGGGAACGCCCACGCGACCTGAGCCGGTTGATCGATGCCTTGTTTGCAGACCAGGACCTCGCCCCGCACCTGGACAAGAAGAGGGTCGCCGCAATTGGCCATTCGCTCGGCGGCTGGACGGTTGCAGCATTGGCCGGCGCGCGATTCGATGCAGACCGGTTTGCGGCCGACTGCAAGGTGAACACAAGCCCGCGGGCATGTGTCCTGTCCCTTGAACTCGGGCTGGACGGAACAGGCGAAGCGCGAAAGGCGCTTGAAGGGGACCTCGGCGATCCGCGTCTTCGCGCCTTCGTTTCGCTGGATCTCGGTCTTGCGCGCGGTTTCACGCCGGAAAGCCTTGCGGCACTGCGTGTCCCGGCGCTGATAGTCGCTGCCGGAACGGATATCGGCGACATGCCGGCCGATCTGGAATCCGGCTATCTCACGAAAGGCTTGCCGATGACGACGACCGAGTATGTCGTCGTGCCGGATGCCATGCATTTCAGTTTCATGCAGATCTGCAAACCGGGCGCTGCGGAACGCATCGAGGCGGAAACACCGGGCGACGGTATCGTCTGCAAGGATGGTGGCTCGCGCAGCCGGGTCGCAATCCACCGGGAGATTGCCGACCGCATCATCACCTTCCTCGGTGTCGTCATGCCGTAGACGCGCGGCGATAGTCGCTGGGGCTGAGGCCGGTTGCCCGCAGGAACTCCCTGTTGAAGTTCGATTTGGTCTGGAAGCCGGATTCGAACATCACCGTCGTGACCGGCATATCGGTCTCCGCCAGCAGGCGTTTTGCCTCCTCGACCCGGTAGTGGTTGACGAGCTGCGAGACGTTGCGCCCGCGCAGCCGATTGACGGCTCCCGATATCCGGCGCGACGGAATTCCCGCCCGTCGCGCGATACGGTTCAGGGTAAGGTCCGGATCACGAAACAGCCCCTTGTCCTGCATCAGGCGCTCTATCGCGGTGACGATCCTGCCGTCTTCCTCGCTCGGGATGTCAGCGACGTCCGGGCTGATCGCAACGGCGTCCTCGGCCATGTCGGCGGGCATGCTCCTGCCGATCACGGCTACGGCGTAGGCAAGCACGGGCAGCAGAAGCAGGTTGCCGGACGTCACGATCACCTCGGCATGCGTGCCGTCATAGATGCCGAAATCGATGGCGATGAAGAGGTCGACGACGGCGGAGAGAATGAGAATGACACCTGCGGCGAGGGTTGCCTTCTGCGCACCTCCTGCATCGCTGAGCCGCGCCCGTTCAAAGCCGTCCGGCCCGTCGCCCACCAGGCGCAGCAGAGCGACGCCATAACCGACATAGAGAACAGCCAGCACCAGATCGACGGGCGATTGCCATACCCGCCAGGCCGCCGACAGCAGGAAGACGAGCGCGACCGGCAGAAAATGCAGCCACCGTTTGCCGCCGGTTTGCGTCCGCCCGGCCGTGAAGCAGAGCCAGGCCACGGGTGGTAGGGCTGATGCGAGGACAGGCTGGAGAAAGCGCACGAACGCCCCGTCGATAGCCCATCGCGCGCCGACGCCGACGGCGACGATCACGCAGGCGCCAACGAAGCCGATGGCCGGCCGCAGCGCGGGCTCGCGCAGCAGCACCAGCCTCAAGAGCAGCACGGTCAGCAGCAGTGCGATAACGAAGGGAAGAGGAATGGCCGGCATCTGTCATGCACAGCAAATGTCGCGGCACTTTGCAAGCTGGGCTGACTTGCAGCAGCCCAGCGGAATGCACCTTAACGCAGGCGCATCCGCACGGGGTAGCGGCGCTCGCTGACGCCGACATGCAGGTGGATCCCGGCGGTCGGCTGGCCCGAGCGCCAGGCGCGGGCGCCGTGGGCGAGCAGCATGCCGACGAGATCCTTCGTCCTGTTGCGCGAACGGCCAAGCCCGATATCCGCAATCCGCATCGCCGCTTCGTGCAGCGGGTGCAGCGTGCCCTTCAGCGACTTGCGCTTTTCGTCGCGCGTCGTGGGAGGGAAGTCGAACAGGTTCTCGTTCATCGCCATAATTTGCCTCGTACGCATTACCCAATCGAGGATGGCAGAGCCGCTTTCACGGCGATCCGCCTGCCTTGCTGCGCAGTCACCCGGTACGCAATACCTGTCCGGGACCGTTGCGGGCGCAAGGCGGTAGTTCAGCGGGCGCGCCAATACACAGCGCGTTCCCTTGTCGTTACTGCTGGCTAGCCCAGCAGGCGAAACCCTTGCGCTTCAAAGCCTTGCAGGCAGCGGCTGCGCCGTTCTGGTTGTCGAAACCGCCGAAGCGGGCGCGGTAGAGCTGGCCGTTGCCGCTGTTGACGGCGACGGTGAAGGGCTGGGCGCTGGAGAGTGCCTTGCCGCCCTGGTTCTTTGCCTTGGCGAGAAGATCCGATGCCTGGCCCTGGTCCGGCGTGGCGCCGATCTGGATAACCCAGCCCGAGGGCACGGAGGCGGATGCAACCGTGGAGGAGGTGGTCAATTCATCGACGGAGTCGTTTGCGTCGCCCTGTTCGATCAGATCGGCCGGCGGGACGGCGGCATCGCGCTGGATTTTCAGCGTTGCGGCAAGCGCGCGCTTGCCGACGACGCTGGAGCTGTCTTCAGCCGTCGCAGCATAGGCCGTTTCGATACGGGCTTCGTTGTAGCGATAGGTCGGCACCGGGCCGTTTTCCGGCAGGTCGAGCGTGCCGGAGACCGAGGCGGTCGTCGCCTTGCTGGCGACCTCGGCGGTCAGGGTCCGCGTGTCGTCGGCTTCTGCCGTCAGCGTGGGCGCATCCTTGGTCTGGGCGATCAGGTCGCCACCGCCACGGCGCGAGGCCTTGGGCATATAGGCGGCAATAAGCTTGCGCATCTGCTGGTCACGGGCCGCACCCGAACGACCACCCAGGACCACGCCGACCACGCTGCGGCCGTCGGCAACCGCCGAAGTCACGAGGTTGTAGCCGGAGGCGCGGGTGTAGCCGGTCTTGATGCCATCGACGCCGCGCACGCTGCCGAGCAGGCGGTTGTGGCCGTTGATGGTCTGCTTGCCGAAGCGGAAGCTGCGCACCGAGAAATACGAATAATATTGCGGGAAGTGCTGGCGCAGCGCGATGCCCAGGCGGGCCTGGTCGCGCGCCGTCGTTACCTGCGCGGTGTTGGGAAGGCCGTTGGCATTGCGGTAGACGGTGCGCGTCATGCCGAGTGCACGGGCTTTCTGCGTCATGATACGGGCGAAACGCTCTTCCGAGCCGCCAAGGAATTCGGCAAGGGCCGTCGAGGCATCGTTCGCCGAGCGCGTGATCAGGCCAAGCATCGCCTGTTCGACGGTGATCGAGTTGCCCGTGCCGACGCCGAGCTTGGTCGGCGGCTCGCTGGCCGCATTCTTGGAGAAGGGGACGCGTGTATTGAGGCGGATCTTGCCGGCCTCGAGCGCCTCGAAGGTCAGATACAGCGTCATCATCTTGGTGAGCGACGCCGGATATCGCAACTGGTCCGCATCCTCGCTGTAGAGCACCTTGCCGGTCTTGGCATCGATGACGATGCCGGCATATTTCGGCGCTGCCTGAGCGGGTGTCGCCACGGCAACGGTGGCGACCATCCCGATCATCACCAGACTTTTCGCCGCGGTGGCAATTGCCTGACAAGAGCGGGGGAGGAAATCGAGGAATACGGAACGGGACACTACGTTACTCTTCATTCTCGGATTGCAGATGGGCTCCGGGCGTGGCCTCCCAGAACGACCGTTCCTGGCACAGTAGCGAGATAGCGTTACCAATCGGTTTATGATGAATCATAGGTTTCTGAGATCGGTCGTGTTTTATCGGCTCTGGCGAAGGGAGGTCGGGCGGCCGTTCTGGATCAGGGAGCGGCCGAGATAGTCGCGAACGCGCGCCTCCATGGCCTGCCACTGCGGCAAAAGTCTGCTCGAAAAGCGGTAAAGCACGGAAAGATCGCTGCCGATGTGGATATCGCGCTGGCAATCCGCACTGGTCGATTGTGATTCCTCGGCCGGCATCATGCAGCGCACGACATAGGCGGAGCCGTCGGACTGCGTGCCGGTGAAGAAAATCTCGTCGCCATAGCCGGACGTCTCTTTAAGGCGCTGCAGGGTGAGGCCCGCAGGGCCGGGCTCCGGCCGGCCGTCGAACAGGTGGCTGTAGATCGGACCGAGCCGACCGGACATGTCCCTGGACATCGTGCTCTGCGAAAGGTTGAGGAAAATCAGGCTTTCCGGGCGGCTGGCATCGTTGAAGCGGCCGCGCTGCGCATTGGAATAACCGTTCATTTCCGGCCAGGTCAGGTAGAGGTCGAGCCGCTCGGCGCGGCCGGTCTGGCGCTGCTCCTCGAAGCGGATCGTATTGGCCGGCAACCGGATCTGGTCCTGGCCGATGACAACGTCGATGGCCTCGCTGCTTTCCGTATGGCCGGCAAGCGCGATGCGCTCGCCCAGCATGCGCCCGCCAAGGCTGATTGCCACCGTGAGGCCGGCGAGCACGGCGACCCCGATCGTCAGGCGCGTGAGAAGGCGGGTGGAGAGCAGGGGGGCGTGGTCGTCATTGCCGGTCGCGGCCGCTGTCATCTCGCATCTCTCCGGTGGCTCGGGTCGGAACCGTCTTTGCCGGAGCGTCTGCGAACAGGGTTAATTTTTGGTTGAGATCAAGAGTGTCAGGTTCCCTAAAAGGGGAGCGGCCGGTTCCGGGGACAGCGGAACCGGCCGCAGGGCCGTGGTCGGGACGGGATTGGGGGACTGACCGGGCCCTTTTGCTCGCCCGGCAATGTTGCCGGGCAGTCTCGTCATGCGGCGTCTAGTGGACGCCGGGACTTACTTGACGCTACCGACGGCGTCGGCACGACCGTCTTGCAGCTTTACCCACTTGCCGGCATTCACCGAGGACTGGCGCTTCAGGTAGCGGTATTCGGTCTCCGACCAGAGCAGCACCTTGTTGCGCATGTTGTCGAGCACGAAGTCACCGCGATCAGTGCGAACGGTCAGCACGGCGTGGCCTTCGCCATTGGGCTGGAGCACGACGGTGATCAGGAGGTTGGAGGGCGAAATGCCGGCCTCGATCAGGCGCTTGCGCTTGATCAGCACGTAGTCTTCACAATCCGCAGCGCCGTCCGGATAGGTCCACTGTTCCTCGACGCCGTAGATCTCCATGTCCGTCATCGGCATGAATTCGGTATTGGCGGCGTAGTTGACGTTGAGAATCGTCTTCCAGTTTTCCTGCGTCAGCTTGAGCGGGCCGGCGTCCTTGCCGGTCGGGCCGCACTCGTCGGAATATTGCTTGCAGAATTCATAGTGACCGATGGGCTGGTTGGTCGCGCCCGCCAGCGGAATGTTGGCCGGAAGTGCAACGGCGGCCTGCGCCGCAACCAGAGAAAAGAGGAATGCGAATGTCCCTGTCTTGATTGTTTTTGTCATTGCGTTGTCCCCGTTTGATGAGGTGACAATGACAGCTATGTTTTGAGCTTGCGCGAAAAGCCGAAGTATAACTTAGTTCAAATCAAGGGTGCATAAGAATAAAACAAGAATAAAATTTGATTTTGATTTGATCTGTATTTGAGTGGAATTTGAGTAAAATTTGAAGGAATCGTTCGGCTGGCGATGATTGAGGTTCTGCTTCAAGTAACTGAATCAAAATAAAAATCTTGCGGAACGAACTGACGTTGCCTGAGAAATCGCGCCCTTAGGCCTGGTCGGAGGCGCCGGACAAGGTCCACTGCTGGAGTGTCAAAGATGGAAATACGTCAGCCTGGTTGCTCAAAAGAGCGGCTGAAGGATTTAGAGGCGGCAAATTTTTTTTGAGATTGTTTTCCAGCCGGCCTGTTGTCTCGCCTTGAAACAACAAAGGGGCCCGAAGGCCCCTAATAGAACGGGTCCGACTTGCGGCCGTGCCAAAATGCTACAGGAACGCCGTCAAGGCTTCCCGGGACTGCACAGAGGAGAACTCGATGGCGACGCCCTCCTGGAAGTGACGCACGACGCGGCCTTTCATATTGCCAAGCTGGACCGGTGTTCCAAGGGCCGGGCGGACATCGATATCGACCGCTGCGCCGGAGAGCGAAAGGTCGATGATGCGGCAGGGGTAGCGCCGTCCGTCGTCGAGCGTCAGATCGGTCGGCGCCTGGCGCGGGCTCAGTCGGTCGTGCCGGCGGTCCTCGGGCAGGCCGAGTTCGTGTTTGTTGGCAATCCAGGTCAGCTGTGCGGCGAGTTTTTCGCGCTTGCGGTCCGTGGCGTTGAGGAAGATCGCGAAGCCATTATCGTTGAGGATGGCGACGGTGCCTTCGATGCGGCCGAGATGATCGACATAGGCGATGATGCGCTCGCCGATACGTGGGCGCGCAACGCAGACGAAATTTGCGTCGCCTGGTGACATGTCGAGAACGGTGCAGTCGTATTCGTCGTGATTGGGCAACATCAGCCGGCCACCCAGGTTCACCGAGACGCGCTGGAAGCTGCGTTGCTCGGGCTGTGGTTTCCGGGCGGCGGGTGATGCCTGCTGGAATGAATACATGTGCGCGCGGGCCTGATGATCCTATCTGTTTCCAACTCTTAAGCTTTCGGGGTTAACAGAAGGTTTGCCGCGCCGCTAAAAGCAACTATAAATATATGTATTAACAACCATTTAGTGTCTTTTGATTTTGTTGTGACGTTATGCGTGTTTAAACGTCATCGACGCGCCGTCCACCTTCAAATATCCTCAGGTGCAACACGCGGCTCATTGTCTGGCCCAGCGCCGCCGGGCGGATGGCCATGATCGAGGTGGGCATCGGAACCGCCGGCCGGCTGCCGGCGAAACCCGGCATGCGGTTCGTGTCGATCACCGAAAGCGCGCCGAGCGTTGCGTAGCGGAAGGCGGCAAGCGGCGGCGACTGGCCGGGCAGGGGGGCGAGGGCGCCGATGATGCGATCCGCCGTCCTGCCTTTCGTCGCGACCGGCAGCAGCACGATTTCCGCCTCGGTGGTTTCCAGCGTGCCATCGACGAGCGCGACCTGCATGACTGCCGGTGCACAGTGCGCCATGACGTTTTCCGCTATCCGCGCCACCCGGTTGCGCTGATCGGGCGCAAAGAGCTGGTCGAAGGCCGCGCCCTTCAATTCTTGCGCGAACTGCGCACAGATGCGTGTGCCGGCAAGCCGGAAGTGCGGATCGGCAAGACGGCTGTGTTCAAGAATGAAGACGTCGGGCAGGATCGGCGCGATGTCGGCGGGCTCTATGGCGCTGCGCAGCGGAACGGTGCGATCACCACGCTGGCGTGTCCAATAGTCGTAAAGTGCCGTGACGGCTTTCGTCTGCATGCTCACTTCCAATCGCTTCTGTTCCGTTCCGACACGAAAAGCAGCGTGTGCGGTGGCTTTCAGAAGGAAGGAGCGAGTTTCGTGCCAGCCCGCCGTTAAGGTTAACGAATGGTTTCGATTGCGTCCCTGGCCGGGTTGAGGGAACATCCGGTCATCCCTCCACGAGGGAATGGTTATTGCACATCGACTTCCGCCCCGGGGATTGGGGGCACCGGCCGTTCAGCGAAAGCTGCACGGCCTTTCTTTTATCTGTATAAGCGCGATTCGTATTTTATGTCTTTGGTGGACTGCTCATGAGTAACGATGGCGTTGAGGTGCAGGGTGGCGGGGCGGATATCCGCAGGCGGGAGCCGGCCTTCAACCTGCCGGGCAGTCTCGTCGCGGTCCTCGCGGTGCTTATCGCCATCCACGTGGTGCGGACCTATCTGCTTTCGACCTCGACGGACGAGCTCGTCCTGCTGCATTTCGCCTTCATCCCCGGCCGCTACGCCATTCCCTTCGCCGAGCAGGACATGGGCTGGCTGTGGAGCCCGGTGACCTATTCGCTGCTGCATGGCAGCTGGGAACATCTGATTTTCAACGCCTTCTGGATGGTCGCCTTCGGTGCGCCCGTCGTGCGCCGCATCGGTCTCCTGCGGTTCTTCCTGTTCTGGTGCCTGTCGGCCGCCGCGGCCGTCGCTTTCCATACGACACTGCACTGGGGCGCGATGATTCTGGTGGTCGGCGCGTCCGGCGTCGTCTCGGGCCTGATGGGGGCCGCTGCCCGCTTCGTCTTTTCGCCGAGCGGCCGCATCAGCCGGCAGTTTGCCCATCTCAACCGGCGCCTGACGATCGGCGAGGCGCTGTCCAACCGCTCCGTTCTGGTGTTTTCCGGCATCTGGTTCCTGACGAATTTCCTGATCGGCTTCGGCCAGGTGTTCGGTTCGGCGGAGGGCGGCGCGATTGCCTGGGAGGCGCATATCGGCGGCTTCCTTTTCGGCTTCCTGTTCTTTCCTCTATTCGACGTCGGTACGGCGGAGACCCGCCGGGATTAACGATAGTCCATTAGCGGTCTTGCAATCGCCTCCTTCGTGGCGCACCATATAAGTGTTCCGGTTCGCACATGCACATCGGAACGGATGCGGCATACCGCGGGAGGAAGCGGATGTCGCTGGTACAGGCAGGGCATCCCTGCGCGGGTGTCCCGCCTTCTGCGTCATGATGCACTCGGGAGGTACGCATGTATGTAAAGACGATACTGGACGAAAAAGGCCGCAACGTCGTAACCGGCGGCCCGCAGCTCACAGTCAAGCAGGCTGCCGTCTATCTGCATGAAAATCACATCGGCGCCATTGTCATCGTTGATCGCAACGACCGCATTGCGGGCATTGTGACCGAGCGCGACATCGTTGCCGCGGTTGCACGCAACGGGGCAGACAGCCTGGACAAGCCCATTTCCTCCATCATGTGGGGCAACGTCTATCGTTGTGGCGAAGACCAAACCGTCGACGACCTTATGGAAATGATGAGCAAGCTGCGCGCCCGCCATATCCCGGTGGAAAAGGAAGGCCGGCTCGTCGGCATCATCTCGATCGGCGACGTGGTGAAATCCCACATTCGCGCCATCAAGCACGAAGCAGACGCCATCAAGGCCTATATCGCCAGCTGATTGCTCTCAAAACGGTTTCGGGCGGAACGATTGTCATCGCTCCGCCCTATCGTGCGTCTTGGTCTTGATAACGCGTCAGCGCATCAGGACGACTTCCTGCATGCGCTTGATTTCGAAAATCCGCGCCTTGGCTTCCAGGTATCCGCGATCGATCGCTTCGCCCGCGCGGTGGAACTCCGAAAGACCGATATCCGACAGTTTCGGATGCAGCGAGAGATCCGGCGGGTCGCCGGCAAGGCGCGCGCGGGAAATGCGGTCCTGGATGATGTTGAAGGACTGCACCATCACACTCGTCAGCCCCATGCGCGCCGCGCTGTCTTCCTGCCGGTGATCGTCGATCTTCTGCTGGCTGGCACTGTGCTTGATCACGGCCGAGCGGCCATAGAGGTCGTAGTTGAGGTTGACCGCGACGACCAGCGGCTCCTCATGGGCCCGGCAGACGGATACAGGCACCGGATTGACCAAAGCGCCATCCACCAGGGTCCGGTTGTTGCACTTGATCGGCTCGAAAATGCCGGGCAGGGCGTAGGACGCGCGGATGGCGGTGATCAGCGAACCGCTGTTGATCCAGACCTCGTGCCCGCTGTTCACTTCGGTCGCCACGGCGACGAAGGGACGGTCAAGCTCCTCGATCGACAGGTTCTCCAGGTGCTCCTGCATGCGCTTGGTCAACCGCATGCCGCCGAACAGACCGGAGCCGCGAATGGTGAAATCAAGCAGGCTCGCGATGCGCCGCATGGTGAGCGACCGGGCGAAGGTTTCCAGTTCGTCGAGCTTGCCCGCAAGGTAGCAGCCGCCGACCAGGGCACCGATCGAAGTGCCGGCGATCATGCCGACATCGATGCCTTCTTCGTCCAGTGCCCGCAGCACGCCGATATGAGCCCAGCCTCGAGCGGCGCCACCGCCAAGTGCCAACGCGATCTTGGATTTGCGCGGCTGAGCCGGCGTGGGAATATGAGACATGTCGTTCATGGAAGGGCCGCCTGGATCTGAGGCATCCGCCGTTACGAGACTACGATTGAAACTCCAGTTCAGCATGCCAGGCCTCCATTCCAAAGAGGAATTCGCGCCGAGGCAATCGGTTCCTGAACCTCGGGCTTATCTGCTACACAATAGATGACAGGATAGAGGCAGACTGTGACCCGGGGAACTTTTGCTGGAAAAATCCCTGTGTGGCGTCTGCCGCGTGCGTTCATTTGAGGCTGGAGGAGGGCGCTGGCCCGCGGGATCGTCGCCCCTTTCGGGGAGGCGGTGGAAACCGGTCGTGACGCACTACAGCGATGGGGTTCCATGTTCCGATCCACATGGCGGGGATACAGGCCGCCATGCGTGGCATTAGGCGATCAGACCGGTTGCCAATTGGTGAATCCGTGCCGGAACTGAACGGAATTCGCGCAGATGCTTAATTTTTACCGTAGATCGCGGCCGGGTCGAATTGCGGCTCGCCGCCGGTGATCGTCACCACTGCGCCATCCGGCCCGTTCGAGACCGTGCGGTAGAAACATGAGCGGCGGCCGGTGTGGCAGGTCGCGTCATGGCCGGCAACCGACACCTTGAGCCAGACGGCATCCTGGTCGCAATCCGTCCGCAATTCTACGACGGTCTGGAGGTTGCCGGAGGTCTCGCCCTTCTTCCACAGCGCCTTGCGCGAGCGGCTCCAATAGTGAGCGATGCCCGTTTCGATGGTCAGCGCCAACGACTCGGCATTCATGTGGGCGACCATCAGCAGTTCGCCGTCCTTCGCATCCGTCACCACGGCTGTCACCAGGCCGTTTTCGTCGAAACGCGGCGTGAAGGCCGGGCCCGTTTCAAGCTCGGCCTTGTCATTGGAAGGGGTTTGGAAGGTGATCGGCATGGCGGTCGGCTTTGTCTTTTGTTCTTGCGCAATTCGAGCAAAAGCACTGCTCACTCTTGCTCGAATTGCGGGCGCGCGGAGCCGGCTTTCGCCTATCTCCGGATCATGGTCATGAAGCGGACCTGTTCGGTCGGCTCCGTCTTGAAGGCACCGGTAAAGGTGGTGGTGAGCGTCGTCGAGCCCTGCTTCTGGATGCCGCGCATCGCCATGCACATATGCTCGGCTTCGATCATCACGGCGACGCCACGCGGGTTCAGCGTCTCGTCGATCGATTTCGCGATCTGCGCCGTCATGGTTTCCTGCGTCTGCAGGCGGCGACCGTAGATTTCCACCACGCGGGCGATCTTCGAGAGGCCCAGCACCCGGCCATTCGGCAGGTAGGCGACATGCGCCTTGCCGATGATCGGCACCATATGGTGTTCGCAATGCGAGAAGAACGGAATGTCCTTCACCAGCACCATGTCGTCGTAGCCGGCAACCTCTTCGAAGGTGCGGCCAAGCACGTCCTCGGCGGCGAGGTCATAACCGGAAAACAGCTCGCGGTAGGATTTGGCGACGCGCGATGGCGTGTCGAGCAGGCCTTCGCGTTCCGGATCATCGCCCGCCCAGCGAAGCAGGACGCGAACGGCGTCTTCAGCCTCTTTCTGCGAGGGGCGGTCCGACTGATCGTCGAGACGCGGAAAATTGGTGACGATGGCGTCCATGGACCCATAAACCTTTCTGCAGGTTACCTGACGTGTTTATCGGACTCGCCATTGGCCATTCGCCTAACCCTGCAGGCTTGGGTTCCGTCGGCGGGCTCCGGGGCTTTCTGGTCTCGGCTTATCAGTGCGCTAGACCGTCCGGCACGGTTTCCCAAACAACAGGTGAATGCTTGCTTTCTGCTTATCGCAATTCCGGACGGAAAACCGCTTCACACGTTTCCTAGAATTGCTCGCGTCTTGCAAAACGCTCACCCCAATACGAGTTATCATATAGTATCGAACGATGGGTGCGAAAGAGGCACGAGGCGACACGGCATGCTTTTTTCCCGACGAGACCGGAATAATCTCCTCGGATCATTGAAGATTCCGCAAAAAACGCGGAAAACAGGGTCATGATGGACGATATCTATAACAGCCGTATCCTGGAATTTGCCGGCAACATCCCGAAGATCGGCACGCTTGCCGATGCGGATGCCGAAGCCGGCGCCCACTCCAAGCTCTGCGGCTCGCGGGTCAAGGTCTACTTGAAGCTCGACGGCGACCGGGTCAGCGATTTCGCCCATGAGGTCAAGGCCTGCGCGCTCGGCCAGGCCTCCTCCTCGGTCATGGCGCGCCATGTCATCGGCGCGACGACTGCGGAAATTCGTCAGGCGCGCGAAGACATGCTGGCCATGCTGAAGGCCGACGGCGAGGGGCCGGCCGGCCGATTCGAGGACATGCGCTTCCTCAAGCCCGTCAAGGATTACAAGGCCCGTCACGCCTCCACCATGCTGACCTTCGACGCCGTGGTCGATGCCATTGGCCAGATCGAGGCGAAGCGGCTGGAAAAGGCAGGATGAGGGGCGATGTGCGATGCCCCGGACTGCCGGCATTCCGGTGAGCGCCTGGCGTATAGCGGCCGCAACTGGCGCGGGCCGTTTCGCAAGACGCCGGGCCGGTTGCTCGGCATGGGCTTCATTCGTCTTTACCAGCTTACGCTCTCCGGCTTCATCGGCAATGCCTGCCGCCACCTGCCGACCTGTTCGGAGTACGGTTACGAGGCAGTCGCCCGCCACGGGCTCTGGCAGGGTGGCTTCATGGCGCTGTTTCGTGTCGCCCGCTGCGGACCCGGCGGCACCCATGGTTTCGATCCCGTGCCGGAGACGCTGGAAAAACGGTTCCGCTGGTGGGCACCGTGGCGCCTCTGGCGTGTCTCCGCGCCAAAGAGGTGATCTCGTGACCGTCCCCATGGGGTGCCGCCACGCCTGCTGCGATTTCGACGCCATTCTGTGCGATGCTCGCGACACCGTTTTGCCGCAACGCCGGGCGCATCCATGACCACCTATGTCGCCCTCCTGCACAGTATCGTACTCGGCCCCGGCCGCCGCCTTGTCATGGCCGATCTCAAGGCCATGGCGGAAGGTTTGGGTTACCGCAACGCCCGCACGCTCGTTGCCACCGGAAATCTGATCTTCGAAGGGGACGACGCTTCCCTTTCCGCTATAGAGGATCGGCTGGAGAGCGCCTTTCGCGATCGTTTCGGCAAACATGTCGATATTATCCTGCGCACGGCGGCGGGCTGGCAGCGTCTTGCGGCCCAAAATCCCTTTCCGGATGGCAAGGGCGCCGACATCGGCATCCGCGTCATGCGAAAACCGCTCGGCGCCGACGTCCTGCCGGCACTTGAAACGATCGCCGACCCGGCGATCAGGCTGGCTTTCGTCGATGGCGATCTGTGGATCGATTTCAGCAAGAAACCGAGCGAAACCAGGTTGCTGTCGCATCTGACGACGAAGAAACTCGGCATCGGCACGCTGCGCAACGCCAACACCGTCAATGGTCTTGCGAAAATGCTCGGCTGAACCGGTCAGAGCCATCGCGGCACCTTTTGCCGATAGGCTTGGTAGGGCTCGCCGAGATCGCGCACCAGCACTTTTTCCTCGATTCGAACCTGAAGCCAGACGGCAAGCGTTATGCCGAGCACAAGCGCGAGCTGGATCACATCCGGTCGCGCAAGCAGGAACCCCACAAACATCGCCACCTGGCCAACGAAGACCGGATTGCGCGACCGCCTGAAAGGGCCGGTGTCGACGATCGCGCCGGAATGGCCTTCCACAGAGCCGATACGCCAGGAGGCGCCCATATAGTGCTGGGCGTAAATGCCGAACAGGGCACCGGCGAGCGCCAGCAACAACCCGGCAACACGCATGGGAAAGGGCAGCGCGACCATTTCATGCACGGGTTCGAAACCGGCTGCGAGCACGGTTGCCGGATAGAGAAATCCGCCGGCGAAAACCACGCGAAAGAGCAGCGCCGATAGGCCTTGACGGTTCCCCAGGCCGAACAGCCAGACGGGCTGGCCCGCAGCCTGCGCGGAACGCGCCGTCAGATAGAGGAAGGCAGCGAGGTAGCCTCCCATGATGGCGGCGGACAGGAGGGGAAGGGACGGCATGCTAGAATCTCCGGCTTGGCATTTTTCGACGCTACTTCCTCTAGGGGCTAGAGGATCAAGCCCGGGCCTCTGCTTCGTGCCATTCTACCGGATGCCTTTTGAGCGGGGAAAACGATTCCGGAATTTGGCGGTGGCGGTTGCCTCTGCGGGGTTCGCATGTTCAAAAAAGACAGACCGGAATTGTCCATGGCGGGTAAGCATACGGATATGGCGCCTCCGAAATGGACCTTCATGGAAGGAATTCAGGGGTGACGAGGACATTCGGCAAATCGTCGGCGGAGCTTGTTCAGCGCGAGAGAGACCGTCTTGCGGCGCTTGAAAATCTCGATCTTCTCGACACACCGCGCGACGAGGGGTTCGACCGCATCGTCCGACTGATCCAGCAAGTCTTCACGGTCGATATCGGCCTCGTTTCCCTGATCGATGCGCACCGCCAATGGTACACGGCCTGCTCTGGCCTTTCCAACGACGAGATGCCGCGCGAGGACACGTTCTGCCGCTACGTGCTCGAAGACGAGCAGCCGATGATCGTGCAGGATGCGACGAAGGATCCGCGCTTCCTCGCCCACCCCGCGGTGACGGGCGACGCGCATATCCGCTTCTATGCCGGCGTGCCGCTGAAGATGAAGGCGGGGCATACGATCGGCACCGTCTGCGCCATCGACCGCACACCCCGCTCCTTCGGCCGCAGGGATATCGACATCCTGCAGGAACTGGCGGGGGCGGCGATGGACCGCATCGAGCTGATGCAGACGGCGTCGACCGACAGCCTGACCGAGGCGCTGACACGCCGCGCCTTCAAGCGCGAGGCCGAGCAGCGCATTGCGTCCGCACTGCGCCACAAACACGACCTTGCCTGCGTGGTGCTGGATATCGACCACTTCAAGCGGGTGAACGATACCTATGGCCACGCCGCCGGCGACGAGGTGCTGAAGGCGGTGGCCGCCACCTGCCGGGCCAACCTGCGCACCGGCGACCTTTTTGGCCGGCTCGGCGGCGAGGAATTCGCCATTGTGCTGCCCCATGCCGGCGCGGAAGACGCGGCGCGGGCGGCCGAGAAGCTGCGGGCGGAGATCGCGGCGATACCCGTCACCGGCGATTTCGGCACGCTCAACGTCACCGCCAGCTTCGGCAGCGCGGCGCTGTCGATCGTCGGCCGCGACATCGAGACCCTTCTCGCCCAGGCCGATGCCGCCATGTACCGGGCGAAGGAGAGCGGGCGCAACCGCTGCGTCTCCTGGACCGCCATGGCCGCCGCCCAGGGCATGGGCGCCCGGCGGCGGGTGCTGAAGGCCGGCGCCATCATCTTCAACGATCGCCGCTCTACGATCGATTGTACCGTGAAAAGCCTCGGGGTGGACGGTGCGGGCATCACGGTCAGCAATTCCGCGGGTATTCCGCCCGAATTCAGGCTGTCCATCAAGGCGGAAGGCTTCGAGACGACCTGCACGGTGCTGTCGCGCGACCGGCAAAATCTCGAAGTGGCGTTCCGCTAGCCCTTGCCGACAAGGCGGCGCAGGTCCTGAAGCTCCGTTTCGGCAAGCGGCCGCACGGCGCCTTTTTCCAGTTCGCCGAGCGCAAGGTTGCCGATGGCGACGCGCACGAGGCGCAGGCATTCGACGCCCTGTGCCTCCAGCATGCGGCGGATCTGCCGGTTGCGGCCTTCATCGAGCTCTATTTCGAGCCAGGCATTTTTTTCGCCCTCACGCAGCACCCGCACCGCCTTCGCGCGCAAGAATTCGCCGTCATGCTCGACGCCCTGCGTCAGCGCATCGAGGAGCGGTTGGTCGGCCAGGCGATCCATCTGGACGTGATAGGTTTTGGCAACATGCGTCTCGGGGTCGAGCAGCGCGTTGGCGAATTCCGTGTCGTTGGTGAAGAGCAGCAGGCCCTCGCTCGCCTTGTCGAGGCGGCCGACGGGGGAGAGATGGGCGTGCGCGTGATCCTTCAGGCAATCGTAGACCGTAGGCCGGCCTTCCGGGTCGTGCCGCGTGGTGACGAGGCCGCGCGGCTTGTTCAGCATCAGGTAGACGCGCTCTTCCGCGACGACGGGGTTTCCGTCGACGGCGATCGCGGCGGTGGAGAGGTCGATCCACGTTTCCGGATCGGTGACGACGCGGCCGGAAAGCGTAACGCGGCCGGCGGCGATCAGCGCCTCGGCCTGCGTGCGGGAGCAGAAGCCGAGTTTGGAGAGCGCGCGGGGCAGGGTGACGCGCTTGCCGTTATCGGCAACGACCGGCGTGCGGCCGGCCCGCGGCCTGGAGCCGGGCATCTGTCTCTGCGGTTTCCGAACATCCTTCGCCATGACCCTAAAACCCTGCCATCGTCGTCCTGTCACCGTTCTATCGGTTGACCCGCCAGCCCTTGCCATTCTAAAGCCGGTTCCGTCCAGAGGATTATAGCCGAAGCGAGGCCGCCGTTGACACAGGACGACATCACAACCGAACTCGTGACGCTGCGCGACTACTGGCGCTACGCGATTTCCCGCTTCAATGCGGCAGAACTCAGCTACGGCCACGGCACGACGACGGCGAGCGACGACGCGGCCTTCCTGCTGCTCGACACGCTCGACCTGCCGATCGACGCGCTCGATCCCTTCCTCGACGCCCGCCTGCTGCCGGCCGAGCGCAAGCTCATCGCTGAGCGCATCGAGACGCGGGTGACGACGCGCAAGCCGTCCGCCTATATTACCGGCCGCTCCTATATCCAGGGCGTGCGCTTCCATGTCGACGAGCGGGTGATCGTGCCGCGCTCGCATATCGGCGAAATCCTGTTTGCCGAATATCTCGGTGAAAACGGCTCGTCCTTCCTGCCCGATCCGATCGCGGTGGAAAGCGCCGTCGACATCTGCACCGGCTCGGGCTGCCTGGCGGTGCTGGCGGCGAAATTCTTCCCGAACGCCACGGTCGACGCGGTGGACCTGTCCGCCGATGCGCTGGAAGTGGCGGCGCTCAATGTCGCCGAACACGACGTCGCGGGGCAGGTGAACCTTCTCGAAGGCGATCTCTTCGCGCCGCTCGCCGGCCGCACCTACGACCTCATCATCACCAATCCGCCCTATGTCGACCACGAGGCGCTCGACGGCTATCCGCCGGAATTCCGCGCCGAGCCGGCCATGGCCCATGACGGCGGCGTCGACGGGCTCGATCTCGTGCGCCGCATCCTGCACGACGCACCCGCCTTCCTCAATCCGGATGGCGGCATGATCTGCGAGATCGGCTCGGGCCGGGAAATCCTGGAAGAGGAGTTCCCGCATCTCGATTTCGTCTGGCTGGAAACCGCCGAATCGCAGGACGCGGTGTTCTGGATTTCGGCGGAAGCGCTCGGCGTCTCCTGATCCGCCAGACCAATGCCGGTGAAATCTGGTTCACCGGCATTGCGCTAGCGTCTTGTTTTTACGGCGCGTCTGCGACGCCGAAGCGATGCTGCTTCGGCTGAAAGTGTTTTAGCGCCGGCCGCCGTGGCGGCTGCGCCGGTGACGGGGGATCACGACGACGGGGAACGGCCAGACGTCTGCGTCATCGTCGCTGTCCTCATCCGCGTCCTGCGCGTCGTCGGTGTCGCCATCGGCGGCGAACGCCGCCTGGATGCACCGGTTGAATTCGTCCAGAGCCTGCCCCATCCGTCGAAAGCTGGCTTTGTCGGTGACGCAGGGCGGCAGCGTGAGGTCGACGACGTCGGGGCCGCGCGCATCCTCCGGGTGCCAGCCGATGCAGCGCCGGGCGCGCCGACACTGCGGCAGGCGGCAGGTATGGAAGAAGCCGGCCTGGCTCGCCGCGGCCTGGTAGACCGGCAGGCTGCTGCGGTCGATCGCGGGCTGCGGCGTCTTCCTCGTATCCGGCATCGTCGGCACTCCCCAAAATCGTGCGCAGCCAAAAACGGCCCGCAGGTTGCCCATCGGGTTGGTGTGGCGTTTTCGTTTCGCAATTCCAAACACCTTGCTGGAATTGCCCTGGTCCGGAGAACCGCGCGAAAGCGTTGCCTCTGGAATGGGGGGTAGTGGGTGGCTTCGCTTTCGCGCGGCCCAGGCGTTCTTCGGAGGCGGTCTAATCCTCCTTCAGGCATGGCAAGACTTCGCTGCGCATCGTCTTCGCATGCACCTTGTCCGAAAACCGCTTGGCACAGGTTTCGGGGGCATGCGTGGCAATGCTTGCATGGCGGACCCAAGCCGACCCCGTGACCCGGGGAAGGGGGAAGCCTCGCCCGCCGCAACGCCCGCCGGCCCGATCCCGCAGACACGGGAAAAGGCTTTTGGTCACCACGGCGCTCCACGCCTCTCTCGCCCCTGCCGTACGTTTCGGCAGAACACGAAAGCGCCTCCTCCCGCCCGCA
This sequence comes from Shinella sp. GW821-FHT11G07, assembly GCF_058808115.1. Lineage (NCBI taxonomy): Bacteria > Pseudomonadati > Pseudomonadota > Alphaproteobacteria > Hyphomicrobiales > Rhizobiaceae > Shinella > Shinella sp. GW821-FHT11G07. The sequence continues at coordinate 167,408 of NZ_JBXARJ010000010.1, forward strand.
TCGACACGTTACGCGATCCGTCCGGCGGCGGAAGGAGGTTCAGGATACGGGAGGTTTTGAGGGTGGGGAAAATTGGAACAGCTTTTTTACTTTGAGACTGTAGGAGTAGAAGCCCGCGGATTATTCCTCCGCTTTGTTCGCTAGTGACCGCACTTCCTCACGGAAGGCTGCAGCAAATGACTCAGAACGTATGGTATCTCGGATTTTCTCCTGGGTTGTTACACCCGTCGACCTAAGTCTTCTCTCTACCAAGTGAACAATTTCGGTAACTGAAGCCTTTAGAGCTTCTTCATCCTTAGCAATTGATATGATATCGTCCGACGTGGATGCGATTTTTGCTTTTTTTAATGTAAATACATTTTTTCCTTTTGTTGCCTTTAATCCAATTCCCGCCAGTATGTAGTACCTAAAGGTTTTATTCCCATTGTCTATTTTTTGATTTCTCCAGAGAAATTCAAGCCTATAGTAAAGATACGCTACGGCGTGGTATATTCTGACATCTTGATCGTCCAGAAATATAACGTTTTCATATTCCGAAAGGATTCCTCTATAGTCTCTTGCAGCTCTCTGTGGCTGAAATAGCAGGAATGCCGCAACCGCCTTCATTAAAACTGATGGCTGCATAACTCGCGTGCGTTCAATATCCTGGTTTCTATATTGATTATCTCGCCTTTCGAAAAATATAACTTCTTCAGCCTCAAGATTTCGACAATACTCTTCAAAGCTCTTCATAAATGGGCGTAAGGCCCAAAACTGCTCGTCTCTAACAGGGTTTTGGCGGTTGGTGCCGACTATAATCGAAGACACAAATTCATCGTCTTTTGATCCAATAAGGCGGAATGGGACCTGTATAGATTTTTTTAAGTTTGATTCTTCGCCATCTATCGAACCATCTCCATAGATTAAATCATAGATGACGTTGCTTGTTTGGCAGCCGTTCACTATCTGGAAATCTTCAAGGCGAAATCGATCACCAGTTCTATCTATATTTTTTGATACTACGGTTATGCCGTTGTTCCTGAATACGAATTCAGCTCCGCCTCCGGTTTTGACGCTATCTTTTATTGAAATATTTATTTTTGATTTCGCGTCATAATCTCTTATGTTGTCGAAGAAAACAGCCTTATTCACACCGGCAACTTCATTGTTGCCGTCTCTAATAACATACAACGGTAATAGGTTCTCCGCATCTATATAGCCGATATACGCTTCTTCAACGTGGCTGTTGCTGGGCAATACCACGTTTCTCGGAAAGTCAATCTCGACCTCAATGGCGCTAGTTGCTGCTCGATACCATTGTTGCAGGTCGCGTGCGCCAACCATCTCAATAGTGATTGTCTTTGTGTCGAAGATGTTCATTTCTTCTAGCTGAGTTCTGAAATTTTGACGCAGCTTTTCGACGCGGGCGGGTTGCTCATAGTTACCCGTTGCAACGTAGTAGCAGCTTATTTTTGGATTTTTCTTGCCGACTCCACGTTCGTAAATTGCCTCCATCGCGCCGATCAAGTCATCGATCGTTTCGCTTTCTTCCTTTAAGCTCCCGTCGAAAAAACCGGATACCGCATCAAAAAATTTCGAAATATCGCCATAATCGTAGCTAGTGCTTGTTTTTGTTTGGAAGAATACGAATTCTATCGATGGATTGTTTATTGCGTCAAGTTTTTCTCCTGCTTCCATTCTGTTCTTTACGACTTCACCTTGTATCAATACCCCGACACCATCCACGCCAAACTCATCTCCATCGAGGTGAATGTCGTAAGAGTCAACATTTTCTCCGAGAAGTCCGCTAACAACGGAAAATATACTGTAAATTTCGAACTGTTTTTCTTGGCCGAAAATTAAGAGAGAATTCGCTTTTGCAAACTCGCGAAGTTGTGCTCGGATCACGGGATTCATGATGACTCTCTGGATGGTGTGTAAACGTGAGTTGCTTTCGATTCCCTTGCTGGGAGATCTTGATTTTGATAATACAACTAAAAATTATGGATGCGTAAACCACTAAATTTGTCGCTCTTCCAATCACCCAAAAATCCCCGTATACCGCGCGACGCACGCGCCGGCTCTCCGGCTATTACCCTCGCATACCACCCGCATTCGTTGGCGGGACTGGATAGGAGATTTTTGAATGTCTGCACCTGTTTCCCTGACTTTTCCCGATGGCTCCGTCCGCGAATATCCCGCGGGCTCGACGGGGCGTGATGTCGCCGAGGCGATTTCCAAGTCTTTGGCCAAGAAGGCGATTGCGATTGCGCTCGATGGCGAGCTGCGCGATCTCTCCGAGACCGTGTCCAACGGGCGGATCGAGATTGTCACGCGCGAGGACGACCGTGCGCTGGAGCTGATCCGGCACGATGCCGCGCATGTGATGGCCGAGGCCGTGCAGGAGCTTTGGCCCGGCACGCAGGTGACCATCGGCCCGGTCATCGACAACGGCTTCTATTACGACTTTGCCAAGAACGAGCCCTTCACGCCCGACGATCTGCCGAAGATCGAAAAGCGCATGAAGGAGATCATTCAGCGCAACAAGCCGTTTACCCGGGAAATCTGGTCGCGCGACAAGGCGAAGGAAGTCTTTGCCGCCAAGGGCGAGGCCTACAAGGTCGAGCTGGTCGATGCTATCCCGGCGGGGCAGGACCTGAAGATCTATTACCAGGGCGACTGGTTCGACCTGTGTCGCGGTCCGCACATGGCCGCGACCGGCCAGATCGGCACGGCCTTCAAGCTGATGAAGGTCGCGGGCGCCTATTGGCGCGGCGATTCGAACAATCCGATGCTGACGCGCATCTACGGCACCGCCTGGCGCACGCAGGAGGAGCTCGACAGCTACCTGCACATCCTCGCCGAGGCCGAGAAGCGCGACCACCGTCGCCTCGGCCGCGAAATGGACCTGTTCCATTTCCAGGAGGAGGGTCCGGGCGTCGTGTTCTGGCACGGCAAGGGCTGGCGCATGTTCCAGACGCTCGTCGCCTATATGCGCCGTCGTCTTTCCGGTACCTATGAAGAGGTGAACGCGCCGCAGGTGCTCGACAAGTCGCTGTGGGAAACGTCTGGCCACTGGGGCTGGTACCGCGACAACATGTTCAAGGTGACGGTTGCCGGCGACGAGACCGACGACGAGCGCGTCTTCGCGCTGAAGCCGATGAACTGCCCGGGGCATGTGCAGATCTTCAAGCATGGCTTGAAGTCCTATCGTGAACTGCCTGTTCGCCTTGCGGAATTCGGCAACGTGCATCGTTATGAGCCTTCCGGTGCGCTGCACGGGCTGATGCGCGTGCGCGGCTTCACGCAGGACGATGCGCATGTCTTCTGCACCGACGAGCAGATGGCGGCGGAATGCCTGCGCATCAACGACCTCATCCTCTCGGTCTACAAGGATTTCGGGTTCGACGAGGTCGTCGTGAAGCTCTCCACCCGTCCGGAAAAGCGCGTCGGTTCCGATGCGCTTTGGGACCGGGCGGAAAGCGTCATGATGGACGTGCTGAAGCAGATCGAGGCGCAGTCCGGTGGGCGCATCAAGACCGGCATCCTGCCGGGTGAGGGTGCGTTCTACGGACCGAAGTTCGAATATACGCTGAAGGACGCCATCGGCCGCGAATGGCAGTGCGGCACCACGCAGGTCGACTTCAACCTGCCGGAACGCTTCGGCGCCTTCTATATCGACCAGAACTCCGACAAGAAGCAGCCGGTGATGATCCACCGCGCCATCTGCGGCTCGATGGAACGCTTCCTCGGCATTCTCATCGAGAACTTCGCCGGGCACATGCCGCTGTGGATCGCGCCGATGCAGGTGGTGGTGGCGACCATCACCTCTGAGGCGGACGATTATGGTCGCGAGGTCGCCGAGCTGCTGCGCGAGGCCGGCCTGGTCGTCGAGACCGACTTCCGCAACGAGAAGATCAACTACAAGGTCCGCGAGCATTCGGTGACCAAGGTTCCGGTCATCGTCGTCTGCGGCAAGCGGGAGGCGGAGGAACGCTCCGTCAACATCCGCCGGCTTGGTTCGCAGAACCAGACGGCGATGTCGCTCGACGAGGCGATCGCTTCGCTGACGCTGGAAGCCACGGCCCCGGACCTCAAGCGAAAGCTCGGCAAGGCCTGATGGTCTCGCCACCTGTCTGAAAACTGTAATGATCCCGTGCTATCCGTGCGGGATTATTTTTTTGGGGAATACCGTGCGGTTCAAGGAACTCTCCTACGCCAACGAAAACGATCCGCGCCTCAAACGATGGTTCATCCGCTCCATGGAAGGTCTCGCCGGGCGTAACCGCTATGCCCGGATATACGACACGTGGCGCCACTCCATCGTCGGCACGAGCGCGCGCGTCTTCGGTGACATGCTGGAACTGATCAATGTGCGCCTCAGCGTGCAGGGCTCCTGGCCGCCGCCGGACCTGCCGGAAGGCCCCGTCGTCATCGTCGCCAACCATCCCTTCGGCATCGGTGACGGCATTGCGGTGCTGGCACTCGCCGAACAGCTCGGCCGGCCGTTCAAGGTGATGATCCACAACGATCTGCTGAAAGTGCCGGAAATGCAGCCCTATGCGCTGCCTGTCTCCTTCGAGGAGACCAAGGAAGCGCTGGCGCTCAACATGCGCACACGGGCGGAGGCGGTGCGGCTGCTCAAGGAGGGCACGACGGTGATCGTGTTCCCGGCGGGGGGCGTAGCGACGGCGAAGAAGGTTTTCGGCCGCGCGGAAGACCTGCCGTGGAAGATGTTCCCGGCCAAACTTATCCAGTCGGCGCAGGCGAATGTCATTCCGGTGTTTTTCGAGGGGCAGAACGGCCGGCTGTTCCATTTGGCGAGCAAGGTGTCGATGACCCTTCGCCTGTCGCTGTTGATCCGCGAGTTCCGCCGGCTGTCCGGCTCGACCATTGCTGCACGCATCGGCGGCATCATTCCCTGGGCGGAGCTGGATGCGGGCGACCGCAAGAACATCATGGCGCGGCTCTATGAGGCTGTGTTTGCCATGGCGCCGGCGCCAAAACCGTTTCTGCGCCGGGTGGGGTAAGGTTTCGCGCAATCTTCCTGAAGCACCGGTCGGTGGTCAATTCCGGACGAGACGGATGAGATCGGACTGGCGGGCGACGCCGGTCTTCAGAAACACCGATTTCAGATATTGCCGCGCGGTTCCGACGGAGATGCCGAGGATCGCCGATGCGTCCTTCAGCGCCGCGCCGCCGCAGATCAGTGCAGCCAATTGCGATTCCCGCTCCGACAGGCCGAACTGCGCGGAAAATTCCTGCGCGTGAATCCGGCCGGATTTTTCAGGATCCGTAATGAGCAGGACGGCGGATGCCGTCGTTCGGAGCATATCCCCGCCGAGCTCCCTGCCGGGGAGGATTTTTACGGTCAGCGAAAGCCCGCGCTCCTGCGGCACCGACAAACGGTGCGGTGCCCCGGCGTAAGGCGCCTGGGACGAACCCGAAACGTCGGGATTGACGACATTCCTGATTGCCGCCTGGAGCTGGAGGTCGTGCACGTGGCTCGTTGCTCGTACATAGCCGTTGACGCTGGAAAGAGCCGAGGACGTGGAAAAGAGCCCGTCGGCTTCGCGGTTGATGAAGATGATCCGCCCGTCGCGATCGAGGAGAACGACAGCCTCGTCGATGAGATTGAGAATGCCGTAGCTCTGGGCCTCGCGTTCCCGGCTCGTTTCCAGCCGAAGCCGAATCTCATTGGCCTCGACGACGTGCCGGGCCAGAAGATTGATCGTCGTCAGATCCTGGTTGGAAAAATCGAGCCCTCGCTCGGCGGAACGGCAGATGAAGAGAATCGACGAGCCTTCCTCACCCAACAACCGGGTCGATGCCCCGAGGCCGCCATCGATGGGCCGCAGCACTTCTTGGTAGCTACGGCTCATCGTCATGACTTGCAAGGGGATGATATCGGTCACGCGAAATGCCCCGTGGGCGGGCATGCTTTTGTATAGCGAGGCGGCGAATTCGCGCCGCCAGATCGTGCTCAAATAATCGAATTTAGGCGATGCGAGCCGGCTGCAAGCTAACGGGTCGTCGGGACCAGTTCTATCCTGGCGTGCTAAAATGACATGCTCGGCTCCAACGGCATCACGCAGGATGTCGAGACCGCTTCGCGTATCCACCTCGCTCGCCCAAGCATAGATCGACTGGATTTTCTCCAGGACCAGTTCCGGTTTCATGCGAAAGTACTCACAGATGGGAATAGTGGGGTGGATTCCGTAGCGTTAATATCCCCGGATGAACAGGATTCCGCAAGACTTGTTTCAGCGATGACCGCTGTCGTGCAATCCGAGGAGAATATATCATGCCGGGCTACAGCACTGTTGAGGGTAACGATTTCGCCAATGTAATCGTAGGTCAATCTTGGGTCGTGACCAATTGGCAGACAGGTGCAGGTTACTACGACGACAACTACTGGTTCGACACGATCTACGGGTATGGCGGCAACGACAAACTACATGGACTGGGGGGCAATGACAGGCTCTACGGCGGTGACGGCGTGGATGAACTCTACGGCGGAAAAGGCCATGACCAGCTCAACGGCGGCGCTGGCGACGACATCCTGAATGGCGACGAGGGCGATGACATACTCAGCGGCGGCGGCGGCTATGACCAGCTCTTCGGCGGGGCGGGCTGGGATACGTTCTGGGGCGTGGACGGCCATAGCAGCGTCATGTGGGGCGGTGCCGGCGCGGACAAGATGTTTGGCGGCAGCGGCAGCGAGGAGATGTACGGTGGCGACGACGCCGACACCATGCGCGGCAGCTTCGGCATTGACACGATGTCGGGGGACAACGGCCATGACGATATGCAAGGCGGCGGCGACAACGACACGATGTCCGGTGGCCTGGGCAACGACCTGATCGCCGGGGATGCCGGAGCGGACACGATTTTCGGCAACGAGGGTCGGGACAACCTGTCGGGCGGGAGCGGCAACGACATCATCTGGGGTGATGGCGCATACTTCATCGCCGAGTCCAACTACTATCACAATGACATTATCGACGGCGGTACAGGTAACGACATCATTTACGGTGGCATTGGCCTGGACACCATCAAGGGCGGTACGGGCAGGGACACTGTCTATGGTGGCACCGGGGACGACGTCATCGATAGCAGTGATGGCGACGGTGGATTGGTTCTCATTTTGGGTGCCGACGATTCCCTCTATGGCGAGGACGGCAACGACACGATCTATGGCAGAAACGGCAACGATTTCCTCTATGGCGGCAACGGCAACGACTACTTGAGCGGCGGCCAGGGAGGCGACCGGCTTTCGGGCGATGCCGGCTTTGACACGATTTATGCCGGAACCGGCGACGATACGATGGATGGCGGCTCCGAAAACGACAACCTCTATGGCGAGGAAGGCGCGGATACCATCCGTGGCGGCACCGGAAACGACAATGTCAACGGAGGGGCTGGAAACGATGCCCTGTGGGGCGACGCGGGCAATGACGGCGTCTACGGCAAGGAAGGCGACGACCAGATCTGGGGTGGCGATGGCAATGACGACATGTGGGGCGATGCCGGAAACGACATCCTCAGAGGCGGCATAGGCGATGACGTCCTGCACGGCAACGACGGTGACGACATCCTCTTCGGTGACCAGGGAACCAATAGGATCTACGGCGAGAACGGCAATGATCGCTTTATTGCAAGTGACGCGATCGACCACATGAATGGCGGCGCCGATGTGGATACGCTTTCCTTCTCGGCCTATCTCTCCGTGGCGGTCTCCGTTGATCTCGCCGCAGGCAAAGGTCTTGCGGGCCAAGCGTTGGGGGACACCTATGTCGGCATCGAGAACGTCGTCGGCGGCTGGGGTGGAGACAGGCTTGTCGGTAGCGCCGTAGCCAACCGGCTTCTCGGTGAGAAAGGCAACGACACCATTATTGGCGGCGGCGGGAACGATAGGCTCGAGGGTGGCGACGGCAACGATGCCCTTCGTGGCGATACAGGCAACGACACGCTGTACGGCGGGGCGGGCAAGGATACCCTCAGGGGCAGCAATGGGCAGGACACCCTCTTTGGCGGCAGTGGGGCCGATGTCTTCAATTATCTCCACTCGGCGGAGAGTGGCACTACTGCCGCAACGCGTGACATCGTTAGAGATTTCAGCCGTGCGGAAGGCGACCGCATCAATCTTTCCGGGATCGATGCCTCGGAAACGGCAAATGGAAATCAGGCATTTACGTTCCGTGGCACAAGCGCCTTCACCGGAGCGGCGGGCGAACTGCGCTACACGGCCAGCGGAGGTGATGTCTACGTCTCTGGAGATACCGACGGGGACAAGGCCGCTGACTTCTCGATCCTGTTCGACAACATCACAAGTCTCGCTGCCTCAGACTTCCTTCTGTAAACAAACGTAGCAGCAGTGGGCTATTGCGCGGCAACGGCACCACGGCTACGCGAGGCTGCGACCCGGCGCGGGATTTCTCCGTCGGGTCAGTCGACCACGTCTTGCGCGGCCGCCTTCTCATCGTTGGCGTTTTCGTCGAGCAGCACTTCGACATCCGTGTTGACGCCGGCCTTCACCGTGAAGTCGCGCTGGTAGATGCGGTTCTTGTTTCGCGCCACCGCGATGTAGCTGCCTTCGGCCAGAACAACCGTCGGGAAGGCGCCGACGCTTTCGCTGACGGTGTCGCCCGAGGAGGTGAGGATCGACCAGGCCGTGTCGGCAATCGCCTCTCCGCCGGGATCGGAGACGAGTTTCAGCGTGAGTTTTGCGGCGCGGTGCTGGATGGTCGCGCGCGTGAGTTTGCCGGCCTCGACCTGGATGTCGGCGCGGATCACGGCATTGACCGAGCCATAGTCGGAGACGACGTGGTAGGTGCCGGCGTTGAGGCGCACGACGGAATTCGGCTTTACCTCGGCGACGACAAGATTGCGCTCGCCGTCCTCGCGCACTTCGGCGGCGAAGATGGAAAAGCTCAGTTCCTTCGGTGGGATGCGCACGTCGGAACCCGAGACGGCGTTCAGCATGATGCCGCCGGCATCGAGCACCATGACCTGCTTGTCGACATCACCGGATTCGGGAACGAGCAGCTTCTTGGTGGCGCCCGCGCGGCCGAAGGCGACATTGACGAAGTATTCGCCGGGCACGAGCTGGAAGGCGGCCGTGCCGCCCTCGGAGGTGGCCAGCAGCGGCAGTTTGCCATCGGCCGCCGGGATCGGCGAGAAGACGCGCCAGGTCAGGCCATGCTGCATGGGACTGCCATCCTTGGTCAGCAGCGCCTCGCAGGTGATGTCGCGCAGATTTTTCGGTGTCGCTTCGCCCGTTACGATCGGATTGAACGAGGTCAGCTTGCTGCCTTTCAGCGGCGTGGTGACCTGGGAGAAACTATCGACCGCATCCTGCGCACGAGCCGGAACAAACGACGAGACGAGGCTCGCCATGGCAAGGCTCACGGCAATGGCGGGATGGATCGGCATGCGCATGGGGATGGTTGACTTCCTGACTGTAAGGCTCCACTTGAAGACCCGGCTAATGGCATTTTCAAGGCCGCGCCCGCGGCACGTTATTGGAACTCCCTCCCGATGAAAACCGAAATCAAGCTGATCGATTATCTTTCGACCCGCCGGTCGATCCCTGCCTTCCAGATGGGCGAACCCGGCCCGTCGAAAGCGGAGGTCGAGGAGATGCTGACGCTCGCCTCGCGCGTGCCGGACCACGGCAAGCTCGCCCCCTGGCGCTTCATCGTCTATCGCGGCGAGGAACGCCGGCGCATCAGCGAGGAGCTGGCAAAGATCGCGCTCAGTGACAGGCCGGACCTGTCCGACGAAATGGTCAAGGTGGAGAATACGCGGTTGACCCGCGCGCCCGTCGTGGTCGCCGTCGTCAGCCGTGCCGCGCCGCATTTCAAGATCCCGGAATGGGAGCAGCTGATGTCGGCCGGCGCCGTCTGCCTCAACCTCGTAATGGCCGCCAACGCACATGGCTTCGCCTCGAACTGGCTGACGGAATGGTATGCCTTCGACGCACGCGCTTATGCGATCCTCGGCGTGAACGAAGGCGAAAAGGTCGCCGGCTTCATCCATATCGGCACGCCGACCGTACCGCCGACCGAACGGCCGCGGCCGGAGCTTGCCGAGATCGTCACATGGGTTGGCGATGGCGCCTGACGCGTTGTTCTACGAGACAGCGCAAAACGCGCACGGCCTGAAGCACGATCCCTTCAAGGCGATCGTCGCACCGCGGCCGATCGGCTGGATCGGTACGAAGGCGGCGAATGGGGGGCTGAACCTGTCGCCCTATTCGTTCTTCAACGCGATCAGCGACAGGCCGAAGCTGGTGATGTTTTCCTCCAGCGGCCACAAGGACAGCGTGACGAACATCGAGGAAACCGGTGTCTTCACCTGCTCGCTGGCGAGCCGGCATCTTGCCGAACAGATGAACCTGAGTTCGGCCACCGTGCCGCGGGAGGTCGATGAATTCGACCTCTCCGGGTTGACGCCGGTGACCGGTCGTCTCGTCGACGCGCCCTATGTCGGCGAAGCCTATGCGGCACTGGAATGCCGGGCGACGCAGATCCTGCGGCCGGTCGATATCGAAGGCCGGGAATCGGACAACTGGGTGGTGTTCGGCCAGGTCGTCGGCATCCATATCAGCCCGGAAATCCTGCGCGACGGCATGATCGACATGGCTGTCGCCCGTCCGCTCGGCCGGATGGGCTACATGGACTATGCCGATGGCGGGGCGGATGTCTTTGCCATGACGCGGCCGAAGGTGGGGTGAGGGGATTTTTCTCTCGGCCCACGTTGCGGCGTTCGTTCGTCTTCAGTCTATCGTGAGGAGCAGTGCCCGGTGGTCGGAGACCTCGGGTGTCTCCACGACCGTGAATGCTGCGACCGGTACCAGGTCGTTCACCAGCATATAATCCGCATAGCGGCCCGGCTTGGTGTAGAGCGAGGTTCGCGTGTCGGTGAAGCCGCGGGTGGTGACGAGGTCGGCGAGGCTGAGGCGCGAGAGCGCATCGAAGGTGCGACTGTCCGGCAGCAGGTTGAAATCACCGCAAAGCACGAGGCCATCGCCCGGGCGATGAAGGCGATTGACAAGGGCAATCAGCGCTTCGGCCTGTGTATCGCGGCTCGGCGTGTCGTCCTTGCCGTCCACGGTCCGCAGGCCATGGAACTGCACGACGGTAATCGGACGATCCGCTGCGTAGTCGTAGAGCCGGAAGGCGTGCGCGTTGCGCGCGCGTGGATGGTCACCGAAGCCATGCGGAGAAAAGCTCTGGTGGATGAAATCGAGCGCCTGGCCGATCACCGCGATATCCTGCCGGATGAAGGTGGCGAGACCGAACTCCTGCCAGCAGGGACGGTCGCCGTCGATCAGTTCACCGCGCATCGCCGGCGCGAAGAAACCGTCATGGCCGGGCAGGGCGGTTGCGATTTCCTTGTAGAGGTTTGAGTGTTGCTGAAGTTCCACCGCGCCATCGCGGTAGGTCAGCCAGTCCGACCGCGCGGCGACGGCGCGCGGCACCTCCTGCAGGCAATAGACATCGGCATCGACGGCGGCGAGATAGGCGAGGAGCGGCGTGTGCAGCATGCCGCCCCAGACGTTCAGCGACAGGATTTTCATGCGCGTCGCCCCCCGATGGCTCAGCCCGCCTGCGACAGGTCGCCCATGCGGTTCCAGGCGTCGAGACCGGCGATCTTGTAGGCTTCGGCGAGCGTCGGGTAGTTGAAGGTGTTCTCGACGAAATATTCGACGGTGCCCTTCAGGTTCAGGACGGCCTGGCCGATATGGACGAGTTCGGTGGCGCCTTCGCCGACGATGTGCACGCCAAGCAGGCGGCGGGTCTTGAGCGAGAAGATCATCTTCAGCAGGCCGGAATTCAGCCCCATGATGTGGCCGCGCGAGGTCTCGCGGAACCGCGCCATACCGCATTCATAGGGAATACCGCGCTCCTTGACCTCTTCCTCGGTGAGACCGCAGGTCGAGATTTCCGGCACGGCATAGATGCCGTAGGGAAAGTATTTCGGCGGCTCCTTGGCGATGGCGCCGACGGCGACGCGGGCGGCGATGCGGCCCTGTTCCATCGAGGTGGAGGCGAGGCTCGGGAAGCCGACGACATCGCCGGCGGCAAAGATGTGCGGCACTTCGGTCTGGAAGGTTTCCGGATTGACGCTGAGGCGGCCGCGCGAATCGGCGGCGAGGCCGGCCGCCGCAAGGTTCAGGCTGTCCGTCGCGCCGACGCGGCCGGCGGCATAGAGCACCATGTCGCAGGTGACGTGGCGGCCGTTGTCGAGCGTGATCTCGCACTTGCCGTTTGCCAGCTTCTCCACCTTGTCGGCCTTCTGGCCGAGGATCAGCTTCATGTTGCGGTCGCGCAGTTCGTAGATGAAGTCTTCGACGATTTCCTTGTCGATGAAATCGAGGATCGTCGATTTCGGGTCGATGACCGTTACCTGCGTGTCGAGCGCCGAGAAGATCGTGGCATATTCGATGCCGATGACGCCAGCGCCGATGACGGCCATGGAGCGCGGCAGATCCTGGATGTCGAGTAACTCGTCGCTGTCGAGAACGCTGACGCCATCGAAGGGGATGTTCGACGGGCGGTAGGGTTTCGTGCCGACGGCAAGCATGATGCTGGCCCCCTTCACGTGGATGATCTCGCCGTCGTCCTTGACGATTTCCATCGTATCGGGCGTCACGAACTTCGCCTTGCCGCGAATGTGCTGCACGCGGTTGCGGGCGAATTGATGCTCAAGTACGTCGACTTCGTGGTCGAGCGTGATGAGCAGGCGGCGGCGCAGGTCGTCGGCGCTGATTTCCTGCTTCACACGGTAGGAGCGGCCATAGAAGCCGCGTTCGCGCCAGCCGGACAGGTTCAGTGCGGTTTCGCGCAGCGTCTTGGAGGGAATGGTGCCGGTGTGCACCGAGACACCACCAACGCGCTTGCCCTGTTCGATAACGAGAACCTTGCGCCCGAGCTTGGCTGCCTGAATGGCGCCACGGCGGCCTGCGGGGCCGCTGCCCACGACGACGAGATCATATTCCTGCATGTGAGATGGCCCTGGTCCTGTGCGGGAAGAATCATATTGCGTCGCAGCAATTGTCTTCGCCGTGCAAATTTCGTCAACCGTATGTGGCAGCAAAGCATTTCAATCGGATGAAAGAACGCTCATCCAAATTTGGGGTATCACATAAGTCTCAATCCCTTGAGACTGGCATGCCCGTCTTTTCCGATGATGATATGGTCGTGCACCGTGATACCAAGCGGGCGGGCGGTTTCCACGATCGTCTTCGTCATGTCGATGTCGGCCCGCGACGGGGTCGGGTCACCGGAGGGGTGATTGTGCACGAGGATGATCGCCGTCGACGACAGTTCCAGCGCCCGGCGTACCACTTCTCGGGGGTAGACCGGTGTGTGGTCGACCGTGCCCAGCCCCTGCACCTCGTCGGCGATGAGCGTGTTGCGCTTGTCGAGGAAGAGGATGCGGAACTGTTCGCGCGGCTCGTGCGCCATCACGGCGTGGCAATACTGGATGACCGAGGACCAGGAGGCGAGCACCGTCTTGTTGCGGATCTCGCTCTTCAGCGTGCGCTGTGCGACGGCGGCGATCAGCTTCAGATCCATCGCCACCGCTTCACCGATGCCCTTCACCTCCTGCAGGAGGGCGGGCGTCGCGCCGAAGACACCGGACAGCGTGCCGAAACGGTCGAGCAAGGCTTTCGCCACCGGTTTGGTGTCGCGGCGCGGGATCAGCCGGAAGAGCAGCAGTTCGAGGATTTCATAATCGGCAAGGGCGCCATCGCCAAAGCCGCTGAAACGCGCCCGGAGCCGTTCGCGGTGACCGTGATAGTGCTTTTCCTCGATGGGAATTGCTTTGGCGGTTGATGTGCGGGCGGGCTGCTCGAAGAAGTGGCCCCGCTCATCGGCGTCGTAGAGCAGATCCTTGGCGGGCGCAGGCTCATCTCCCGCGCTGGCGGCGGGCGATGTCGTGTCCTTTCGTCCGCGCGGTCCTGTCATGGGCGGCCTAAGCGGGGAGGCCGGGGCGGTCGAGACCGCCGGGCGACAGGGTGAAGATTTCACAGCCGTCGGCCGTCACGCCAACCGTGTGCTCGTACTGCGCCGAAAGCGAACGGTCGCGCGTCACCGCGGTCCATCCGTCGGAGAGGACCTTCACATGCGGGCGGCCGAGGTTGATCATCGGCTCGATGGTGAAGATCATGCCCTCCCGCATCTCCGGGCCTTCATTGGCGCGGCCGTAATGCAGGATGTTCGGCGCGTCGTGGAAGAGCCGGCCGACGCCGTGGCCGCAGAAATCGCGCACGACGGAGCAGCGCTCGGCTTCCGCATGGGCCTGGATCGCCTCGCCGATCGCGCCGGTACGCGCACCCGGCCGGACGGCGGCGATGCCGCGCATCAGGCATTCGTGGGTGACTTCCAGCAGGCGCTCGGCGGCACGCTTGATCTCGCCGACCGGATACATGCGGCTCGAATCGCCATGCCAACCATCCAGGATATAGGTGACGTCGATGTTGACGACGTCGCCTTCGCGCAGCGGCTTATCGTTGGGAATGCCGTGGCAGACGACGTGGTTGATCGAGGTGCAGCTGGATTTCGTGTAGCCGCGGTAGTTCAGCGTGGCGGGAAGTGCACCGTGATCCATGCCGAATTCGAAGACGAAGCGGTCGATGACATCGGTGGCGACACCCGGCTTTACCAGCGGATAGAGCTCATCGAGGCAGCGCGCCGTCAGCTGGCAGGCCTTGCGCATGCCGGCAAAGGCGTCTGCGTCGTAAAGGCGGATCACGCCCGTGTTCTTCAGCGGCGCGGAGGTCGCGTCGATATAGGTCACCATGGTCGAACTTTCGCTAGTCTTTGTGACTGTTCATAAAGCAGCCGCACCGGGTTCGTCCATGGCGATCGATGCCACAGGCTGGATTTGCTGGAATGTAACCTCACATTTGACGGCATAGGCCTCGACGCCGCGCGCCCGCGCCCGCCGGAAGCCGGCCGCATAGGTCGGGTCGAGGTCGGCGCAGATCTGGAAACGTTGGCAGTCCTCGCGCTGGATGAGATAGAGCATGACGGCGCGAAAGCCGGCCTCGGCCATGTCGCCGAGCTCTTCGAGGTGCTTGGCACCGCGCTCCGTCACCGTGTCGGGAAACTCGGCAAGGTCGGGGGTGCGGCGGAAATGCACGTTCTTGACCTCGACATAGGCCGCCGGCCGATCGGGACCGGAAAGCAGGATGTCGATGCGCGAATTGCGGCCGTATTTCCGTTCCCGTTCCAGCACGGGATAGGTGCCGAGATCGGCGACGAGACCGGCGCGGATCGCTTCCTCGGCAAGCCGGTTCGGCAGGCCGGTATTGACGCCGACGACCGTGTCGTCCGCCTCCACCAGCTCCAGCCGGTGGCGGTGTTTTCGCGTCGGGCTGTCGCTTGTCGACATCCAGATGCGCGAGCCTGGTGCCGTCAGGCCGCGCATGGAGCCGGTATTGGGGCACGAGCCGGTGATCGCCGAACCATCGTCGAGAATGGCATCGAACAGGAAGCGCTTGTAGCGCTGCACGAGGGTGCCGGAGACGAGCGGCGGATCAAATTTCATGTCGTTTCAGGCACGCACGCGCACATAGGAGCCGGGCGCTTCCTCGAGGGAATTCATGGTGCCGCCGGTCTTGCGCGCCGGCACCATGCGGTCGTCCTCGGCCTTGATCCAGTCGTGCCAGTGCGGCCACCAGGAACCGGGTGTCTCGTCCGCCCTCTTCACCCAGTCCTCGAACTCACCCTTTACAGGGCCGCCGGTCCAGAACTGGTACTTCATCTTGTCCGGCGGATTGACGACGCCGGCAATGTGGCCGGATCCCGCCATGACATAGGTGACCTTGCCGCCGAAGAACTGGCTGCCGACGAAGACTGATTTTGCCGGCGCGATATGGTCTTCCTTGGTGGCGAGATTGTAGATCGGGATCTTGACGTCCTTCAACGACAGCGTCTTGCCTGCCAGCACCATTTCGCCCTTGGTGAGGGTGTTTTTCAAATAACAATTCCGAAGGTAAAACGAATGGTTGGCGGCAGGCATTCGTGTGGAATCTGAATTCCAGTAGAGCAGGTCGAAGGGCATCGGATCCTGACCCTTCAGGTAGTTGTTGACGAAGTAGGGCCAGATCAGTTCCGAGGCGCGCAGCATGTTGAAGGCGGTCGCCATCTTGGAACCGTCGAGGTAGCCCGTCGCCTTCATGCCGCGTTCCATGAGGTCGATCTGTTCCTCGTCGGCAAAGACCTTCAGGTCGCCGGCATGGGTGAAATCGACCTGGGTGGTGAACAGCGTCGCCGAGCGGATGCGCTTATCGCCTTCCTGTCCGTGCAGGGCAAGCGTGGCCGCCAGCAACGTGCCGCCGACGCAATAGCCGATCGCATTCACTTCCTCTTCGCCGGTCGCTTGCTTGATCGTGTCGAGTGCGAAGCCGACACCCTCGCGGGCATAGGCTTCCCAGCCCTTGGTCGCATGGCGTTCGTCCGGGTTCACCCAGGAAATGACGAAGACCGTGTGGCCCTGGTCGACGGCCCATTTGATGAAGGATTTCGCCGGGTTGAGGTCGAGAATGTAGAATTTGTTGATCCATGGCGGGCAGATGAGGAGAGGGCGCTTCAGCACCGTTTCCGTCGTCGCGTCGTACTGGATCACCTGGCAGACATCGCTTTGCGCCAGAACCTTGCCGGGCGTGAGCGCCATGTTTTCGCCGATGGCGAATTTGGAGGTGTCCGTCTGGCGCAGCTTGAGATCGCCGCGGCCGGCGGCAATGTCCTCGGCCAGCATCTTCATGCCGCGCACGAGGTTTGCGCCGCTCGAGGCGACGGTTTCGCGGTAGAGCTGCGGATTGGTGGTGACGAAGTTGCTGGGGGAAATGGCGCTCGCGATCTGCTTCACGTAGAAGCCGGCCTTGTGGCGCGTGTGCTCGTCCAGGCCTTCCGCATCCGCGACGAGCTTTTCGGCCCAGTCGGATGTCACGAAATAGGCCTGCCGCAGGAAATCGAAGAATGGGTTCTTGATCCAATCCTCGTCGGCGAAACGCTTGTCCTTGCTGTGCGGGTCGGGTGTTGGCTCGACCTCCTGGCCGCCGATGCGGTTGAGGGTGCGCGACCAGATGTTGAAATAACTGCCGAGCAACAGGGTCTGGGCTTCCAGCGTGCGGCGCGGATCCGCCAGCCAATATTCCGAAACCTTGGAGAGCGTCTTGACCATGTCGACCATCGGCTCGGAGACGGTGTCGACCTTCTCGCCGCTTTCGCGGGGGGCGAGCCAGGCGGAGGCGGCCTTGCCGAGCTGCTCGACCGTGCGGGCGAGGTTGACCGTCAGCGCCTCGGGGTCCTTGACGATATAAGGCTCGATCGTGGCGGGGTCGAACGCCTGTAAACCGGGCTTGTTTCCGGCCGCATCGCGTTCATTCGCTTTGCGTTCATCGGCCATCGTTCCCTCCCGATTTTATTGTTACTTTTGTATTTTTACATTCTGAACGAAACAGATTACAAGGGCCTGACAGCCTCTAGCGGCATTATCCGGAACCGGTCGTTTCGACAGGAGCATACGTCCCCATGGCGTTCGAATTCAGGCGCGTGAGCGCCGCCCTTATCATGGCCGCCATGCCGGTCGTTTTCGCCTCCTGCGCTTCGACGACCGAGACGGCTTCGACGGTCAATACCGGCGCCAATCGCTCTGCCGTCTACCCGGACATTACCGCCATCGTCAGCGCCGAAACGCAGCAGATGAGCGACGAGGAAGCGGCCAGCTACAGTGCACGTCTGTCGTCGCTTGCCGGGCGCCGTCGCTCGGGGTCGATTTCGGAGGCCGAATACCGTCGCCAGCTCGCAGAATTGCAAGCATTGCGGGACGGTCACGGCCAGGCAACGCTTTCGCAGATCGAAGGCAACAATTAACACTTGCCTTTCTTGCCGTTTGGCAGCAAAGCGGATGACGGCCAATTGGCCGTCGGCCGGGCGGAGCGCCTTCATTTTGAACGCTTTTGTCCGTATCCGATCACTTGATTCGCGCGGAGTTTTGCGTCGTCCGGCAGGGCCGCCGGAGGGGCTTCGCGCCCAACGGGGTTAAAGATGGAAGAGTTTCACAAGGTCCGGCGTCTGCCGCCGTATGTTTTCGAACAGGTCAACCGTTTGAAAGCAAGCGCGCGAGCGGGTGGTGCCGATATCATCGACCTTGGCATGGGCAACCCCGATCTGCCGACGCCCAAGGCGATCGTGGACAAGCTGTGCGAAGTGGTCCAGGACCCGCGCACGCACCGTTACTCCTCCTCCAAGGGCATTCCGGGCCTGCGCCGCGCCCAGGCCGCCTATTACGCCCGCCGCTTCGGCGTGAAGCTGAACCCGGAGACCCAGGTCGTTGCGACGCTGGGCTCCAAGGAAGGTTTTGCCAACATGGCGCAGGCGATCACCGCGCCCGGCGACGTCATCCTTTGCCCGAACCCGACCTATCCGATCCATGCCTTCGGCTTCCTGATGGCCGGCGGCGTGATCCGCTCGATGTCGGTCGAGCCGGACGAGAGCTTCTTCCCGCCGCTCGAGCGTGCCGTGCGCCATTCGATTCCGAAGCCGCTCGCGCTGATCATCAACTATCCGTCGAACCCGACGGCGCATGTCGCGACGCTCGATTTCTACAAGGACGTCATCGCGTTTGCGAAGAAGCACGACATCATCGTGCTGTCCGACCTTGCCTATTCGGAAATCTACTTCGACGACACGCCGCCGCCGTCCGTGCTGGAAGTGCCGGGCGCCATCGATATCACCGTCGAATTCACCTCAATGTCGAAGACCTTCTCCATGCCCGGCTGGCGCATGGGCTTTGCCGTCGGCAACGAGCGCCTGATCGCGGCGCTGACGCGCGTGAAGTCCTACCTCGACTACGGCGCCTTCACGCCGATCCAGGTGGCGGCGACCCATGCGCTGAATGGCGACGGCTCCGACATCGCCGAAGTGCGCAACATCTACAAGCGCCGCCGCGACGTGATGGTCGATACGTTCGGCAAGGCCGGCTTCGAGGTTCCGCCGCCGGCGGCGACGATGTTCGCCTGGGCGAAAATTCCGGAAAAGTTCCGTCATCTCGGTTCGCTGGAGTTTTCCAAGCTGCTCGTCGAGAAGGCGGATGTCGCGGTCGCGCCGGGTATCGGCTTCGGTGAAATGGGGGATGACTATGTTCGTCTCGCGCTGGTCGAGAACGAACACCGCATCCGCCAGGCGGCGCGCAACATCAAGAAGTTCCTCTCCACGGCCGACGAGACGATGCACAACGTCATCTCGCTGAACGCCCACCGTTGATACACCACCCTCCGCGTGACCCGCGGAGGGCTCCCTTCCCAAACATAGGACACGACCATGGCAGATGCCCTGAAGATCGGCATTGCGGGCTTGGGTACCGTCGGTGCCTCGCTCGCGAAGATTCTCGTCGAACGCAGGGACATGCTTACGACAACGTGCGGCCGGCCGATCGAGATTGTTGCCATTACCGCACGCGCCAAGGGCCGCGACCGCGGCGTCGACCTGTCGTCGGCGGAATGGTTCGATGACGCGGTTGCGTTGGCGCGTGACGCCAAGATCGACGTCTTCGTCGAACTGATGGGCGGGGCAGGCGATCCGGCCTATTCCGCGGTCAAGGCGGCACTGTCGCGCGGCGTGCATGTCGTAACCGCCAACAAGGCGCTGCTGGCCGCCCACGGCGTCGAGCTTGCCGTCATTGCGGAAAAGCACGGCTGCATCCTCAACTACGAAGCGGCCGTCGCGGGCGGCATCCCGGTCATCAAGGCGCTGCGTGAATCGCTGACCGGCAACACGATTTCCCGCGTCTACGGCATCATGAACGGCACCTGCAACTACATCCTGACCAAGATGGAGAAGGAGGGGTTGTCCTTCGAGGTGTGCCTCAAGGAAGCGCAGCGCCTCGGTTATGCCGAAGCGGACCCGGCTTTCGACATCGAGGGCAACGACACGGCGCACAAGCTGTCGATCCTGACGACGCTGGCCTTCGGCACGAAGATCTCGGCCGACGACATCTATCTCGAAGGCATCACCAACATCTCGATCGACGACATTCGTGCGGCCGCCGATCTCGGTTACCGCATCAAGCTGCTCGGCGTGGCGCAGAGGACCGATACCGGCGTCGAACAGCGCGTGCACCCCACCATGGTGCCGCTCGATTCGGTCATCGCCCAGGTCGACGGCGTGACCAATGCGGTCGCGATCGAATCGGACATTCTCGGCGAACTGCTGATGGTCGGCCCGGGTGCGGGCGGCAATGCCACGGCCTCGGCCGTGCTCGGCGACATCGCAGACATCGCCAAGAGCCGCCCCGGTGCGCAGACCGTGCCGGTTCTCGGCCGCCCGGCGGCGGCGCTGGCACCCTACAAGCGCGCGCAGATCCGCAAGCATCACGGCGGTTACTTCATTCGCCTGTCCGTGGAAGACCGCACCGGCGTCTTCGCCAGCATCGCCAAGCACATGGCGGAAAACGGCATCTCGCTCGAATCGATCGTGCAGCGCGCACAGGCAAGCGCTGAAACGACCGATCCGAAGACGATCATTCTCGTCACCCACGCGACGATGGAGGATTCCGTGCGCAAGGCCGTCGCTTCGATCAAGAGCGAGGGCTACCTTGTCGGCGAGCCGCAGGTGATCCGCATCGAGCGTCCGAAGACGGCCTGATTGCCGTCTTTCCACCGCGAACAAATCCGTGCCCGCCTCCGCCCTTGCGCCGGAGCGCGGGCACTGGTCTTTTAGGGCCTGTCAGGAGCCGCCATGAGCATGTTGGAAAACGCAGATCCCGTCAGCCGGGCCTTTCTCGGCGTCGAGCGCTCGGCGACCGGCCAGCGCTGGGTGGCGCGGCTCGACCAGGCGGGGGAGAACCGTGCGCTGGCGATGAGCCAGAGTCATGGCCTGCCGGACCTGATTTCCCGCGTACTGGCGGGTCGTGGCGTGCCGTTCGACGGCGCGCTCGAATTCCTCGATCCGACCTTGCGGCGCCTGATGCCGGAGCCCTACAGCCTGATGGATTGCGAAGCGGCGGTGGAGCGGCTGGCGCGTGCCGTCGAGCGCGGGGAACGGGTCGCGATCTTCGGCGACTACGATGTCGACGGCGCCTCGTCCTCGGCACTCCTCTATCGTTTCCTCGCGCATTTCGGCGTCCAGGCGGAAATCTACATTCCGGACCGGATTTTCGAGGGTTACGGCCCGAACCCCAACGCCATCGCGCAGCTCATCGAGCGCGGCGCCCAGCTCATCGTCACGGTCGATTGCGGCTCGACCAGTCACGAATCGCTCGCCGTGGCGCGCGAGCGCGGCATCGACGTCGTCGTCCTCGACCATCACCAGGTCGGCGAGGACCTGCCGCCGGCGCTGGCACTGGTCAATCCGAACCGTGAGGACGATCTTTCGGGGCAGGGGCATCTTTCCGCCGCCGGCGTCGTCTTCCTCGTGCTGGTGGCCCTGCAGCGGCTCTTGCGGTCGCGCGGCGATACGCGGGCCGTAGGTTTCGATCTGCTCTCCATGCTCGATCTCGTGGCGCTCTCCACGGTCTGCGACGTGGTTCCGCTCAAGGGCCTCAACCGTGCCTATGTGGTGAAGGGATTGGTCGCCGCGCGCCATCTCGGCAATGCCGGGCTGACGGCACTTCTGAAGCAGGCGGGCATCGGCGGGCCGGTGACGCCCTATCATCTCGGCTTCCTCGTCGGCCCGCGCATCAATGCCGGTGGGCGCATCGGTGACGCGGCGCTCGGCAGCCGTCTCCTGACAATCGACGAGCCAGGCGAGGCCGAGCGCATTGCCAAGCAACTCGACGATCTCAATCGCGAGCGTCAGGTCATGGAGGCCGCGATGCTGGCCGAGGCCGAGGCCGAAGCGCAGGCGGAATACGGCACGGGCGAAAGCGCCGCGGTGATTCTCACCGCCCGCGAAGGCTGGCATCCGGGCGTCGTCGGCCTGCTCGCCTCGCGCCTCAAGGATCGTTTCCGCCGCCCCGCCTTTGCCATCGCCTTCGACCCCTCCGGCAAGGGCACCGGCTCCGGTCGCTCGATCAGCGGCTTCGACATGGGCCGCATGGTGCGCGCCGCCGTCGACGAAGGCATTTTGGTGAAAGGCGGTGGCCACGCGATGGCCGCCGGCCTGACGGTGGAACGGGCCAATCTCGGCCGGCTGCGCAGCTTCTTCGAAGAACGCGCAGAGCGGACCGTGCGCGACCTCGTGGCCGTGGAGACGCTGAAGATCGATGGCGCGCTCAGCGCCAGCGGCGCGACGCTTGCCCTTGCCGATCAGCTCGAACAGGCCGGCCCCTACGGCTCCGGCCATCCGCAGCCGATTTTCGCGCTGCCGGCGCACCGTGTGCGCGATGTGCGCCCGGTCGGGGTCAATCACCTGCGCATCGGTCTGGAAGGCCCCGACGGCGGCCGCATGGATGCCATGGCTTTCCGCGCTGCCGAAGCCGATCTCGGCGTCTTCCTGATGAAGGAGCGCGGCCAGGCGGTGCATCTTGCAGGAACGCTTTCCGCCGACAGCTGGCAGGGCAGCCGGCGCATGCAGTTCCGCGTGCTGGACGCTGCAAAGGCGTTCTGATCCGTCATGCAAGGGGAGGGAACCGTGGCACGCCCTAGGGGAGTCGAACCCCTCTTTTCAGAATGAAAATCTGACGTCCTAACCGATAGACGAAGGGCGCGTGCGGTGGGCGTCTTCTAGTCGGGCCGGCGGATTCGTGCAAGCCCTAAATGCAGGAATTTTCTATTTTTTCCACGGCGCGCGCAAACACGGAATCGCGCGCGGCGAGGGCGGAAATCATCAGTTTTGTGAGGGAACCGTGGCACGCCCTAGGGGAGTCGAACCCCTCTTTTCAGAATGAAAATCTGACGTCCTAACCGATAGACGAA